>DHOP01000071.1 GCA_002407775.1 Prevotella sp. UBA5387
AAAGTAAATTTAGGCATAGTCAGTGGCTTTTTGATTGGTGCCAGATGGCGTGGTGATATGGCCTTAATCGCGTTGCGTTTAAGGCTCAATCGTGTTGCAAAAGGATAGTAAACGCGCTATGAAAGGATATCTTTTGCACTGTCAAAGGATAGCTATATCACTGTCAAAGGATAACTATTGCTTGTCAGAAAAAATGAAAAAGAAAAACCTTTATCCTAAACTCAGAAAAGGTAGAGAATTGGAAGATGAACCGAAGCGATAACCTTCCTTCAATCATCACAGCTTGAGTCGCTTGGCAACAGAGCTCCAAAGCACGTAATAGACGACGCCAAAGATAAGTCCTGCAAATACATCGATGACGTAATGGGCACGGATGTACACGGTGGCAAAACAGATGAGCACGGCAAAGGGAAGGAGAATGAAGAAAAGCCGACGACTTCCCGACCGCCAAGCCAATATCATACAAATTAACGATATGCCCACATGAGAACTAGGAAAGGCGGCAGTGGGACGCTCTCCTGCATTGTGCACATTGTTGATAATATGGTAGAAGATGCCATCCTTGTAGCCTGGTGACTCAAGCATGTCGAGGTGTGTGTTAAAATAATCTCCAATGGCGGGGAAACTGCCATGTGCTATCTCGCTGAGGCCAACGGCCTTGTAGTAATACATTGGACCAGTGACTGGTACGAATGCATAGATGACATAAAAGGCAAAAAACGAAGCTATAATGATAAAGGAAGTACGTTCGAACTCCTTATAACGTTTGAAGAAGTAGTAAAGGGTGACAACGGCGATGATGGGAAAGTAGCTGGCATAGGCCATATCCATGAGTTCTGAAAACCAGATTTGGTTATAATTCTCACAGAAAATGAGTGAGGGCTGGTAACCAAAGAGGGACTGTTCGAGACTCGCGAAGATGTGGTCGAGGTTGGGAAAGAGGCAATTTATTGAGTAAGTGTCCGTGTACCACCAGCCAATGAGTGCGAATTGCATCAATACGCGAAGCATTCTCGTGGCACGGCAGGGCACCAGTTTATATACTGCCCACATACCTAAGGTGATAGCAACCATGCGCAATCGATCAAAGATCATTGCGTCAGGGTATTGCAATTTGTTTATTCCGAAGAGTACGATGAGAAGCGTCAAGGCTGCGTAGATAATGATGACCCATTCTATAGCCATCAATCCCTTACGAGCACTTTGTTCTCGTTTAAAGTACTTCTTAATGTTCATGTTTTTCAGTGATTATCAGAGCCACTGGTTCTCCTTATACCAGGCGATGGTCTCCTTGACACCATCGCGCAACGAATAGTCGGGATGATAGCCCAATTCATCGCAAGTAGGCTCAATGTTGCAACGCCAGTTGCGCTGCCTTAAAATGTTATACTTGTCGTTGTTGAGTGCACTGCTCTGTCCCTTGAGACGACCGATGGACTCCCCGATCAGTGTGACAAAGCGGAGAACCCATAGTGGTGCCTTGATGCGAATCCACCAAGAGCTGCCAAGTTCTTCGTGAATGAGGTCACTAAAGTCACTGCTTTGATAAATATTGCCATCGGTGAGGAAATATTTGCGACCGGACATGCCACGGTCTAGACAGAGAAAGATAGCCTGTACCACATCCCTGACGTAAACAAAAGTGATGTCTTGTTGTCTGTAGCCCACGCTGAAATCCAAGTGCTTCTTGATGCTCTTTGCCATGAGAAAGTAGTCTTTCTCTCGTGGACCGTAGACTCCTGTGGGGCGGAGGATGATATAGTTGAAATCGCTGCCAATAGTGTCGAGGAAGCGCTCGGTCTTGAGCTTGCTCTTGCCATAGGCCGTATTGGGTCTTGGTGTGTCATTTTCCTCAATCTCTTGATATGGTCGTTGCTCGTGTATGGCACCATAAACGCTTAGCGATGAGAGATAGACGAATCGACGCATTGGCATCTGTAGTTTCAAGATCGCGTTTACAAGATTGACCGTGCCCTGATGGTTGACCTTTAAAAAATCGTCATGATGCAGGCACTTGGTAGCACCGGCGGCGTGAACCACATAGTCAAACGTATGCCCAGAGAGCTGGGACCGGACCGTGTCCTCGGATGAAAGGTCAAGCTCAATGAAGTGTATGCGGCTATCCTGAAGATACTTGCGTGAACTACTTTTGCGTACAGCAGCCCAAGTTTCGAAACCTTGTCTTAAGGCTTCTTCAACGATGAAGCTGCCAATGAAACCACTGGCGCCAGTAATAAGAATGCTCATCGGAGCAGGGTTATCGGGCTGTTGCATAAGGCATTGAGGATTGAACAAACTGAGTAACGGGCGTGTATGAATAACCGCTTATACGGTTTTTGGATAGGGTACGGCATGAACCTTGGAGTGTCGAAAGATACTTCATCGGCATTAATGATATCGGCAGTGTTTGGGACATATAACCCACTACATTGCCTATCATGTTGCTCGCTATAGCGATAATCATTATTAGGATCATGTCGCAAATGTAATCAGAGGACAAAAAAATCTTAGAAAGGTCCTCATCTTTATATCGTTACAAAATTACTACATTTTCGATGAAATGCAAAATAATCAAAATGAAATTAGGAATCTTCATTTCTTTTTAGTTAATTTGCATAAAGCTACAACAAATTTAAATCTATACAATATGGGAAAAGGAAGGAAAGCCGGCAAGCGACTGTCGAAGAAACAGTTGTCTGAGATGTTGGAAGGTTTCTTCACCTCACAGCCGGGAAAAACGCTTTCGTTCAAAGAGATATTCCAAAGTCTGAACCTTGACACTCATCCACAGAAGATGCTAGCCATTGATATCATGGAGGAGATGGCATGGGACGACTTCTTGCGCAAGGTGAGCGATACTTCATATGCCCTTAACACCAATGGGCAGGTGCAGGAAGGTCGGTTTATTCGCAAGTCGAATGGCAAGAACTCCTTTATTCCAGACGGTCAGGAGAAGCCAATATTTGTCGCTGAACGTAACTCAATGTCAGCCCTAACAGGCGACCGTGTTCGTGTGTCATTCATGGCACGCAGGGAGAAACACATCAAGGAAGCACAGGTTATTGCCATTCTGGAACGAGCTAAAGACGTGTTCGTTGGACGTCTGAATGTTGATAGTGACATTGCTTTCCTTCAGCCTCAGAATAGCACTCTTGTTCACGATGTGCTCATTCCAAAGGATAAGCTCATGGGTGGAAAGACAGGAGAGAAGGCTTTGGTGAAGATCGTTAAGTGGCCGGACCCAGAGCATAGCACCTTTATAGGAGAGGTGATCGATGTGCTTGGGATGAGCGGAGATAACGATGTGGAGATGAACACCATCCTTGCACAGTATGGATTGCCCTACAAATATCCTAAGGATGTGGAGGATGAGGCTGAAAAGATAGATGCTACCATTACGGCAAAAGACGAGGCCGAGCGCGAGGATTTCCGTAAAACGTGGACCTGCACCATTGACCCGAAGGATGCAAAGGACTTCGACGATGCTCTCTCTATCAAAAAATTGGAGAATGGACTCTATGAGGTAGGCGTGCATATCGCTGATGTTTCTCACTACGTTACTGAAGGAAGTGTCATTGACAAGGAAGCAGTGAAGCGTGCAACATCGGTGTATCTTGTGGATCGTACTATCCCAATGTTGCCCGAAAGGTTGTGCAACTTTATCTGTTCGCTCCGTCCAGAAGAGGAGAAACTGACATATAGTGTGATCTTTGACCTTGACGAGGATGCTTATATCCGGAACTATCGCATCAAGCATACCATCATTCGTTCAGATCGCCGTTATGCCTATGAGGAGGCACAACAGCTCTTGGAAGACAACGGTGTAGTGGATGGAACAGGCCAGCCTGCACCAGACCCAGGATCAACAGGTTATAAAGGCGAATATGCTTGGGAAGTTTGCATGCTGGATCGTTTGGCCAAGAAGTTGCGTGAACGCCGTTTTAAGAGTGGTTCGGTAAGGTTTGACTCTGAGGAACTTCATTTCGATGTTGATGAAAAGGGTCACCCAACAAGAGCCTACTTCAAGCGGTCGAAGGATGCCAATAAACTTATTGAGGAGTTTATGTTGCTCGCCAACCGTACTGTGGCAGAGGATGTTGGCAAGGTTAGCGGTGGCAAGAAAGCCAAGGTGTTGCCCTATCGTATCCACGAAAACCCAGATCCGCAGAAGTTGGAGAATCTTAGGGAGTTCGTAGTAAAGTTCGGTTATAGGGTCAAGACAGAGGGAACGCAAGGTGCCATAGCCCGAAGCCTTAATAAGTTGATGGATGAAACTGAAGGTAAACGTGAACAGAAGGTCATCCAGTCCGTTGCATTGCGTGCCATGATGAAGGCAAAATACAGTGTGCACAATATAGGACACTTTGGTCTTGCCTTTGATTACTATACGCATTTCACCTCTCCTATCCGTCGTTATCCAGACACAATGGTCCATCGCTTGCTTACAAGTTATCAAGAAGGTGGTCGTTCTGCCAACGAGAAACACTATGAGGAGTTGTGCGAGCACTGTTCTGACATGGAGCAAATCGCTCAGAATGCCGAGCGTGACTCAATTAAATATAAAATGGTTGAGTTTATGGGCGACAGGGTAGGCGAGGAGTTTGATGCCCACATCAGTGGAATTACGAGCTACGGTATCTATGCTGAGATTGACGATAATCATTGTGAGGGTATGGTGCCGATGCGTGACTTGGATGATGACTACTATGACTTCGACGAGCGTAATTTCTTGCTTCGTGGTCGTAGACACCACCACAAGTATCAGCTTGGCGACCCAATCCGCATCAAGGTAGCCAAGGCTAACCTTGAGAAACGGCAGCTCGACTACACTCTCGTTAGCACCAATGCTGCACCAAATGTCTCCACTGAGGGTAATGTCGCTAAGCCGAGCAAGCCTCGGAGGACCCGCAAGCCGGCATGGGGTGGAGGACGAACATCTAAAAAGAAGGAGTAGGATCTGCCCGAAACAGAAATCGGACTACATGTTTTGATAAGAAATGATTCGAGCATTCAGTTTGTCTTGAATGTTCGGACCATTTTTTATCCTTAATAGTTTCGTCTTCCTGTAGGTTTTATCTAATTTTGCATTCTCCTTTATGAGCGGGCATGCAACATGTCATTTCTTAAATTGCAAATTGATCACCTTAATTCATCACATGGAAAATACCCGCCAACACAATCAGCGCATTCTTTACTTGGATTTGACCAAGGCCTTTGCCATTTTCTGTGTTATATTGGGACACGTCATACAGCTGACATCAGTGGAAGTGACTTATATCAGATTTACTT
>DHOP01000050.1 GCA_002407775.1 Prevotella sp. UBA5387
AGTAAATTTAGGCATAGTCATTGGACTTGCCATTGATGCCGAATGGGAGGGCGATTGGATAGTAAACGCGTTGCGTTTAAGGCCTTAACGCAGTGCCATTAGATACTAACCGGAGTGCCAAAGGATAGTAATCGCAAGAACTTAAGATTTTGAACAAGATGTTAAACGCAAATCGAGGCTAAAAATAAACACACATATTAGGTATCTTGAATGAAAGCATAGAAAGAGACAATAGTATATCGGTGCCAAGATATTGCGAATCTTATGCCTTCTTGCTGCTTATTTTTTTCACTTTCCTTTGGGCTTCAGGGAAGTCTGGACAAAGTGCCAAAGCCTTTTCATAATTCCTTAATGCTGCTTCTCTCATACCCTCACGCTCGCATTCTTTGCCCATAACAAGGTATTCAACTGCCAACTTTTTGAGGAAATCTGCTTGTTTGTCGGCTTCCTGATGCAACCGTTCGATCTCAGCACGTTGTGTGTTAATAATGTTGAGCTTACGGCGAAGGTAACGTCTTGATACAGGTTTCTCAATATCGTAACGGCTGTGAATGGCTAAGAAAAAGTTATCAAGAGTGGCTTGCATGTCGCCTTTGTCAAAAGCATGCACGGCATCCCAATATTCCTTGTCGGCTTTTGACTGCTTTAAAGCGGTAGTAATGATACCGGGATTGTTATAGTTTTGAGAGAAGCGAACTACCTCTGGATGCACGAAAATGTCACTTCGGCGGATTGGGCTAGTGAGAGTGATTCCCTTTAGTGACGTGCATCGCGACAATGCCACATACGTCTGTCCAGCTGCGAAGACACCACCGGTGAAGTCAATTTTGACGTTATTGAAGGTGAGGCCTTGACTCTTGTGCACTGTGATGGCCCAAGCCAACTTGATGGGGAACTGAGAATATGCGCCAAGCTCCTTCTCCTCGATCTTGTGTTCTTCACTATTGTAGGTGTATTTCACATTACTCCACACTTCTTGCTCAACGTCAACCTCCTGTCCATCTTCCGTCCGAATATAAACAAAGGTTTCATCCTCGTCAAATCCTATGATTGTTCCAAGGGTTCCATTTACCCACCTGTGGTCAAGATCATTCTTGACAAACAGTACCTGTGCACCGAGTTTGAGGTAGAGTTCCTTTGGTGTGGGCAGTGAAGAAAGGGGAAATTCGCCTCTTATAACTCCCTCTAACATCTTTGCTTTACCAGGTAATGCTTTGAGATGGCGATTGTTTATGTCATCTACAGTGTCACGACGAGTGGAAAGAGTGATGGATAATGGGGTCTCAGGGGCTTCGTTTGAAATGGAATCCTCATCAGACACGCTTGTATTTACACGTTCATTGAGCAGACCTATATCGGCATTTGTCGCCTGAGAAACACGAATTTTGTCGAGTATATAGATAAATTCAGGGTCTCTTTGGCGGTAAACTGTTTGCAACTCAATGGAGATGAGCTGTAACGATGAGAATATTTTGGCATTGAAGAAAAACGCGGAAGGATAGAAGGGCTGGAGCAGTTGCCGATCATTTTCTGTCACGACCGGTTCCAACTGATAGATATCACCTACGAGCAATAGTTGCTTGCCACCGAATGGTTCACGCATGTTCTGGCTGTAGATGCGTAGTACTTTGTCTATGAAATCGATGATGTCAGCACGAACCATGCTGATTTCGTCGATGATGATAAGCTCTAATTCCTTAATGATTTTGATTTTCTCGCTGTTGTATCGCAACGTCTTTCGGATATTCTTTGGCGAGAATTGCACGTCATCCGGCAATAGTGGGTGGAATGGAAGCTTGAAAAAGCTGTGCAATGTCACACCGCCTGCATTGATGGCAGCTATTCCAGTGGGAGCTAGAATGATGTTTTTCTTCTTGGTGTTCTTGGCAATATATCGCAGAAAGGTTGACTTCCCGGTTCCAGCCTTCCCCGTGAGAAAGAGTGATCGACGCGTGGACTGTATGATTTGTAGTGCACGTTGTAGTTCTGCGTTCTGCTCGTCGATCTGTGTCTCTGTTCCAGTCGCCATATCTTTATAAATAACACGACCCCTGCCAATTGGCAGGAGTCATGCATGTTGGGATAGTCTTATAAGTTGTCAAAGGTTACTTCCTCCTTTGTCGGCTTAGCCTTTTCTGGCTTTTTCTCGGGAGGAGTAGCCGTGCTTGGTTCCTTTACATCGGGAGTTTTCTCCTTTTGAACAGGGTTACCATTTTCGTCAAGTATGATCTCCTCTTCAGTAACGATGTTGGTACTGTCAGCTGCTATCGTATCGGGTTTAGCCCGCGTCACGTAACTATCACAGATGTACATATCTCTTGTGATGTTAGCATCTTCCGGTTTTTGGAACTTCCCATGATACCTTGAGAAGTTCGGATCAGCCAATACCGACTGCATGAAGTAACCTGTGATTGGGAGAGCGGTCCTTGATCCTTGTCCTAAGGCACCCGTTCGGAAGTGGATGCTTCGATATTCACCACCAACCCATGCACCAACGACGAGTTTGGGGGATACGCACATGAACCATCCGTCCGAGTTGTTGTTGGATGTTCCAGTCTTGCCACCGAACTCTGTATCACGGTATTGACCTATATAGCCCCATAGGCTCTGGCTGGTACCGCCTGGCTCACGCATTGATCCTTGAAGCAGTTGCTGCATAAAGAAGGCACTCTTGTAAGGGATGACTTGTACAGACTGCGTCTTGTCTGAATATACTTCTTTACCATCTTTATCGACGATGCGTGTCACAAGCATTGGCTCATGGTGCATACCATTGTCGGCAACGGTGCAATAGGCATTGGTGATTTCCAACAAAGAAACATCGCTTGATCCCAGAACCAATGATGGTGCATCGTCCAAAGGACTCTTAATACCCATAGCTTCGGCAGTGGTAATGACACGTTTTATGCCCATCTCCTGACCGAGTCTCACAGCGATAGAGTTGATGCTTCGTGCAAAGGCACCCTTTAGAGGAACAGAGTCACCAGAAAAACTGCCGTTGGCGTTGCTCGGTGTCCAAGTGGTCATCTCGTTTTTCTTCTTGTCGAAGACCTCCATGGAGATATATTCATCGCGACGTTTGTCACAAGGTGTGAGCCCTTGGTTCATAGCCTCGGTATAGACGAAAAGCTTAAACGTGGATCCTGGCTGACGCTCAGCGGTCACCTTGTCATACTTCCAAGTCTTGAAATCGATATCGCCGACCCAAGCTTTCACTGCACCTGTCTGAGGTTCCATAGCCACCATGGCGCAATGCATGAAGCTCACCATGTATTTGATGGAGTCTTCAGAAGTGAGATTCTTTGTAATAGTACCCTTGTCATAGTCGAAAACCTTCACAGGGTGCTTCCATTCCTTGTAGTAATATCTAACAGAGTCTGGATTGTTGGGGAATCGCTGTTGAAGATCCTTGTAGAAAGGTAATCGCATTGCGATGTTGTCTATGAAATTGGGAATCAGATTTCCGTTTTCATCGCGCCATGGTTCCTGACGCATCCAATTCTTGTCTTGGTTGCGATATATTTCCCAATGATTGTTGAAGTTGCGCTGTACATTCAGCATCTGCTTCTTGGCAGCAGCCTCAGCATACTCCTGCATCTTGGTGTCGATCGTCGTATATATCTTCAGTCCAGAACTATATAGGTCGTAACCATTGTCTTCGCACCAAGTCTTCAAGTTATCGGCAACAGCTTGACGGAAATACATAGCTTGTCCGTCATAGTTCTCTTGCATTCTAAACTTCAGTTCGATAGGCAATTGCTTGATGGAGTCGCAGGCTTCTCGCGTTAGGTCCCCATTGGAATGCATATTGTCAAGCACTGTATTGCGACGAGCAAGACTATTCTTTGGATTTGTCTTGGGGTTGTAAATGGTGGTAGCCTTAAGCATACCTACAAGCACCGCACATTCCTGGGTATTCAACTCATTTGGCAATTTGTCGAAGTAGGTCTTGGCGCCAGTCTTGATACCATAGGCATTAGAACCGAAATCCACAGTATTGGCATACATAGTGAGGATTTCCTTCTTGTTGTAGACAGTCTCAAGTTTCGTTGCGATAATCCATTCCTTGCTCTTCACAATAAGAATCTTCAGCCCGGGAATCATGCCCAACAAACCAGTGGAATATTGTGAGCGGACGCGGAACATATTCTTAGCCAACTGCTGTGAAATGGTAGAAGCCCCACGACCGTCATGGTGGAAAAGGGCATCTTTCATTGCAGACATGATACCAACTATGTCGACAGCCATGCCGCGTGGGCGACTGTAGTAGCGCACATCCTCAGTGGCAACAAGAGCCTTGAAGAAATCAGGATTGATTTCCTCGTATTTCACAGGCGTACGATTCTCATTGAAGTATCTGCCAATAAGCTTTCCATCAGCGCTGTAAATCTCGGAAGCCTCGCTGGTCTGTGGATCCATGATGCCTGAGAAATAACCAGGACTCTTGCCGAAAAGCCAAAGGAAATTCATGTCCACAACCCCAAGATAGAGGATGAAGGCCACAATGCACGAGACAATGGCTATCAAAGTCTTGGTGTACCACTTCTTTCCTCGATATAGATTCTTATACCATGGCCAGAATTTTTTGACTTTGCGCCAAATCCAAAGGAATGCTTTCTTGATTGTTTTCATGACAAATGTTCCTCCTAATCCTGTTTGTTAATGTCGATATTCTATTGAAAAACCACCTTTACAAAGGTATATAATAAAGTCGATTAATGGGTTTCTTGGTCAATATAATTTATAATATATTCCATATTTTCTGGCGAAAACCACTTTATATCAGTGTCTTTGTTAAACCATGTTAGTTGCTTTCGCATATATCTTCGGGTGTTCGATTGGATCTGTCGTACCGCTTCCTCAAGGGGAATGGTGCCGTCGAAATAGGCGAACATCTCTTTGTAGCCTACGGTATTGAGCGCGTTGAGTGCTCTCTTCGAATATAAAGCACGTGCCTCGGCCTCCAATCCGCTTTCCATCATGGTCAATACGCGCTGGTTAATGCGTTCATAGAGTTCCTCGCGTGGTCGGTTGAGTCCTATTTTCACAATCCGAAAAGGTCTTTGCTTTTTCTCGTTCGTGCGAAAAGAGGTATAGGTTTTGCCAGTCATCTCGCAGATTTCGAGAGCATGAACCACACGGCGAGGATTCAGTCTATCAACGATGGCCCAATGTTCTGGGTCCAATTCTTTCAGTCGGTCAACTAATGAAGGAAGTCCTTGTTCGCTCAAATCACGTTTCAACTTAGCTCTGGTCTGTGCATCTATGGTAGGAATGTCATCGATTCCGTTGCATACCGAGTCAAGGTAAAGCATTGAACCACCAGTTAGAAGTGCTATATCGCTATCGATGAAAAGTTTGGGGAGCAACGCCATAACGTCCTCCTCATACATCGATGCGGAATAGTAATCTTCAATGTGACGGTTTCCTACAAAGTAGTGCTTTACCCTTTGTTGTTGTGATTCAGTAGGGGCGGCGGTTGCAATAGGCAACTCTGAAAATATCTGACGAGAGTCAGCGTTGATAATTGGCAATCCAAAATGCTCGGCTATGCTAAGACATAGCTCCGTCTTACCAACCCCTGTAGGGCCAAGAATGACAACGAGTGTCTTCATTTCGAAAAGAAATTAGACGGTGATGACCGTTTACTATCTAATGATGCCGCGTTTAGAAGACTCAACAAAGTCGATGATATATTGGATCTCTGGGGTAATTTGAAGGTTCTTCTTGATTTCTTCGATACCCTCTGCTATCACACCTTGGCTATAGAGAAGACGGTAAGCGTTGTGAATGAGGTCAATAAGCTCATTGCTAAATCCATGGCGTCTCAAGCCTACTAGGTTGATACCCATATATTTTACAGGGAATCTGCCCACAATAATATATGGTGGAATATCTTGGCTAAAGCGACTCCCACCTTGTATCATGACATAACCGCCTATTGTACAGAATTGATGAGTCAGGACGGCAGCGCTTAATATTGCGTTGTCGTGTATATGTACCTCTCCTGCAAGTTTGGTTGAATTACCTATAATGACATTGCTGCCGACATAGCAGTCGTGAGCAATGTGCATGTTTTCCATAAGAAGGTTGTTGCTGCCAAGGCTGGTGCTGCCGGACGAGGCTGTGCCTCTTGATATAGTAACGTTCTCACGAATACTATTGTTGTCTCCAATCACGCAAGTGGTTTCCTCACCTTTGAATTTGAGATCTTGTGGTTTTGTCGATAGACTTGCACCGGGAAAGATCTCGTTGTTGTTACCAATTCGAGCACCACGATTTATGGTAACGCTGTTCTGGAGTACATTATTGTCCCCCAAAACGGTATCACAATCAATGTAACAGAATGGTCCTATGATGTTGTTGTCGCCTAGTTTGGCTTCTGGATGTACAAATGCTAAAGGACTTATTTGGTTCATTCTCGTTTATTTATTTTTAGTGATTTGAGCGGTGAATGTGGCTTCTGATACGACATGGTCGCCCACAAAGGCGTATCCTTTCATAGAACTGATACCATGACGAAGAGGATGGAGTAACTCTACATGGAACAATAGTGTGTCGCCAGGTACTACTTTGTGGCGGAACTTCACATCATCGATTTTCAAAAAGTAGGTCGACCAGCGTTCAGGCTCCTCCACTTGGCTGAGTACCAAAAGTCCTCCGCATTGTGCCATGGCCTCTACCTGTAGCACTCCGGGCATGACCGGTTCCTCGGGAAAGTGTCCCTGGAAGAATGGTTCGTTAGCAGTGATGTTTTTAATACCCACGATACTTGTGGCACCCATGGATATCACCTTATCTATCAGCTGCATAGGATAGCGGTGTGGAAGTAGTTCGCGAATGCGAATGTTGTCCATCAATGGCTCCTCGTTGGCATCGTAGATAGGTGCCTGTACCTCATGCTTGCGTATCTCTTGGCGCATGAGCCGAGCAAACTTATTGTTGATGGTGTGTCCTGGACGTGTGGCAATGATGCGTCCCTTGATAGGTTTGCCCACCAAAGCCATGTCACCAACAATATCGAGCAGCTTATGACGAGTGCATTCATTGTCCCACAACAGTGGCTTATGTTGAATATATCCTATCTTAGTGGCATCAATGTGAGGCACATTAATCAGATCAGCCAGCTTGTCAAGTTTGTCTTGCTCTACCTTTCTTTCGTAGATCACGATGGCATTGTCAAGATCGCCGCCCTTAATTAGGTTGGCTTCAAGCAATGGTACGATATCACGAACGAAGACGAACGTCCTTGCCGGAGCAATATCAGTAGCAAATTCTTCAATTCTATCGAGTGTAGCGAATTGGCTGCTGATAAACTTAGAGTTGAACGAACACATTGAAGTGATAGAGAAATCTTGGTCGGGTAGTATGGTAATGCATGACCCACTTTCCTCATCCTTTACCTCAAGTTTCTTTCGAATGATATAATAGTCTTTTGGAGCAGTCTGTTCTACGATGCCCACTTTGTTGATTTGCTCCACATACATGGCAGCGGAGCCATCAAGAATGGGGAACTCTGGTCCATTGACCTGTATGAGGCAATTGTCAATTCCCAATGCATATAAGGCGGCCATGCCGTGTTCCACGGTGGAAACACGAACAGCTCCTTTTTGTAGCACCGTACCACGGCGAGTATCAGCTACATTTTCGGCAACGGCCTGAATGGTGGGTTGCCCTTCAAGGTCAATGCGTTGTATTTTGTAACCGGTGTTCTCGGGAGCCGGATTGTAGGTAACTGTCAGACTGAGGCCTGTATGAAGTCCTTTTCCGAAGAGAGAGAAACTTCCGCCAAGCGTCCTTTGCTTTTCAGTATCCATTTATTTCTTGTTTTTGAGTTCTTCAATTTCTTGCTGTAGTTTATGCAGCTGTTTGTACATCTCTGGTAATTTCTGGAAGATAGCCTGGCTCTTGAAATAGGGGAATTGGGGCATAGGTGGAGTACCAATAAGTGTCTGGTCGTCCTTGAGTGAACTTGGAACGCCGCTTTGAGCACCAAGCATCACCTTGTTGCCAATGGTGATATGGCCTGCTATACCGACTTGACCGCCGAACATGCACCACTGTCCAACCTTCGTCGAACCAGCTACGCCGACTTGGGCTGACATCACAGTGTTTTCGCCAATATCTGTATTATGGGCTATCTGTACTAAGTTGTCTAGTTTCACACCCTTACGTATGTAGGTAGAACCCATTGTGGAACGGTCCACGCACGTGTTGGCACCAATCTCCACATCATCCTCTATGGTAACAATACCAATCTGTGGAATCTTATCGTAACCATTGGCGCTGGGTGCAAATCCAAATCCATCGGCTCCGATAACGGTACCGGCATGTAATACCACACGATTGCCAATCTTGCAGTCATGGTATACGGTAACGTTTGGATAAAACAGACATTCTTCGCCAACATGAACGTTATCACAAATCGTTACGTGTGGATAGATTTGGCAATTATCACCAATCTCCACACCATCACCAATGTATGCGAATGGACCTATGTATACATTCTCTCCAATTTTTGCCTTGGGAGATATTAACGCTAAGCTATCAACACCGGTCTTGCGAGGCTTTGAGTTCTCATACAATTGTAGAAGACGAGCCACGCAGTCACGAGCATTGTTCACATAGATGAGCGTTGCATCGACAGGATTATCTATTTTTATGGACTCGTCTATGAGAACCACAGATGATTGGGTCTCATAGACATAATGGATATATTTGGGGTTTGCTAGAAAAGAAATAGCACCTGGAACACCGTCTTCAATTTTTGCGAAGGTGTGCACACTAGCATTCTCATCGCCAACGATTTTTCCCTGTATGAATTGAGCTATCTGTTTCGCTGTAAATTCCATTCTCCTCACTCAGATTTTTATAATTTTGCAAATATAGCTATTTATTCCCTAATTCTTGTAATTGTGGAGTAATATTTGACTATTTTTTGTACACTGCCCTTGTTCCGAAAGTTTTCTACTGATTTTTTCTTATTTATGAGATTGCTAATTATAAGGGGCAGAGCGGCGAATTTAGCAGGTTGTGTTTGTGAAACAATTTACATTTCACTTTGAATCAAATTGTATCATATTGTGAAACAAATTGATTCTCTCGCTTAATCAATTTGAATCACTATGCAAAACGAATCGAATTATGGTGTGTTCTTAACCTTATTATCGCCCTAGTTATGTATCAGTATTGCTATGATATATAAATAGTCGGACAAAGAAAATCGCTCTTCAAAATCATGAGGTCATCATGAGTTGAAGAGCGAAAAATATGCTTTAAAGGGATTACTTTATCTTAGCAAGCTCTATAGCCATTTCCTTTTGTAGGGCTTGAGCTTTGACGGCAGCAGCCTTGGCAAAGTCTTGGTCATTTCTAGCATAAATGATACCGCGACTTGAATTGACTAACAGTCCGCAGTCCCTGGTCATGCCATATTGGCAAACCTCCTGAAGACTACCACCCTGAGCACCCACTCCTGGAACGAGCAAGAAGTGTTGAGGAGCGACACAACGAATATCTTCGAACATTTTACCTTGCGTTGCACCAACGACAAACATCATGTTGTCCGTGTTTCCCCATTCTTGACTCTTGCTTAAAACATGTTCAAAGAGTCGCTTTCCCTGTTTGTCTTCAGTTAGCTGGAAGTCTTGCGATCCTTTGTTGGAAGTCAATGCGAGAATAATAACCCACTTGCCATCGTATTCCAAGAAAGGAGTTACACTGTCCTCACCCATGTATGGCGCAACCGTCAGTGCGTCCACGTTGTATTCTTCAAAGAAGGTGCGTGCATACATTGTACTTGTATTGCCAATGTCGCCACGCTTAGCGTCAGCGATAACGAAGTGCTCTGGGTAGAACTTCTTGATGTAATGGATGGTCCGTTCGAATGCCATCATTCCCTTGATCCCTTGACTTTCATAGAATGCAAGGTTGGGTTTATAGGCTACACAATAGTCAGCCGTAGCATCAATGATCTGCTTGTTAAACTCGAAGATTGGCTCATCTTCGTTCAACAGATGCTCTGGTATCTTACGAATATCAGGGTCAAGACCCACGCAAAGGAAGGTCTGCTTCTTGAAAATCTGTGCCTTGAGTTGGTCGTAGGTCATGATTTATAGTTCTGTTTCTTTGAGTTTCTCGGCGTTTTCTGCAATGGAGAGATGATCAATCATGTCCTGTATGTCTCCACCAAGGAAGCCTTGAAGATCATGAATAGTATAACCGATGCGATGGTCAGTGATGCGACCCTGAGGATAGTTATATGTACGAATCTTTGCGCTACGGTCACCCGTAGATACGAGGCTCTTGCGTCTTGACGAAATGTCGTTGAGATACTTGGAGTGCTCATGATCGTAGATGTAGGTATAGAGTCTCGCAAGTGCTCTCTCCTTGTTCTTTGGCTGGTCGCGTGTCTCCGTACATTCGATAAGAATCTCCTCCACTTCGTTGGTGCTTGGGTTTTTCCAGGGATAGCGCAGACGTACGCCTGACTCCACCTTGTTCACGTTTTGCCCACCCGCACCACTTGAACGGAAGGTGTCCCACTTAATATCGCCTTCATTGATGTTGACTTCAAACTTGTCAGCTTCTGGCAATACGGCTACTGTAGCGGCCGAAGTATGCATACGGCCCTGTGTCTCTGTAGCTGGTACGCGCTGCACGCGGTGTACGCCACTCTCATATTTGAGGGTGCCATAAACATTGTCTCCATTTACGGCAAGGTCGATTTCCTTAAATCCACCGACAGCTCCCTCGGAAGCATTGGTTACGCTTACTGTCCAGCCCTTGGACTCACAATAATTCTTGTACATTTTAAATAGGTCGCCAGCAAACAAGGCAGCCTCGTCGCCACCTGTTCCAGCGCGTATCTCCATCTGTACATTCTTTGCATCCTCGGGATCTTTTGGCACAAGTGCCATCTTGATATCCTCTTCGAGTTTGGGTTGCATAGCCTCATTCTCAGCCAGTTCTTCGCGCGCCATCTCCTTCATGTCGGCGTCGTTTTCGTTTGTCAAGACGTCTTTTGCCTCCATGATTGCGTTTAAGCAATCAATGTATTGCTTCCGCAAATCCATGAGGTCACCTAAGTCCTTATATTCCTTTGTCAGTTTGACATAACGTCTTTGATCAGCTATAACGTCTGGATCGGTGATGAGTGTGCTTACTTCTTCATAGCGCGATTCAAGTCCATCGAGCTTTTCGAGTATGTTGTTATTTTCTACCATTAGTAATTAAATTCTCCGTATTCAGATTTGATGGTTAATGAGCGCTCACCCTTTTCAATGTGTCCAACCACCTGAGCATCAATTCCAAAGCTTTGGCTAGTCTCAATGACTTGGGCGGCCATCTCTGGACGAACATAGATTTCCATTCTATGCCCCATATTGAATACCTGATACATCTCTTTCCAGTCAGTGCCCGAGCATTCATGAATGATACGGAAAAGAGGGGGTACAGGGAACATATTATCTTTGATAACTTTGCAGTCTTCGCTTACGAAGTGCAACACTTTAGTCTGTGCACCACCAGTGCAATGTACCATTCCATGGATCTCAGGACGCATCTTGTCGAATAGCTTCTTGATCACTGGAGCATAGGTTCGGGTGGGAGAGAGTACCAATTTCCCCGCATCAACAGGAACGTCGTCAATGGCATCGGTTAGCCTATACTTGCCACTATATACGAGGTCGCTTGGTACTGCGCGATCGAAACTTTCCGGATACTTCTCTGCCAAATATTTTGCGAATACATCATGGCGGGCACTTGTCAGACCGTTGCTTCCCATACCACCATTGTATTGAGTCTCGTAGGTCGCCTGACCTGTGGAACTCAGTCCAACGACGACATCACCTGGACGGATGTTTGCATTGTCGATGACTTCATCGCGGCGCATACGACAGGTCACGGTGGAGTCCACGATGATCGTACGAACCAAGTCGCCTACATCGGCAGTCTCGCCACCTGTAGGCCAAATGCCTATGCCCATGTCTCGCAATTGAGCCAAGAAATCATCTGTTCCGTTGATGAGGGCGCTGATTACTTCTCCCGGAATGAGCATCTTGTTGCGACCTATAGTGCTAGAAACGAGAATGTTATCTACTGCACCAACACAGAGTAGGTCATCGGTATTCATTACCACAGCATCCTGGGCAATGCCTTTCCACACGCTGAGATCCCCTGTTTCCTTCCAGTACATATAAGCCAACGACGATTTTGTTCCGGCGCCGTCTGCGTGCATAATGTTACAATAGGCGGGATCGCCACCGAGTATATCAGGGATGATTTTGCAGAAAGCCTGCGGGAAAACACCTTTGTCGATGTTCTTGATGGCGCTGTGCACGTCTTCTTTGGCGGCGCTCACGCCACGCATCATGTATCTGTTGTCCATTAAATTGATTTTAAAACGTATCAGAATTCCAGAATTCCCAGCTTGCAAAAGCTTGCAAAAGCAGCATCTCTAAGCCGTTCTTAGTCACAGCACCCTGAGCTTTGCCCTTGCGCATGAACATGGTTTCGTCTGGATTATAAATGAGATCGTAGAGCAGATTTTTTTCGTTCATGCCCTCGTAAGGAAGTTGTGGAAACTCGTTGACCTTGGGATACATGCCCAAGGGAGTACAATTGACAATGACATTGTACTCTTGAACGAGATTTGGAGTCAACTGTTCATAACGAATGGTATTTGGACGGGTAGAGCGGCTGACCATAAGCGTTTCTACCCCTAACGACTTCAGACCAGTCATTACGGCTTTTGCGGCACCTCCTGTGCCAAGAATCAGAGCTTTCTTATGATAAGGTTTCAGCATCGGTTCGATGCTTCTGGTAAAGCCGATAATATCGCTATTATAGCCTTTCAGAATTGTCTTCTTTCCCTTGTGGACAACTTTGATTACGTTGACGGCACCAATTTCACGAGCATTGGGACTTACAAAGTCCAAGTAATTGATAACTTCCTCCTTGTAAGGTATGGTCACATTCAATCCCTTGAGCTCGGGATTAGTGTCTATTATTTCGCGAATACCATCGACTGTTGATATTTCAAAGTTCTCGTAAGTGGCATCAATGCCCTCACTTTGGAATTTTTCGTTAAAATATCCAATTGAGAATGAGTGCCCGAGGTGTTTGCCTATCAATCCATATTTGTCCATTGTATTTGGATGTTAAGGTGAGTTGTAGAATCGTTAGTTAATTATCTTAGTTATTTTTCAGCCAAGTATAGCGTGCAGATACCGAAAGTAAGTCGCTTGAAGTAAGTCTTTCGGAAGCCTGCCCGCTGAAGGATGATCATCATTTGTTCTCCTTGTGGGAAGGCCTCGATGGTATCCGTCAAATATTCATACGCTGCTTTGTCTTTGGAAATCAGGCTGGCGTAGGTTGGCAAAAAGGTGTGGGAGTAGACGCGAAACAGTTGCTTTATGGGGAAATGCACAGGCGTCGTCAGTTCCACGATACTGAGATGTCCCCCATACTTCAGCACACGACACATCTCGCTGAGTCCACGATCGAGGTCCTGAAAGTTGCGAATGCCAAACGCCGCGGTAACTGCATCGAAAGTCTCGTCAGCAAACGACATGTTTAGTGAGTCTTCTTTGCGGAACGAAATCGTCTGATCCAAGTGCAAATTAGCGACCTTTTCTTTGCCGATAGCCATCATACCTTCAGAGATGTCAGCCCCAACGATGTGTTGAGGCTTGAGCATCTTTGCGGCAAGTATGGCGAAATCGCCTGTACCGGTAGCCACATCGAGCATCGTTTGAGGATGGAACTGCTCCAATTGCCCAATAGCCTTGCGCCTCCATCCCTTGTCGATATTCCACGAAAGACGATGGTTTAGCTTGTCATAGTTGGTTGCGATGTTGTCGAACATCCGCTCTACGACCTGCCCTTTTTCACCGTCTTCGCCGTAGGGTTTTATCTTTTCCTGCCGGTACATATGCTGATTTTATTGGCGAGAAGCCAAATACTCCTTCACGTTCTTCTCTATGCGTGCGGCTATATCTCCCTCTTCGCTAGCCTTATCAAACTTTTCTCCAGTGATGCGCTCGTATAGTTCAATGTAGCGTTCGGAAACACTCTCAGCGTATTCGTCTGTGATCTCAGGCATTGTCTGGCCAGGCTCATTCATGAAATTGCGCTCAATAAGCCACTGGCGAACGAACTCTTTGGAGAGCTGCTTCTGTGGTTCGCCATTCGCAAAACGCTCTTCATAACCCTCAGCGTAGAAGTAACGGCTTGAATCTGGTGTGTTAATCTCATCGATGAGGTAAAGATTGCCATTGCGTTTACCAAACTCATACTTCGTGTCCACAAGGATGAGGCCGTGCTGAGCAGCAATTTCTTGACCGCGAGCAAAGAGCTTACGTGTCCAATCTTCAATGACATTGTAGTCCTCTTCAGACACAATACCTTGCTCGATGATTTCCTCGCGTGAAATATTGAGGTCGTGGCCGGTGTCGGCTTTGGTAGTCGGGGTAACGATAGGCTCAGGGAAACGCTGGTTCTCACGCATTCCCTCTGGTAGCTTAACACCACAAAGCTCTCTCGCGCCATTTTTGTATTCTCTCCAAGCTGAGCCGGTCAGGATAGAACGGATGATCATTTCCACACGGAAACCCTCGCACTTCAGACCTACAGTTACCATGGGGTCAGGAGTAGCTAGCTTCCAGTTGGGGCAGATGTCATTAGTTTGGTCTAAGAACTTAGCTGCGATCTGATTAAGAACTTGTCCTTTAAAAGGAATACCCTTGGGTAGCACAACGTCGAATGCAGAAATGCGGTCAGTGGCAACCATCACAATAAGGTCGTCATTGATGTCATACACATCACGAACTTTACCGTGGTAAACACTCTTCTGTCCATCAAAATGGAAATCGGTTTTTGTCAATGCTTTCATAAACTTTTTCCCCTTCTGCCACATTCTTATGAGAATAATGGTGACCCCGGGACTCCTTAATTAAAATGTGGAACCTTATGTTGTAATCTGAAAACTTTTAATTTTTATGACAACTTCTCGTCATCCATGTTGGTCATCTTTTTATTATGACGAGTGGAGTTGTGGCCTTCTGCGCCAATCTCGTTTTTGTGCTTGTCGTGGGCATCATAAGCCTTAACAATACTAGTGACGAGTTTGTGCCTCACTATGTCTTTACTGTCTAGCTCGACAACTGAAATATCAGGGATGTCGCTGAGGATTTCCACAGCTTCCTTAAGTCCGCTTTTCTGATCGCGTGGCAGGTCTATCTGTGTGAGGTCCCCAGTGATGATCATCTTGGAATTCCATCCCATACGGGTTAGAAACATACGGATTTGGGCTGTTGTAGTGTTTTGTGCCTCGTCAAGAATGACTACGGCATCGCTCAATGTACGCCCACGCATGAAGGCGAGAGGGGCTATTTGGATGATGCGCTTGTCCATCATGTCCTGCAATCTAGCAACAGGGATCATGTCTTCCAGGGCATCGTATAATGGCTGAAGATAGGGGTCTATCTTGTCTTTCATGTCACCCGGGAGAAACCCAAGTTTCTCACCAGCCTCAACAGCCGGTCTACTAAGGATGATTTTCTTAGTACTTTTCTCTTTGAGTGACTTTACAGCAAGTGCAATGCTTAAGTAAGTTTTACCTGTACCAGCAGGGCCAACGGCAAAAATCATATCCTTCTTGTCGAAGGCATCTACTAAGTGTTGTTGGTTTGCTGACCGACTCTTGATAGGCTTGCCAGAAATGTTATAGACTATAACACCTTTTACTGCATCGGCTTTGGTTTGATGACCTTTGATAATATCGAGAATATCTTCGTCGGAGATAGAGTTGTATTTCAGCACATGTAGTCGCATCTTTTCAATGCATGCCTCAATATTGGCCATCTCCCCGCTATCACCCAGAATACGAATCACGTTATCTCGTGCCATTATACGGACTTGCGGAAACAGAGACTTTAGCATTTGAAGATGACTATTGTTGACCCCATAGAAGATGACAGGGTCAATGTCCTCCAAAATAACGTGTTTCTCGATCAATGCTTCAGTTTATGATTTCATAAATACTAATGTTGCAAAATTACAAAGAATATGTGAAACCGAAAACAAATTGAAGAAATTTATTATCGTTCTATGCCAGTGGTTTATATAAGGATGACTAGTAGTGCTGTGCGGTGTTGTCTTATAGATATAGAATCGATGAATACTCCAAAGATAATGATTAATCTTCAATTGAAGATCATGATATGCTTTGATAGTGGAAGGTATGAATTCATACTCTACTTTTGGAAGAACATCAACATTTTTAGTATTGGAAACTTTGTCATAATATTTCATTATATGCACAATAAAGGTAGATTCAAGTACCAAGTGCGA
>DHOP01000059.1 GCA_002407775.1 Prevotella sp. UBA5387
TGCCTGTTTTGACACACCCTCCTAGGGGAGAGGCTGCTCCTTCTTTTCTACTGTCCTCCAAGTCTTTCAAAGAATGTGATAACCTCTTCCCAAGTCTTGAACTCGTCAGATCCAAATGTGAGTCCAGTTCCCATAAAGTTAGAATCGGGTTTGGTATCTATCAGATAATCACCAAGAAGCAAGTCCTTCTGGTTGCTGAATATGATATGATCATGTGCTGGTGTCGATAGATATTGCTCTGCCCATTGTGCATCGGCATCGAGCTGGGCATGGTCGTTGGTCTGAGCAGGAGCGAGGATATATACTTGATAACGCTCGATGAGCATATTAAAAGCTTTGGAGAGACTTGACTTCGGATGTCCGTAGTTGTCAGCAAGGGTACTATTATCAATGTATACTATGGGGCGATCGCGATGTTCTTGTCGATCGTCGATCCATCGAATGACAGGCACCACACCATTCATGAACGACCGATCGTTCATGTGATGCTCACCATGGAAGTGGGCTGCTTGTGGATAATGGCTGCGATAAAGGTCGAATGTGTGGACCACCGTGTCTTCGTCACCGAAGAGTCCCCACACATGCTGTTGCTCCTCGTCCAATTGTTCGGGGCTCATAGCCTCCAAACCTTTGAAGCATTGTTCGGTTATCTCTCGGTATTCCTTCTCCAATGCCTTGGTCACGATAAACTCTTTCTCACCGTCTTGCCGTGGATTTTGCCAGGTCTGCTTCCCTATCATACCATGGTCCTTCATCGTTTGCCCCATCTCAAAGGCTGGGTTCACACAGATACGGTCATAGCCATAGAGCATTTCAGTGTACATGCCACCCATCGACGAGCCAATGATGAGATCGGGCTTTACCTCGATGACCTTTTCTCTGAGCAACGCCATGGCCTCCTCAGGATGCAACGGCAAGTCGAAAGCCACTACCTTGGCCTCTGGAAACGTCAGCTGTATACGACTGACTGTGCCTGACGATGCTGCCGACCTGAAACCATGATTGTACATGATGGTCTTGCCCTTCATTATTTCTGGGAATTGCTTGATATAGGGATTTTCCATATATTACAGGTAAGTTGTGTTTATGTTGATTACTGCCTATAGTTTTTTGGGCGATGTTTATGCTGTCTTTTAGAGTTGTTATGCCTAATGACAGCTTTCTCACGATTCCCCCAATTTCATTCATTTAGATGATTATTCGGAGCTGGCAGCGCCTCGAAGAGTATCTCAATGAGGCGCGGAATGGCGTATTGGTCAAGGTTCTGCTCATCGATCCAGACATAGTCGGGGGGTATTGCGGGGCGTGAGGAGGTCTCCGAGAGATAGAAATCGGCAAGGAGAATCTGGTGAGTCAGTATGTGCTTCACATTGCTTCGTAGCAAGGAGGCATGGGCAAGCAATTGCTTTGCTGTGGAAGATGTCACCGTTTTGTCATCTGATGGAGTTTGTTCAATGAGCACAGGTTCCCACAATCCCTGCCAAATATCTCCTTTTCCACGGCGGCGGATGGCCACTTTTCCTTGGCAACGGAGGTATAAATAGACTAGATGCCGAGTCTTTTGATGCACTGTCTTTAGTTTGACGGGCAACAGGTCAACGCGTCCTTCGCGAAGGGCAATGCAGTCTTCTACTAATGGACATACGATGCAAGCAGGCGACTTAGGCGTGCATTGCAAAGCGCCGAAGTCCATGATGGCGGCATTGATGGTACGATAATCCTTGCCAAGACTATCCGCCAGAGCCTGAAACTCGTGTTTGCCCTCCGTGGAATTGATAGGGGTGTCTATACCATACACACGAGAAAGAACACGGAAATAATTGCCATCGACTGCAGCTGTAGGTTGTCCGAAAGCGAAAGACGCGATAGCAGCTGCCGTGTATTCACCCACACCCCTAAGCTGTAGTAGTCCTTCCATAGTGTCGGGGAAATGTCCCAGAGCAACGATTTGTTGCGCTGCCTTGTGCAAGTTGCGTGCACGACTATAATAGCCGAGCCCTTGCCACAGCTTCAAGACATCGTCTTCCGAGGCAGCTGCGAGGTCCTCCACAGTAGGGTATGTCTCCATGAACCGCTCCCAATAGGCAGTGCCCTGACTGATCCGCGTCTGTTGCATGATGATTTCGCTGAGCCAAACAGCATAGGGATCATTGGTAAGACGCCATGGCAGGTAGCGCTGATTTTGGTCAAACCAACGCAATAACTTAGCAATGAAATTGGAAGTGCTCATCTTTTCCCCACCTCCTTTGAGGCACAGTCGGCACAGATGCCTTTGAGTAAATAATTGGAGGAGTGGATAATGTAGCCCTCAGGGACAGCCAACTGTGGCATAGGAGTGTCGTGAAGACAGAAGATGCGATGACAACGCTCGCAGAAAAAGTGGACGTGCAAATCGTCATCATCGTTGGTGCCGTGGCTATGGCACAGTTCATACTTCAATCCTCCTTCGCCATCTTCGATGGAATGCACCAGATGATGCTCGCGAAAGAGCACAAGACAACGGAAAATGCCGCTCTTGTCTATGGTGAGAATGCTATGCTCCAAGTCGGTGATGGATGTGGGATGACACTCCGCAGCCAAAGCCTTGAGCACAACAATACGGTTGCTCGTAGGCTTGATGCCATGCTGCTCAAGCAGCTTTATGCTGGTCGTCTCATCCATATTCACCACAAATTTACTAATTTAATGCATCACTTTCATGCCAAAGGCATTTAATTTTGCTAAATTTGCATCATCAACAGACATAACAACGACATGAAAATCAATAGACCTTTTTTCGAAATATGGCTACAAGAGCCGGGCATCAACGGTATCTATCGGCAGGTAGAACGTGCTGGACGCGTATGCTACAAGAGCGAGGACCATGCATCAGAGGACTCTGCTCGTCCATTTGCAGAGCGTATGATCAAAAGCCATCACACTGCTATGCTGGAGCATGCCACGGTGTATCTGAAGAAGAAAGTAGACACTAGGGGAGAGGCTGCTAGTTGCTTCTCCAAGGTCAACATTGTTGATGGCATAGCATACATCACAACTAATCTTCGCGTATTGGTGGAAAATGGTTGGATGGATGATTTGAATTATATCTGTGAGCCCACTGATCATCATGAGAAACGGGTGACTGTGCACTTCACAACACAAATTAGCATCACACGAGAGTTCAATCGTCATCGCGTCAACTCCATGGCAGAGCAGAGCACGCGCTACTGTAACTACTCAAAAGATAAGTTTGGCAGTGAGGTTACGATTAATCTTCCCAAGTGGGTTCATGACCTGCCTGATGGTGATTGGAGCAGTGATGTAGAAAAGGGGTCGGTCGATATAGATGGCAACTCCTTCTTGGAACTTGCTCGAAAGGTGGTTGACGGAGAGGCTGACGATATGGAAAATTGGCTCTTTGCCAATCTAGCCGCAGAGCGTTCTTACATGAACCTTATCTCCTCTGGTCACATCGCACAGGAGGCTCGTGCCATATTGCCACTTGACACCAATACTGAACTTGTGCACACAGCCTTCGTTTCCGATTGGCTGCACTTCTTCGACTTACGTGCACTCGGCACCACTGGTGCTCCCCATCCGGATGCCAAGGTGCTTGCCTTGCCACTTATGGAGGAGTTTCAGAAATTAGGCCTCATACCAGAGAACTAACCATTGTAGATATGTGAGCTATTGCTTCAACGGCAATACATTCAGGATCGCTCACCAGTGGAGGAATTATTGCCTCGTGATTCAAATTGAAACACGCGGTGAAACAAATTGATTCACGTGATGAAACAAATTGATTCACGCTGTGATTCAATTTGAATCACAATGCGAAAAGGTAGCCATCGCAAGCCAGTTCATCCTTAATGGTTTCTCAATGTCGATTAGATGATTCCACTATTACATCCTTTGGATACTGTTGCCGAAGTGCCTCGGCAAATGAACAACCCCTTTTATTATGAGCCTGACGCATTTTGTCGGCAGGCGATGGAGAGATTGTCAGCGTATCTTAGAGGAGATGCATCACAATGTTTCTTGCCCCAAGCTATCCCTGTAGAGTTTCAATCGGAGATTGCCAAAGGTAAGATGTTTGGTGTGTTGGTGGTGGAAACACCGGCCGACCATTCATTGACTCCAAATGAAACAGACTCTCTTGGGTCAGCCAAGGCAGTTCAGTCTTCTGAAAAACTTAGCTTTCTTGCTGGTTATAGCGGTCAGATCTGTGGACGAAGCGACTGGGAAGGATTTGCGCCGGCAGTGTTTGACTACCTGGAGGAGGATGGATATTTCAAGCGGAAGGAGAAGGAGATAGAGGATATAAGCGAGACACTACACACAAACCTACCCAGCAGCCTCTCCCCGGCCCTCCCCAATAGGGAAGGGAGGAATATGCAGCTAGACACCCCTCCTACTGGAGGGGACGGGGGAGGCTTCTTGCTGGATAGGCCAGTCTTTTCTAAAGCTCGTAGAGAAGGCGAATCTTCGGAGGACTATATCAAGCGGAGACAGTTTGAAAATGCGGAACTTCATCGTTGGAAACTGAAGCAACGGGCACTCAAGGAGCAAGAAGAAACGGCAAAGAGATTGAAGGATGAGCAAATAAAGTCATTGAAGACATTGCGCCGACAAAAGAGTGATGAGTTGCAGACATGGCTGTTTCGTCATTTTGTGATGCGTAATGCCAAAGGTGATAGCAAGGACTTGGTGGACATCTTCGCCCATGAGGATAAGGTTCCACCTGCTGGAAGTGGGGAATGTTGCGAGCCAAAATTGCTGCAATATGCCTTAGCTTATGGGTTGAAACCAGTAAGTATGTCCATGTTTTGGTGGGGTGAGAGTCCGCGTCAGGAGGTGCGACATCACCTGCAAACTTATCCTGCTTGTAATGGCAAGTGCAAGCCCATCCTACGATGGATGTTGCAGGGCATGGACGTGATGCCTAATCCGTTGGAGCAGCAGAGCCGACATGAGTTGCGTATCGTTTACGACGATGCCAGTATCTGCGTGGTTGACAAGCCAGCTGGTATGCTAGCCGTGCCAGGGAAGAGTGGAATCGAGAGTGTGCTGAGTCAACTACAACTGCGTTTCCCAGATGCCGAAGGACCGATGATAGTCCACCGTCTTGATATGGCCACGAGCGGATTGATGGTCGTTGCCAAGACCACAACTGCCTACAAAGTGCTACAAGACCAGTTTGCAAGGCATGAAATTAAGAAGCGTTATGTGGCTGAACTGTCGCAAGACCTTACCTCTAAGCAAGGCAAAATCATATTGCCACTGCGCCCTGACCTTGTGGACCGGCCAAGACAAGTAGTTGACGAAGAGTTTGGCAAGCCAGCTACGACCTATTATCAGCAAATCACTGGCCGTCGAGTGGCTCTCTATCCCTTCACGGGTCGCACGCATCAGTTGCGCGTGCACTGTGCCCACCATCTCGGATTGGACAATCCCATCCGTGGCGACGAACTTTATGGGGAGCGTGCCGACCGCCTCTATCTTCATGCTGAGCGGCTTACTTTGCGACATCCTGATACCGGAGAGGAGATGACTTTCACCGCTCCGGTGTCATTCTAATGTTATTTATTAGGAATTCCTAATGGCTAATAAAATATGGTTTGTGGTCAATAGATATTGTGATGACAATCTATTTGGTTGTTGCTGGTACGCATTCTATGCTGTGTTGACCACCTTTCACTTCAAAATGCTTACGCAAAGCTATGGTCGTGCCATCATTTACGGTTTGGCCATCCACTAAGACCATATCATCAGCACTCGCCATCGGCATCATCACTGTGGCTGTGGCATCCTGTGGAATGCTAACCTCATAGGTGATGCGTCCATCGCCTTTGAGTTGCCATTTCGCTGTGATGATACCTTCGGGAGTACGTGTCTTGGCCCCTGCCCAGGTGATGCGCTCACCCTTGACGGCTTGAATCAGTGCATCGGAACGGGTATCTATGTGTGGGCAAAGAACAAAATGCTTCCATCCACTCTTACCGATGGTGGTTATGGAATAGTCGGATGTCTGTATGCCAGCTATGCCAGCATAGAACCATTCCGCCACGGCACCATAACTATAGTGATTGAACGAGTTCATGTTCCATTCGTGCTTATTGAATCCTCCCTCAATGGTGTAACTATCCCAGCGTTCCCAAATGGTGGTCGCACCTTGGTCGATGCTATATAACCATGATGGATTCTTGCGCTGTTGGAGCAATTGATAGGCCATTTCATCCATGCCAACCTCGCTCAAGGTCGTACAGAGAATGCCTGTTCCCACAAACCCTGTGGAAAGCTTGTAACCGTTGTCAACAATCTTTTTGGCTAAAACCTGCTTTGCATCTTCAACTTTTGCCTTGTCAATAAGTCCCAGGTGCAATGCCAAGAGATAACCAGTTTGAGTACTAGTCTTTAGCAGTCCGCTGGTCGAGTCGATATAGCGAGACTGGAATTCTGCTCTGATGTCGTCGTAGAGTTGTTTGTAGGCCTTTGCGTCCTGGGCATAGCTGTCATTAGGATAGGTGGAGAGCGCAGTGGCAGTCTTCTGCATTAGCAGAGTGACATAGGCATAATAACAGACACTAATATATCTAGCATCAATGGCTTCATAAGCCAACCAATCGCCGAATGATGTGCCCGCACCGTTATAGTGGAAGCCATCGCTGCCCTGAGCGGCACAAAACTGCATCCACTTCTGCATGGCTTCATAGTTCTCTTCCAATATGCTACGATCGCCAGTCATATCATACACTGTCCAAGGCACGATGACACCAGCATCACCCCATGCTGAGTTACCCTCGCCCCAGAACTTACAGAAGGGTGCGATGTCGCGGAAGGCACCATTGCTGGCTTGTCCATTGCGCATGTCACGCATCCACTGTCGATAGAACACTGAGGCGTTGCTATTGTATAATGCGGTACGAGAGAAAATCTGTGTGTCGCCCGTCCATCCCAATCTCTCATCGCGCTGGGGGCAGTCAGTGGGAATGCTGAGAAAGTTGCCACGCTGTCCCCAAAGGACGTTTTGATAGAGTTGATTGATGTCTTTGTCAGAACAGGCAAAGTCGCCCCATTCCTCTATATCACTACCCACTACCTGACCGACGGCGCGTTTCACTGCAATGTCGTGGTCGGCGGTAAGTTCTACATAGCGGAAGCCCATGAAAGTGTGTGAAGGATGATATGTCTCGCCACCTTTCTTGCCAGCCAATACATAAGTAATCTTGGCATCCGCAGTTCGCAAGCTGTAGGTCCACACGCTACCGGCAGGACCCTTGTCAAGTCTCGCAGAGTCACCATTATAGTTTAACATCTCCCCATGGCGTAGGGTAAGCGTGGTTCCTCGTGCACCTTCAACGGTGAAATCAACCCATCCCACCATGTTTTGTCCCATGTCGATGACCACGGTCTGCCCCTTCATTAATCGAGTATTGGTCAGCGTGTTTGATTCTTTGATGGTGTTGATGCGACCATACTTTGTCATCGTGGGTACGCTACCTTCATAGATGGTCACTTTTTTTGGAGTGCGTTCCAACTGTGGACGTATTCTGACCGCCGGGCTAGTCTGTTGGAAAAGAGTAGGGTGTGTACCATCGTTCACTATCGCTGGCAGAAAGTGAGAGTCGTCGAAGTTCGCCTGTTTCCAGTCCTCTCCTCGTCTCGCATCATAGACTTCACCATCGTAGATGTCACCATTAACGACGGCTCCGCATGCGGCATATTTCCAGCTTCCATCGGTAGGGACAAACATTTTCGTCCCATCAGCAAGTTCCATGCGTAGCATCCCCACAAATTGCATTACCGGATGACTGCCATACGCATCATGGGCAATGTCGCCAGCCCACCATCCTCGGCTCACTTCTGCGGCGATACAGTTGTCTCCCTTTCGCAAAGAGGCAGTAACATCTGTCTCCTGATAAGGCACCTCCTTGCGATAATCGGTCCATCCAGGTTTCAGTTCGTCAGTGCCAATACGCTGCCCATTGATGAACACATTGTAGATTCCGAGTGCAGAGCACTGCAGCGTGGCATGCCTAATAGCACTATTAAGCACGAACTTTTTTCGGAAAACGGGGATGCCTTTCTGCTGAGACGAATACCAACTGGTTGTCCCTGTGATGTTGAGTCGTTGGTTTCCTTGCTTCTGTCGTATTACCAAGCCACTATCCATTGAGTTGGTACCATCAAAGTTCTCGGCAATAAGTGTATGCGGAGCAGTCGGATTCGATAGATCTTGCACGAGTAGATTGTCTAGATAGACTGTCTCGTTGCCCATCTCGCGGATACCTATTTCTCCATAACTCACTTCGGGATAGGGTACTTGATAGGTGCTTACCATCACGCCGTCGATATTTGTAGTCACAACGTTTTGGTTGATGTCTAAACGCAAATGGTGCATTCTACCCTTATCTTGACGAATGTTTACCTTATTGCTGATGTCAATATCATCGAGTAGTTTGAATGCACCATTGATGCAGATGAATGGCTTTAGTCTCTCCTTGCCACTCTCCAAATTCACCTGCCACATGTAGTATGTGTTGTGTTTGGCATTTCCCGAAAAAAGGAAACCAGCGTTACCCTTTTGAATAGCGAAGTCCCAGTTGATGCTATAATGTGTAGCTGAGGGCGTAAGAATTGAGCTCGACGATATCCATTGGGCATCCCTGATGTCCTGCGCTTGTGCATTTATCATGGTGAGTAGCATGACCAAGGACGCGAAAAATTTTCTCATGATTGATAGTTCGATAAGTTATGGCAAAGGTAATCATATCTTCTCAAACACAAGATATTGCTCAAAGAAGATTTCCCTGGGTATGTTTCATGGCATACAGATATACTCTTCGCAATTGCGAAGAGGAACTAAGGTAGGAAGAATTGGGATCTATGATTGGTTAATCGTTATCTACTTCTCCGAGTTTACGCCAAATATCAAGGAATTTGGAATGGTCAACTTTCTTGTCAAACTTCACCACGATGCCTGCATCATGAAGTACATCATAGGCCTGTTCGGATATGAATTCGGCATATACCTCTACTACTCCTCCATTCACCATCATGCGGGCGGCAGATCGACCTACGGCCTTCACGGCGAGTTTAGCCTCAAAGAAGAGCTCGGGCTCATCATTCATTAGGTTGTAGAGTCGACGAACACCGTGTCCGTCGAATGTCCGAATGTTGCCTTCATGGAGTATCACGAGGGAGCATCCTTCTGTATGTAGGGTGTCAATCAATTCTTGCATCATAAGGCTTCTTGCTTAAAGGTTGCTTTCGCAAATATAAGAATTAATTCCGTTATTACTGTCATAGATTAAGAAAAATCTGCACAGATTACCACTAATATTTCTTTTGGATAGTCAATTGTCCATCGACTTCACTGACTATAGCCGCTTGCTTGGCTTTCAACTTTATCTGAATAGGTTCAAAACCTTGGCGGTAAACTATTATTTCCGTATTCTCTGAGGCAGTAAGGGAGAGTGTTCCATCATTACATAGTGCTTTCACATGACTGCCGCGGACATAGTATTCAATGGGTATTGATACGCTGTTGTTTTGAGCCAGGGTAAAGTTGGCTGAGGCACAGTTGTCCTCTATCGTTGTCATAACGTCAAAGACTGGAGCACCATTGGCTGTGCTGATATCTTGAATAGAACCCTCTTCCGTGCCTTTGAAATTGGAGAGCGTCAGGTAGCGAGTGCCATCAGGGTCACCAGCAATGACACCGTTCCATCCAATAGGCAGCTGCTTGCATAATGGTATCAAAGCATCATTCATGCGTCGAGTATCAGTGACAGAAATATTGCTATAATAGACAAGGTTTCGAGCATCGACCACATCGCCTTTATTAACCACTCTTCGACGGTCGTCGTAGGCGGCATAAAGCTTCGAGGTCATGACCGAATTGTTGTCGGCACGATCTCCAAAGGCCATAAGTTTTCCGTTCTTTCCAATGATTCCCACCGCATTGTCGATGTTTATCCAGTCAGTTGAAAAAGTTTTGAGCCACTCGCCGTTGAGCCTATAGGCTAAGGTTCCATTAGTAGTAGAATCGGCATAATAGAGTGTGCGTGCCGTTTGTGTAAAGTCGTCGGTCGAGATGGCCATCAATCCGCCCTGTTCACGGATGATGGTATCCGTAGCCAATGCTGATACATAGTCAAGATAGATGACAGCATTGCCTGGAGTAGAGTAGATGACAAAGCGATGATCGAGCGTGCTGTCATTGGTAAGCAGTTGCCCATTCATGGTCCATGCAGTTCCTTTAAGCTGGTAGTTCCCACTTAATACCGGCTGAGCATTTGTCTTTCTGCCGCCTACTCTGTACCAGCCTAGAAAGTTCCCGGTATTGTGATCTTTAAAGGGGACAATGATTTTATTCTTATCAGGCGAGTTGGCGGCAATATATCCAGTGTAACTCTTGATGCCAGGCGCCCACGAGAAGCAAGTGAATCGATCAGGCGTGTATGCCCTTACGATGTTCTGACTCTTAAAGATGCGTGCCTTTTCATATCTTTTTCGGAAATCCTCAAAGCTGGAAGGGGATAATGATTCCGTGGAATTAGTCTCGTGCATGAGCCAAGTCATCATCACTCGATGCCCCTCCACTCCCATACGTCGTGCACCGATGTCAGAGCGAAGCAGCCAAGAACCATCTGTGGTAGTTGACTGACGGGCACGAATCATCTTATAGGCGAGGTTCTCAAGCATCAGTGCATCAGAATCATGAAGTAAAGTTGCATTGGTCGTGTAGCTGGTTATCTGGTCATAAAGAAAAAGGCTCCAGTCGTTGCCATTGGGCATAGCAAGTTCTCCGTCAGCAAGGGCGAGCCAGTTGAGTACTTGGTTTTGAACCTCAAGACAGTTGTGCGTCAAGGCTCGGGTTGCCCATTTCTCATGGCCGTGGAGTCCTTGTTGGAAAAGCTTCATTGCCAATGCAGCCTCCCCAAGCTCTTGAATGACTACGTTTTGATAGGATGTATGGAAATAGTCATGGTTCTGAAGGGTGTAGTCGGGGTATAAGTTTTTACCAATATGGAGACCTTTTACGGTAGCCGTATCATAGCCAGGGTCTATTACTGTGGCATCGTTGGCATCGTCGCTGTGTGAATATGCATTGATCGCGAAGCGGCGCAGGCGGTCGAACCACTTTGGAGCGAGTTCGTCATCGGGGAAAAGACCTATCGTGGCAGCAAGCACGCAGGCATCCCATCCGTTCTCTTCGGCCATCGTGTCGCCTTTATATCCTGTCGGGATATCGCGCTGAAGTTCATAGTTGCACTCGGCCTTTAGTAGTTTATAAATGCTTTCCCGCTGATCAGAAGACAACTTGTCCCAAAGGAAGAAGGCCGAATAAGCCACACTCATTGCCCACAGATTGCTTTCCCATTGACTGTCGCCCTTACGTGTGGAACCCCAGTAGTTGCCATCCTTGCACTTGGCAAGGCGCACAGCCTTGTGTGTAGAGTAGGCCCAGACGAGACTCTCCGTAGCGATTTGCTCCATCTCCGACCAAGTCATGCCTTGTGGAAGACTTACTCGATTGGGACCATACTTGCATAGAAAGGCTGTAACCATACTAAGGTCGGCATTGGAACGGACTCCATCCTCATTGTTTTTCATTGTGGAATTGGAACGAAAACAGCCTATGGATTCTCCTCGATCGTTGGTGAGATTGAGGTCTAAAAAGTCATTCTTAAGATAAGTGCTGAATTGTGAAAGCATCTCCATGAGCCCATTTTTCATCTCGTGTTCTTCCACGAAGTCTGAGGTGATGGCATCCTCAGTGGGACTCGTCGCCTGAGGTTGAGCATGAAGCGACAAGCACATCAGAGTGCTTGCGACAAAAGAAAGAAAAGTTTTCACAATAATAAAATTCGATGATTTGAATTCACAAAGATAGCAAAAAGGCTACTTCTGCAAAAACGAATCATCGAATTAGTTGTGTTTTCTGGTACTGTAAGATGTTATATCTTGGGCTGAGTTTGTTCCGTCTCGCTCTTTTTCTCTATGAAATCGTTTTGGATATTTGACTTATGTGCTTTCACTTGGACTTTTGAATTGCCGAAGTTGTAAGCTAGATGGACCTGGAACAAGGCAATAGGAACCTTTAATCGTACACTATTGGAGAAGTCGTTGCCATTTGTCCGCATCTTGATAATGAACGAACCATTTTCCGAGAAGCCATACAATCCTGCGATGGAAACGTTAAATTTGTCCTTGCAGAAAGACTTAGAGATCGAACCATTTAGGCCTTGAAATCCGGAGTTCCATCCTTGTAATGTATAGCTTTTGCCCTGCATGATGAGGTATGCGCTAAGCTTCACCTCCCATGGCATTGTCTGTTGCACGCCCGTAAAGAAGTTAGTGCCCCATCCGTTGTTTGCCTGTGCGAGAGTCTTGCTATAGAGATCGGCGTATGAAAGACCACCATTGAAGATGAGACGGGTGTTCTTTGCAGCTAACCAGTTGGCAAACACGCTGAGTGAACTATTGCGTTCTCGCACGATGTTGCCATACGTAGAATTCAACACATTGTCGCTCATGAAGCTGTATTCGGATAGCGCATTGCCGCAGATTGTTTGCTGGAGGCTTACGTTGAGCATCAGTTTCGGAGTGAAAAAGTTATAGACCATTCCGATGTTATGATTCTCCACTGTCTTCAAATCAGGATTACCGTAGCTTATAACGGTAGGTACAGACCGGTTCACATAGGGATTGAGATAAGTGATTCCAGGGCGAGAGATGCGCAAATTGTAAGTCAATCCCAAGTTCTGCATGGGTGAAATATTGTAAGTGAAGCTAGCGCTGGGCACTAAGTTTCCATAGTTGGTATTAAAGTTTTCGCCATTCCCGGCGAGATATTTCACATTCTGCCATGTGTACTCATAACGTAATCCAGCCTTTGTGCCAAACTTATTAAAGGTACCACTATACTCTGCATAACCAGCAAGAATATCGTTATGGTGACGGTAATTCAATGCCGAGCCTTCATCAAGGGTGTACGCTCCATCGATGATGTGATAGTAGTCTACATCAGAAGTGTTGTTTCTTCCAATATATTTTAAGCCATAATTCAGAGTATGACCTGTACCCATCGGTTGTGTAAAGTCTGCTTGAATGGTGTGCTCCTGAGTCTTTGCATCATTCTTGGAGTATTGATCGGTAAACTCGCCGAGGCCTCCTGTGTTGTTGTCATATAGCAACGTGTTTTCGGCGTTGGTAGGTGCCGAGGTGAATTGATAGGAAAGCACAAAGTATCGGTCATGTTTTGCACTGAAGAAGTGCTGATAATCTGCACTGACATTAAAGGAATGGTTCTTTTGCTTTGTATTATAAAGATTGGAATATTCAAATCCAGAACCATAAACACCTCCCTTGAACGAATTAGTGGAGTTGCCATCTTGCTTCATATTATACCCGGAATAATTGACAGTAGCACCCAATGTGTTAAGGGAGTCAATGTCATAACCCATACTGAGGGATCCCATTGCGAAAGGGGTGTTGTTAGTCAATCTAGTAATACTATGCATTTGGCTGTCACCATTTGCAGACTTTTGTGTTCTGTCAATTTCATTCTCTATTCCTTTAATTCGTTGATGACTATAGAGAATATTGGCATTGAACGAGAATTTACCTTGCTGTCCTGCTACGTAGACGCTTCCTCCATAGTTTTTATTGCCGGCAATGCCCGTGACAGATCCGTTCATTCCATTCATGTTTTGTGCTTTCCCACCTTGTTGGCGCAAGGTAAGATTGAGTACTCCAACAGCTCCCTCGGCATCATACTTGGCTCCTGGGTTAGTAATTACCTCAATGTTCTGTACGGCAGAGGCAGGCATAGCCTTGAAAATCTTGGATGGACTGCTGCTGAACATTGCGTTGGGTTTTCCATTAACATATACCTTAAATGAGCTGGAGCCTTTCACTGTGATATTGTCCTGTCCGTCAACGACAACCATAGGTACTTTGCGCAACATGTCGAGAACTGTAGCCGATTGTGCGTCGGGGTCATCCTGTACATTATAGGTCATCTTATCTGTCTCCATTTTGACCAATGGTCGCTGAGCAACTACTTCGACGCCAGCGATTGCTCGCGCGTCATCAGCCATGTAGATGGTGTCTGCCGAAGTCGTTGGCTCACCATTGAGCACCACTGTTTTGGAGGTTGTCAGTTTGCCTATTGAAGCAATGTTTACAGAAAAGTTGCCTTTTCCCGTAATTTCTTGTGCGAAATGTCCATTGTCGTCAGTGAGTGACATGCCCACAGGCTTAATATTATCGGTAGGCCCATAAATGCGCACCGTGGCATAAGGCACAGGTTCGTGTGTGATGGAGTCGATGGCTACACCAGACAATTGAGTGGTTTGAGCAGAGACCATGAGAGTTCCAAATGATAAGACAACTGCTAATAATGATTTTCTTAAATTATTCATGATATTTAGTCAAAGTTTACTATCTTAGATGATTTTCGTGTGAAGAAAGTTGCAAAGGGTGTAATTTTTTTTCAAATCAGTGTGTAAAAGTAAATGTTTTGGTAAGGAATGAGTTTTGGTATATATGAGGGACATGCCTTGCCCCACTAATTTCAAAATGCGTTTAACGCGAATTATAAGACTACTTGATGTAGCTGCGAAGAGCGTCGATATATTCTTCGAAGGCTTGACTGCCTTTGTCGGTAATGCGGCAAATTGTTGCGGGTCGCTTGCCACGGAACGTTTTCTCAACGTCAATGTAGCCTACACTATATAGTTTGTCTATCTGGACACTCAGGTTTCCCGATGTCGCACCCGTCTGTTCCTTGATATAAGGGAAGTCTGCCTCATCAATGCCAATGAGAATTGACATCACCGCCAAACGCAGTTCGCTATGGAGCAACGGATTGAGAGGCTTAAACATCCTTATACCTCCTTCTGCTTGATGATCAATGCGGGTAAGACGAGCCCCACGAAGGCAACACCAGCAAGAACTACCATTTCGTATGGGCCACGAAACAAGAGTGCCAAGGCACACCCGAGAATCCCAGCAACATAGCAACAAACAGTGATTGCGCGGCTATGTAGGATCATTCCAGTAGTCATTCCGGCGATGCCCATGAATAGAATCATGATGGAAGTGATTGGGAAATACACGTAGATAATATTTGGTGATATGTGTGATATCGGAATAGCTATTGTATTATTGAAAAACGAAATAAAGATTAGGACAAAGCCCAAAGAGCCTCCAATAATGCCCATGCAACTCCATACCTGTCCGATGGTTTTACTCACAAAGGTCACTGGCAGCTTGGGCTTGTTTTGGAGATATCTAGTTTTAATTATGTGCACCACGCCAAGCAGTCCCCAAAGGCCGTTAGCGCCCGTTCCCATGCTGCTATTTTTCCACAGATGTCCTACGACGAGGGCGATAATCATGACGCTGACGCCCCATAGCATCATACCCTTCCAACTACCCTGGGTGATGCGACGACGACTCTCTTCCAATGTCTGGCTAATAATTTCGAGGCTGCGCTGGGCGGTCAACTCTTCGTTTTTAGTTTCCATAACCCTTGTTTTTACGGTTTGTGAAATTGTTGTGTTGCTTGCTCGGCAGACCTGTGGCTTGCGATTGATGTGTCTTTGCCATAGCCGTAGCATTGTCTAGGAGCTTACTGATGGGTTGATCCTAACCATTAAAAGCCTTTCAACGTTGCAAAGATAGTATGGTTTATAAAATAAACCAAGTTATAAATTAAATCTGTTTATTGATTTATCATTAATTAACAAAACAGCTTTTATATGGCCATTAAAATGTGATGAAATGTCGCGGGGCAATCCATCAGCATAATAATAAGATAGGAATGGGGTTGTGAATCAAATTGAAACACAGAGTGAATCAATTTGAATTACGTCATGAATCAATTTGAATCACATGGTGAATCAATTTGAATCAGAAGCAGCTTCTCCCCTAGTCCCTCACCAATAGGGAAGGGGAATGCCGATAGGAGATTAACAAAAGGAAGAGTGTGATTGGTGTGTCGATTCCCCTTCCCTATTGGGGAGGGGCTAGAGGAGAGGGTGGCTACTATTTCTTGTTGCCGAAATCTGCGGGTATCTCGCCCCATTGCTTGGTCTCCCATTTGATGACCGGTGTCTTCACGGCATGGCTTCGGAGCCACTGCTCAGCACGTGCGATGATGGCAAAGAGTTGCTCGGTTCTGGCATTTCGCTCTAATTTGGTTTTGCATTGCTTTTTCTTCACCCAAAGAATAGCATTATAGGAGTCGGAATAAATGACCTTGTCCGTAATGCCTCGCTGTTCCATCAGTGCCAAAGCATGCACGATGGCAAGAAATTCCCCGATGTTATTGGTTCCATGAAGCGGTCCAAAATGAAATACCCTCGCTCCTGTTGCAAGATCAACGCACTGGTATTCCATTGGTCCAGGATTGCCCGAGCAAGCTGCATCTACTGCCCAAGCAGAAACAGCCTCTCCCCGGCCCTCCCCAATAGGGGAGGGAGAAGCACTGTGACTCTTGTGCTGTTGGTTATTCTCTTTATTTGAAGGAGTTCGCGATTCTTTTGGATTGAATACTTTCATATCCCTTATTACACTTTTAAGTTGGCTTGCAACCTGACTAATATGATGCAGAACTTCTTCGTTTGTGAAACGTACGACCGTATAGCCAAACCGATTGAGGTCGGCGGTACGGATAGCATCAGCAACGGGTTGCTCCCCTTTGAAATGATATTTACCGTCAATTTCAACAATGAGCTTATAATGAAGATTGACAAAATCTACAATGCAGTCTCCAATGATGTGCTGCCTACGAAACTTTACTCCAATGCCATTACCCTTTAGAAGATTCCATAAGGCACGTTCGGCATTGGTCATAAAGAGTTTGTTCTCTTCCGCATACTGTTTCAATAGCTCATATTCTGTTTCGTCTGCGGTCTGGAATATGTACTTCTCTTTCCTCTCCATGATGTCGTTTATTACGTTCACTTATTCCCCTTCCCTACTGGGGAGGGGCTAGGGGAGAGGCTGTTAACCTATTCTACATTCTTTCCGGCACCTCGATGCCTAGCAGATCCATACCGTTCTTGATGGTCTTTGCCACGTTGTTGGCAAGCACAAGACGGGTAATTTTCTCCGTTTCGGTGTCAGCATTTAGAATGCTATAGTCGTGGTAGAACTGGTTGAAGTCCTTTGTCAACTCATAGACGTAGTTGGCAATACCAGCTGGATTGTAGTTGTCGCCGGCATCCTTGACTGCTGCGCTGAACTCTGCCATCTTTTGGATGAGCTGTACTTCTTTGTCGTTGAGTGGCGCATCCTCAGACAGAGCGGTAGGAATAACGATGCCGTCTGCCTCTGCCTTACGCATGATGGAACGGATGCGGGCATGTGTATACTGGATGAAAGGACCTGTATTTCCATTGAAATCAATAGACTCCTCTGGGTTGAAGAGCATGTTTTTGCGTGCATCAACCTTTAGAATGAAGTATTTCAAAGCTCCCAGACCTACGATACGAGCAATCTCCTGCTTTTCAGCATCAGTCATATCTTTGAACTTTCCGAGTTCGTCGCTTGTCTTGCGAGCTTCATCGATCATATCTACTATGAGTTCATCGGCATCGACAACCGTTCCCTCGCGACTCTTCATCTTGCCATTGGGCAGTTCAACCATGCCATACGAGAAGTGTACAAGGCCCTTGCCCCACTTGAAACCGAGACGGTCAAGGAGTAAGGAGAGTACCTGGAAGTGATAGTTTTGCTCGTTGCCAACGACATATATCATCTTGTCGATAGGGAAATCATGGAAACGCAAGTCAGCAGTACCAATGTCCTGTGTCATATAGACGCTTGTGCCATCAGAGCGGAGCAAGAGCTTTTGGTCGAGCCCATCATTGGTAAGGTCGGCCCAAACGCTACCATCCTCCTTGCGGAAGAATAGCCCTTTCTCCAGTCCTTCTTCCACCTTCTTCTTCCCTTCGAGATAGGTGTTTGACTCATAATATATTTTGTCGAAACCCACACCAAGAGCTTTGTAGGTCTCATCGAAGCCAGCATAGACCCAGCCGTTCATCTTCTCCCATAAGGCACGAACCTCAGAATCGCCTTGTTCCCACTTCACAAGCATGTCGTGTGCTTCAATGATAAGGGGTGCATTAGCTTTCGCTTTTTCTTCAGCGGCATCGTCGGCCATACCCTCTGCTACGTATTGAGTCTTGAGCTGGGCAACCTCTTCGCGGTAATGCTTGTCAAAAGCTACATAGAAATCACCGATGAGATGGTCGCCCTTCTTGCCTGTGGATTCAGGTGTGGCACCATCACCCCACTTCTGCCAAGCCAGCATTGACTTGCAAATGTGTATGCCACGGTCGTTGACGATGTTGGTCTTGATGACCTTATTGCCATTGGCCTCCATGATTTTGGAGAGGCTCCAGCCCAGTAGGTTGTTGCGAACGTGACCAAGATGGAGAGGCTTATTGGTATTAGGGGATGAGTATTCGATCATCACGACTGGACTATCAGACGTGGCAGCTGACTCCCCATAACGCTCTTCAGCGTTGATGTCATTGAGAAGGCTTACCCATGCCTGTGGAGCAATGACAAGATTGAGAAATCCTTTTACTACGTTATAGGAAGCCACAGCTTTACAATTGCGTATAAGTGCATCGCCAATCTCTTGTGCCGTTTCTTCGGGACGCTTATGAGAGGTCTTTAACAGAGGAAAGACCACCACGGTGATGTTGCCCTCAAAGGTCTCTTTTGTCTTTTGTAGCTGTATCAAGTTGGCAGGTATGTCCTGTCCGTAAAGTTCCTTCACGACCGCAAGGACCGCAGAGCCGATTTCCTTTTCAATGTTCATGGGTATATCGCTAAAATAATATTATGCTAGAATTAAGGTGCAAAGTTACTAAAAAGATTATGGATTAGGGGGTTAACGACATAGATTTTTGGACGTTTCTTTGCTTGAAAGGTAACTATTATCTACTTTTGCAGCTATCTAATTTAATATTATGGAGTCAAGAAGAACGGGCAAATCAATATATCGTAGCATAAGAGACTATGCCATCATTACCATTGCAATGATGCTTGGCGTGATAGGTTTCAATCTGTTTTTGTTGCCCAATGAGATTGCCATGGGTGGCTCGATGGGTATTGCCTCGATTGTATATTGGGGCACAGGAATACGTGCAGAGAATACCTATTTCTTGATTAATGCCATTCTTCTCATTGCCGCGCTGAAGGTGTTAGGGTGGAAATTTTGTGCCAAGACCATCTATGCTGTATTGATTTTTACATTTGGATCCAAGCTTCTGACCCTTATGGTGCCAGCCGACCTTCACCTTTTGGCCGATCAAAAGTTTATGGCTTGTATCGTGGGCGGTGTCTTCATGGGTGTAAGCGTGGGGCTGGGGCTTTCGGTAGGAGGCAGCACTGGCGGCTCCGACGTGGTGGCAGCCATGGTACATAAGTATCGTGATGTGTCACTCGGACATGTCTTGTTGTTTTTTGATCTCTCGGTCATTACGGCGAGTTATATAGTACTTCGCGATTGGGACAAGGTGCTCTATGGCTATGTAGAACTATTTATCGTCTCATTTTGTGTGGACTATGTGGTCAATAACCTGCGCCAAAGTGTGCAATTTTTTATCATATCTGACAAATATCGGGAGATAGGTTTGGCCATCAATAAGATTGCTGATCGTGGCTGTAGTACGCTTAATGGCAATGGCTTCTTCTCTCAAAAGGATATAAAAGTCATCTATTGCATTGCCAAGAAAAATGAGTCGAGATATATCTTTGATATCATTGATGAGGTTGATCCTAATGCTTTTGTGGCCCAGAGCGCAGTCATCGGTGTATATGGTCAGGGGTTTGACCGAATCAAGGTTAAGAAAAAAATAAGTATAGAGGAAATTCACAAACAAATAGGAAAGGAAGATCGCAATGAAATATAAGTCCTTAGGATGTCTCGCCGTTGTGGTGGGACTGTTTGTAGTCGTCTTGTTTGCAGGCAGTGCCTATATGGTTTCTTATGCACTCATGCCCAATAATAACCCCGGTCTCGACTATCCTGGTAAATACAAGCAGCTATTCAGTGAATACCCAGAGACCAGACCATGGGTTGATTCGCTCAGGCGAGTAGGGGCTTTGCGAGACACTTTTGTAACGATGGCTACTGGAGAGCGCCATCATGCGTTCCTCATACCTGCGCCTAGGAAGACCGGACGGACTGCTGTCATCGTGCATGGCTATACCGATTGTGCCGTTTCGATGCTATCATTAGGCTATATGTATCACCATGGCATGGGCTACAATCTCTTGCTCCCCGACCTCCATGGTCATGGCAAGAGTGAGGGACGTGCGGCGCAAATGGGTTGGAAGGATCGCTGGGATGTCAAGCGATGGGCAACTATCGCAGACTCTTTGTGGCGTGACTCGACGGATAAGGCTGAAATTGTAGTGCATGGTGTGTCCATGGGTGCTGCAACAATCATGGCGCTTTCAGGTGAAGAAGTGCCGTCATCGGTGAAGTGTTTTGTGGAGGATTGTGGCTATACGTCTGTTTGGGACGAATTAGGCGCCCAACTAAAGGAGCAGTTTGGTCTCCCCGAATTCCCTCTGATGTACACGGCATCCATGCTTTGCAAACTAAAATATGGCTGGTCTTTCGGCGAGGCATCGATGTTGCGACAAGTGGAGAAATGTCATAAGCCAATGCTATTCATCCATGGTGACAAAGACACCTACGTGCCTACTCGAATGGTATACCCACTCTATAAAGCCAAGACGGCTCCAAAGGCTATCTATATAGCACCTGGCTCTATCCATGCCCACAGCTATCTGGACCATAGGAAGGAGTATGCTGTAAAGGTTAAGGAATTTGTCTCGCAATATGAATGAGCTTGGATCGATTAGGTTAAATCAATTATTTATCAATTGGTTCATAGTAATTTCCAGGGCGAAGTATTTTGAATTGAATTTTCAACACCTATAGACAGGCAACTGAGCGTAAAATTTACTCGCTTGGATTGTACGCAATTTGTTGAGACAAAAGGATTATTCCTCAATGTGGTACAATCATTTTCATCAAAAAGCATTACCTTTGCAGTTACTATAATAAACTGAAATTTAGAAATGGGAAAAATCATATTGACTGGCGATCGGCCTACAGGCAAGCTCCATTTGGGGCATTACGTGGGAAGCTTACGCCGTCGCGTGCAATTACAAAACGAGGGTAACTATGATAGGATGTTTGTGTTCATGGCAGATGTACAGGCACTCACAGACAACGCTGACAATCCCGAGAAGATACGCCAGAATATTGTAGAGGTAGCGCTCGACTACCTTTCTGCTGGTCTTGACCCAAATAAGTGCACGCTATACATCCAGAGTCGTATTCCTGAGTTGGCAGAACTGACCACATATTTGATGAATATCGTAAGTGTGAGTCGCGTGCAACGTAACCCAACAGTTAAGACAGAAATCAAACTCCGCAACTTCGAGACGAATATTCCTTTAGGCTTTTTCTGCTATCCTGTATCGCAGGCTGCTGACATTGCAGCCTTCAAGTCAACGACTGTGCCCGCTGGCGAGGACCAAGAACCTATGCTTGAGTTGACTCGTGAACTGGTAAATCGCTTTAATCAGATGTATGCTCCGGTATTAGTAGAGCCGCAGATTCTGCTCCCCGAGAATGCAACAGCACGTCGTCTTCCTGGAACCGATGGCAAAGAGAAGATGAGCAAGAGCCTTGGCAATGCCATCTATCTATCTGATGATGCCGATACACTATGGACCAAGATAAAGGGAATGTACACCGATCCTCTCCATCTTAACGTGTCCGACCCTGGACATGTGGAGGGAAATGCCGTATTCACCTATCTAGATGCATTCTCTACCGACCAGGATTTTGCTGATTTCTGGCCTGAATTCCAAAATCTTGACGAATTGAAGGCTGCCTACACTGCTGGTGGCATTGGCGATATGAAATGCAAGAAGTTGCTCAATAATGTGCTTAACCGTATGCTTGAGCCTATCCGCGAACGTCGTCATGAGTTTGAACAAGACATTCCTGAGATCTTCCGAATGCTTCAACGTGGATCAGAATCCGCTCGCGAGGTTGCTGCACAGACTATGGACGATGTACGTCGTGCTATGCGCATAGACTACTTTGAAGATGAGGAGCTGATTCGTCAGCAGGCTGAGAAGTTTAAAAAGATATAAGTCTTATAGTATTCTGACATTCCAAGGCTATATATAGGCTTTGGCTTGGTTAGATGCTAAGGGGCATAAAGAGTTAATCTCTTGTACCTGTCTTAAGAAACAAGCGGCGCAAAGGTATATCCTAAAGAATATACTTTTGCGCCGTTTTATATATTTTTCCTTTGACTTTCGCCAAAATAGCCTTATCTTTGCAAGGCTGAAATAATGCTGCTCTGATAGTTCAATGGATAGAACGGAGGTTTCCTAAACCTTTGATCCGGGTTCGATTCCCGGTCGGAGTACATTTGAATCAGATCGTTTTGATTTAATAGCATGAAAAAGAAATTGGAAAATTACTCTTCTTTATTGTAATTCAATACTCTTTCTCATAACCCAACGCTTTATCCAAGATATTTAGCATATTAATCTTCCGAATTGTTCATCGCTCTAGACGAATGGCAATAGGTTGCAGATATTCTTTACCTTGATGAGATTTTCCTTTTAATTGGCAGGTGTGTTTGCCTGGAAGTAAGTCGATCGTGACGACAAATTTACTATTTGTCCCTTGACGTTCGGTAAAGCCTTCATAAGAAACAGTCCATTGCTTATTATCAATCATTACAACGACCTCTCCTTTGTCAGTCGCATTATTGGTGTTGTAATCGAGAAATATCTTATAGGTTGCTGGAGCAGAGAGTCTGAAATTCCAGGACAAGCTCTGATCGTTTCTCGTCCAATTGTTCACATAATTGCGATTGGTTTTACCGTCACCATATCCGAGCCCGCCTCCATGTAGTTGTGCATCGAATGCATAAAGTGTATTCGTAGATTTTGGATTTAAGAGTCGAAGGTTATTTGTACCAAGCTTGCCGTCTATTATCAGAGCAACAACCGTACTCATTGTGTCAACGGGACTGCCAGCGAATGACAACCGAGTATCATCTACTCCTACCTTGGTCCATTTTAGACGACGAGAATTATCACCAAGGAACCATCCTTTTTTGATCTTTCCACTTAGTCCACCGATTACCAATTGACCGTCTTTTGGCCATTCATGAATATGTGCATATAACGTGTCGCCTTTCAGTGTTGTTACACCCCATGACTGGAGAGGAAGGCCACTACGATCATTTCCATAGATGCTTTCATTATTTGTCTTCATCCAATTCCCTATTCCATGGAGGATATTGATATCTGCTTCATCAATTCGACCATTTCCCATGGGCCCGATGTTCATCAAAATGTTTCCTCCCTTTGACACCGCTGTTTCCAATAATTGGACGAAATGCTTGACATCCTTATGATTCACATCGGCAGCATTATATCCATAAGATTCATTGGTAGTAGGAATAGACTCCCACAATCCACTCACAGGATAGAAGTAAGCTGCACGATCACCGGTGTTTCTGTAGTCACCCATATTCTGATTTCCAAATCTAACCAGTCTCCCGTTCACCACAATATCATTATTTGGATCAACTTCACGCAATGCCTCTAGAATGCGAATGTTTTGATATAATGGTAGTTTTGCTGGTGTATCAAACCACATGATGTCTGGATGATACATGCGAATCAATTCTTGAATCTGTGGGATTGATTTCTGTTTGACATAAAGATCTGCTGAGTCTAAGTATGCTTTATAATGGTTATCCTTCCACCATGCAGCACCTCCAAGTTTTTTGTCACCTCCAGGATGATCATATTCCCAGTCGTTGCCAGGAGCAGAGGGGTGTTCCCAATCAAATGCATGCGAATAGTAGAATCCGAACTTGATGCCATAGCGTCGCGCTGCATCACGAAGTTGCATCATTGGATCACGACCATATTTTGTTAAGCGGATGTCGTAGGGATAAGCATCTGATGGATACATAGCAAACCCATCATGATGTTTTGCGGTGATGATGAAATATTTCATTCCTGCATTCTTCACCGTCTGCATCCAAACATCAGCATCGAAGTCCACCGGATTAAATGGATAGACCAGAGAGTCCTTGTACTCCTGCAATGGTATTTTCTCTTTCCGCATCAAATGCTCAGAATATCCTGGCGACACTTTACCTTTCCAATAGCCAGCAGCAGAAGCATAGACGCCCCAGTGAACAAAACAACCAAATCGATCATGGGCATACCATTGCGTGCGCTCCTTCCAATTCTTTTGAGTTTGTGTCCACCAACCGCTCATGGCTTCTTCTACCGCTTTACGATCTTGAGGTAAGTCAAAATGGGTTGTAAGGTCAAGAGGGCCCTCTTCGTCGCCTTGCTGTTTATTGTTTAGGGTCTGTGAAAAACCCTGCATACTGATAAGGCATAGCCCAAATGCTAGGTATTTGCATTTCATATATTTGATCATTATAGATGGAAATTGCTATGTTTTCGAGCAACAAAGATAATCTCTGTTTCCTATGAAGATAGTATTTGTTTAGAAAAATGATATTCGTAACAAAATTGATGACAACTGATAGAGTTCTCTTTAGAGTTTCTTTGTTTTTAAAATATACATAATGCAAGTTACGAATTACGATGATTATCATCTCAATAGGTAAGCTTGCATCATGTTAGGAATAATATGCTAACAGATATTATTTATCGTCAGCTATATCAAAGAATTTTTCCGAGTTTGATTGGAGCTTAATCTCAGGCAGTTTGTTTCTAAGTTCGACTTTTATAATCGTCACCTTCTCTGTGGGAGTGAAGCCATTCAGATTCAATGCTAGATTATTTTTCGACTGCTTGAAACCAATCTTCTTACCATCTTTAAGCATAGAAACCTGCTTCACTTTGAAGCTACCGTCAAGGTTAAGTTGTCCGTTCTTTGGCCAGTCATACACACAAAGGTAGAGCATGGAATTTTTCTTAGTATCTTTTCTGACGCACTCACCCCAAGTGGGGTACATCTCACTACGTTGCGTGCCGTATAGGACCTCGCCATATTTTTTGAGCCAATCGCCCACACCAACAAGACAGTTGCAGGCTGGTTCGGGAACAATACCCATAGGATCTGGGCCAACATTAAGCAACAAATTTCCGCCTCTAGCTGCACACATGAGCAGTGTGCGAATGATGTCGTCGGTAGATTTCCAATTGTTTTCCCAACTCTTGAAACCCCAAGAAGAACCGATGTTCATACAGGTTTCCCAATACACTCCCTTCACATCTTCAGGCTTTGGCACCTTGCCTTCTGGGGTCTTATAGTCACCGGGGAAGTTTGGTCTCTTCAGACGGTCGTTGGTGATAATCTGAGGATATTGCTTCATGAGGTCATGAATTTCTTGTGCTAGTTGGTCATTCATGTTGGTGGGAGTGTCGAACCATAGTACGGCGAGATCCTTATAACGTGTAAGCAATTCCTTCATCTGTGGAATAGAAACCTCGTGAATATAGTCCTCGAACGAACGCTCCAATTGTCGATAGTCCCAAGCACCATGATGTTCCTTGGTGAAGTTGTCAATATAAGCAGAGTCAGGATTGGCCCAACCCTCTGTCATCAACTTGCGTGAAGTGGCGCCGCCAGCGTTATTCCAGTCTTGAGCATGTGAATAATAAAGACCGAACTTCATATCATATTTCTTGCATGCTTTTGCCACCTCATCGACTACGTCTCGATTGAATGGTGTCCAGTCAACGATATTGAATCGACTAGCATTGCTTTTAAACATTGCAAAACCGTCATGATGCTTTGAAGTGAGCACAACATATTTCATCCCAGCATTCTTAGCCATCAATACAAGGTCTTCGGCGTTGAATTTGACGGGGTTGAAGCGACTTGCCATTGTGCGATATTCACTCACTGGAATCTTGCATCGGTTCATAATCCATTCTGCTCCACCATGTTGCTGACGGTATCCATCGTAAACGCCACCATAAAGACAATACGGCCCCCAGTGTACGAATAGTCCGAACTTGGCCTCGTTCCACCAATCCATCTTGTTAGTGGTTTGCTTGATAGGTTTTGCTTGTGTGCTGAGTATCATCATCAGGCACACCATTAAGAAAGTAAGTCGCTTTTTCATATTGGTTATTTTAAGTTATTGAAGTCACAAAACTTCGCGATTTGATATTTATTTTTTGACTTTTCTAGTTGATAAAGACCTGGTGACTTGAAATTAATGTTGGCTCTGCCATACTTTACAATCTGTTCCTTGTAGACGACAGCCCAAACCTGATGACCAAAAGCACTCCCACCAACCATCTGGATAGTTGGTTCATTCTTTATGATCGTTACCTGGTTTGTGTTGAAGACCTTCACCTTGGAAGCAGAGCAATTAGGAAGAACTATATAGGCGTAAGTCTTATTCCTAGGTTGAGTCCCATGAGAAAAGTAGATATTTACCAATGTGTCTTCAACCTCTTTGTATGGGTACATCTCCATGTTGGCAGACCAACTTCCCGTCTTCTTTTCTTTCTTCATGATGGCGGGTTCATTGCCTTGGATGATGTATCCCATATTGTCGTGCCATAAGCGTCCATCCAATACGCATGTCTGCCCAGTTTTTATTTCAGTCCATTTGCCATGGTTGAGGCTTAACAATTTTCCTTTAGCTAATCGTTGATCAACACTACTGGTGACAACCAATGAACTATCCGATGAAATGCCACTACCTAAACATGCGACAAAATCAGGAGTAAAAAACCAAGATTTGCGAGCTTTAATGCCATCTTTGTCATAGTTCATAGCGCTAACTCCATAGAGACCCTCACTGATACCTTCTACTTGAGAAGACTTGTTTTGCGGACTCCTACCACTAAACTTAATGGCTTGTGAACTTTCATAAGCGGTTGTACCAGGCACTTTACGCCAGTCCCAAACAGGCATAGCATTCATATAACAACTACTATTATCTACATAATAATAGGTGGCGCCATCACCTAGGTAATAACCTAACACATTGTCTTCATTGACATGCTCGGAGCCAATCGTGCGTGAGGATGACATCTTTAGCGACATCATCCAGTCGTGAGTGCGATGAATGGTGTAATCCGAGTATGGAAAATGTTTATGCCCAATCAATGGATTTGAGTGCAATGGGAATCCGTTGATACCCAAGTCTTGTGCCGCCAAGGCCAAACAGTAACCTTTGTGGAGGTCACCATTGTGAAACAGTTGTCGGCCTAAAGAATTGATATCCATGTATCGGTGCCATATTGTCCAACGGAATCCCTGATTGACTAAGTTCGACAAAATGCCTACTTGTTCGTCAGAGAGTTTCAACGATGTGTTTCTAAATAATTTGTAGAATAGCACCATACTATTCAGATATGCTAGGCCATAGTTTCCAAACTGAAGTTGTGGACCATGGAGTTGATAGCTCCAGTCAGGCTTGATGCCTTCTTTATTATCGACAGAGATCTCTGACACTATGGTGTCCCTTGCAGCTTTGACTAATGCTTCGTCATTGAGTAACAATGCCTTGATGAGAACGTTCGATGCTAACCACACCTTATTTTGTCCCGTCATTCCAAACTTAGCATTATTCATAACTGCAAGCGCACCCTTTTTCTCATCCGGAGTAAGTTCGTTCTCGATGATTAGAAAAGCTTGTCCCATCGTTTTTGGAACACCTATTTGGTTGTACCACCAGTTTTTACAAACAGGTTTGGTTGTGAACCAATAGTTCATCAAAGTATGCACAGCGTTCAGAATCTTTGCAGAGTGTTGATACGGAGTAGTGGGAGAAGCATAGAGCTGACATAACTCCAGCAAACGTTCCCCATGTCGTTTGGGATCCCAGCCACTTCTTTTTGTATCTTGATAATTGATATCTGCAAATGACCCATCGGAATTAATGAGTTTGAGATAGTTTTCAATCTGTTCTATATCTAATGGGTAACGGTTATTAAGTTCTTGTATCATCTGGTCGCTGACAATACTTTCCTTTTCAATGTTGACCAAATCAGACAAAAGCGTATCACTTTTAATGTCTTGCGGAATCAATATTTCACGATAGTTGGATTTGATTGTAAGGATGTCTTGACCACTTGCAGAAATGCAAATGAACATAGCAAGATATAAGGAAAGCAGATATCTGACAGAAGTTTTCATTGTTAAGCAAAAATGAATTATCACAGTACAAAAATAAATTTATTGTAGTTGACTTTTTATCAAAATCGTGCAGCATTTTATTAATAAAGTTGTTTGCCCCTTTTTTTATGACTTGTGGACAACTCAACAAATTTTTGACATAATATTAATTATGCTCCTTAATCGGTTCATTTATTTTTGTGGAAATATTAAAACGATAATTCTTAATGCTACGAAGGAAACAATCTTATGGCTTGCTGCTCTTCCTGTCTATCAGTCTGAACTTAGGAGTACATGCTAAATCTTCCGAAGGTGAACATACGTTGTGGTACAATCAGCCTGCTGAGAAATGGGAAGAGGCGTTGCCACTTGGCAATGGACGTCTTGGAGCAATGGTGTTTGGAAATGCTAAGGAGGAACACTTTCAACTCAATGAAAGTTCTTTATGGTCAGGTGTGCCTTACGATGGTAACAATCAAGAAGCTCGAGTTGTGTTGGGTAGTGTGAGAGACGCGGTGAACAAGGGTGACTATGCGCTGGCTGGAAAACTTTGGAAAGAACATGCTCAAGGTCCTTATTCGGCACGATATCTTCCTCTCAGTGATCTCTATCTTACAATGGAGAATAAAGGAAAAGTAACCAATTATTATCGCGATTTGGACTTGTCGTCAGCAACCTCGACCGTTAGCTATAAAATTAATGGGAAGAAGTATGAACGCAAGACATTCATATCTTATCCAGCCCAATTGATGGTTGTACATCTGAATACGTCTGATGCCGCAAGACAATCTTTTCAGGTAGATTTGAGAAGCAAATTGAAGTATCAGATCTTAGATGACGGGCATGGCACTTTGATCTTACGTGGAAGGGCTCCAGCCTATGTGGCAGCCCGAGAATCAGACGGCTTACAGGTAGTCTATGACGATCAACAAGGAATGAGTTTCGAAGTGAGAGTGTGTGTCTTGGAGCGCGATGCCAATGCTTCGGTTAAAGGAAATGTGCTAAAAGTATCAGGAGGTAAAAACATTACGCTATTGCTTTCAGCAGCAACGAGCTTTCAAAATCCTTTCACTTCGCCGAGCGTAAATTATGAAATCCCTATGCAAAAGAATGTTCAGGCCTTAGAGAATGGATCAAAACAAAGTTACGAGGCATTACTTGATGAACATTTGAAAGATTATCAGAGTCTCTATCATCGTGTTGATATTCAGTTGGGGAAGACGGCAGAATATCTGAAAAAGATGCCTACGGTAGAGAGACTCAAGACTTTTGCGGATAGCGGGAATGACGGTGGACTAGTCGAACTATATTTTCAGTTTGGTCGATATCTTATGATTGCATCTTCTCGAGAAGGTGGCTTATCTTCTAATTTGCAGGGATTATGGAATGATCACATTCAACCACCTTGGGGCTCCAACTATACTACTAACATCAACACCGAAATGAATTATTGGCCAGTTGAGGCTACTAATCTTGCTGAATGTTTTTCCCCTTTGTCTGACTTTGTTCACAATCTATCCATTAACGGGGCAAAGACGGCAATGGTGAATTACGGATTGAAGGATTGTTGGGTGGCACATCATAATTCCGATTTATGGTGCAAGACGTCTCCAACAGGCGGTTATGCTGCTGACCCGAAAGGCGACCCACGTTGGTCCTGTTGGCCAATGGCTGGCGTATGGCTCTGTCAACCTCTTTGGGAGCATTATGCATTCACGGGAGACGATGATTATCTACGTGAAAGAGCTTTCCCTATCATGGAGGGTGCAGTAAACTTTGTGATGCAATGGTTGCAAAGCGATAGTTCTGCGTATTTATTGACTAATCCTGCTACTTCTCCAGAAAATTGTTTCTATTACAAAGATCAAAATGGGCAGAGAGTCTTAGGAAGCGTGTCCAAAGGAACAACAATGGATATGGCTTTGATTCGTGACTTGCTTACAAACTATATTCAAGGCGCAAAGATATTAGGCAAGTCTGATAAGATTGCACGTGTTCAGGAAACCTTGAATAAACTATTTCCCTATCAGGTAGGCTCAAAAGGCCAATTACTTGAATGGTATAAGGAGTTTGAAGAGCAAGACCCTCAGCATAGGCATATATCTCACCTTTTGGGATTGTTTCCTGGAAAGCAGATTCTTCCTCGTAGGGATAAGGTGCTTACAGATGCTGTCCGCCAATCAATGGCCATTCGTGGCGATGGTGGTACAGGATGGTCTATGGCTTGGAAGATAAATATGTGGGATAGGTTGGAGGATGGAAATCATGCCTATACAATGCTTAGAAAGGCGCTTAACTATGTAAACGTTACTGACGTGGTGATGAAAGGTGGTGGTGTATACCCCAATCTGTTCGATGCACATCCACCCTTCCAAATTGATGGTAACTTTGGAGGAACTGCTGGTATAGCCGAGATGTTAGTCCAAAGCCATAGTGGTTATATCCATCTATTGCCTGCATTACCAGATGTTTGGAGCTCTGGACAGGTGAAAGGGCTAAAGACACGCGGTGGATTTTTAATTGACATGAAATGGAAGAACAAGAAAATTACCTCATTACAAATTACCTCAACTCTTGGAGGGACTTGTAGGATAGTGTCGAATAGTTCTTTTTCAAAACCCGTGGAGAGAAATAATAGTGAAAATCCCCTCATGTATATATGCCCATCACAACCTGTGAAAGTCAATGGAGCAATCGTTCGAGGAAGAAATTTTGATCTGTCCGGGCTCAATGAAACAGTAATTGTGACACGGAAAGGTCAAAAATATAACATAGAGATTAATATCAAATAATCATAATTTCAAGAAAAGATGAACAAATGGTCTATCATAATTCTAAGCTTTTATTTGGCTCTTTGCTTTCAGACAGCTGGTGCTACAAAAGGTAAGGCGGAAAGCAGTTGGGTATATTATAAGGATAGTAGCCTGGTTTACCGTCCAACACCACGTGGCGACAGAATTGTAGATTTCTCGTATGCTGGATATATGGGAGGTGGAGTGGCATTACCGAATGTGAAAGTAGCGAAGACCGTGAAATACATTCAGGGAATCAGTGACTATACAGATATCATTCAGAATGCAATTGACGAGGTTTCTGCTATGTCAGTGAACGAAGGTTTTCGGGGTGCCGTACTACTAGAACCAGGAGAATATAGATGTAGCAGAAGCTTGGTTATCGGTGCTGATGGGGTAGTGGTGAGAGGCAGCGGTGACCCAACTAACAAATTGTCTACGATAGTGATGTTTGGGGATCGGCATGCTGCTTTCACTTTAGATAAAAGCACCAAGCGGTCGAATCGCATATCATTCAAGAATGGTATAAAAGTTTTGGACCAATATGTTCCGTGCGGAAGTCTGTCGGTCCATGTGAGTGAGACAAACCAATTTAAGGCCGGCGACGAAGTAATGATTTGTAAACCGGTCACAAAGCAATGGCTTGCTTTCATGAGAATGAATGACCTGTGGCGCAATGGAAAGCAACAGACTTGGATAGCCGAAGGTAGTTGGTTGACAACACGTCGTACTATCAAAGAGTCAATTCATGATCAATTGACCTTTACGGTACCATTAGTTGACTCCTATGATGCAGTCTACACTAATGACAGCACAATGTTGGTACCAGCAACAGAAGAAGACTGGGTGAAACAATCTGGTTTGGAGAATTTGCGGATAGTTGCTCCCGCTCAATCGGTTAACCACACTGCTTCCAAATATTTTGGTGTGAGAATGCATGGCAAAGACTGCTGGCTCAGAGACTTGGATCTACTAGAAACCATGGAGAGTGTGCATACTACAGGCGAAAGAATCACTATAAGGCGCGTATCCATAGTCAGGAAGGCGAAACATGAAGGTTCTTCTAAGCCTGCAGAGTTTGCTCCAGATGGTGGACAAATCCTTATGGATCAGTGCCAAGTGATAGGCGACAACATTTGGTCAGTTGGTATCGGAGCCAAGGTGTCGGGTCCAATTGTTTTGTTGAATTGTCGTTTCTATGGAGATGGTCGCTTTCAAGGACACCAAAGATGGAGCACCGCTTTCTTATTGGATAATTGCATATTTGACAAAGGTGGTATCGACTTCATGAATCGTGGGGAAATGGGGTCAGGTCATGGATGGGGTACATCTTGGTCTGTAGCATGGAATTGCACATGCAAGGACTTTGTCAACCAGCAACCTCCAGGTTGTTATAACTGGGTAATAGGTTCTTTTGGCAAAAAAGAACTGAAGCGTAGGCCATTCTCAACTACTGGTCCCTTCGAAGAAGAGGGGATTTATGATTCTCATGGTCAAAACGTTACTCCGCGGAGCCTTTATTTGGCACAGCTGAAGGAACGTCTTGGACAACAGGCATTGACAAATATCGGCTACTGATTTTGACTCGAATACTTCTCGGCGTATTCAGTAGGCGAACAGTTATATACCGTCTTGAAACACTTGCTGAAGTAAGCTTGTGAGCTGAATCCAGTCAAGATGGCAATGTCAAAGATGGAGTGATCTGTTTCTCTTAATAATTGGGTGGCAACCTCTAATCGTTTGTCTCGAATCAATTCGATTGGCGATAATTGTGTTACTGCTCGAAGTTTCTTATAAAGATTGGAACGGCTCACTCCGATTTCTTTGCAGATAAAGTCGATATTCAATTCAGAATTTGAAATATTCTTCTCGATGATTTCAAAGAACTTTTGGACGAACGCGTCCTGAGAACTACTAAGATCAAAACCTAATGCCTCTGCTGAGAATCGCTTGCCATAAACGTCTTTTAGCTTATCACGTGTTTCTAGAATGTTCTTTATGCGGTGAATTAGAATGTCAACGCTGAAAGGTTTAACGATATAATCATCTGCACCAGTCTCATAGCCTTCGATGATGTGTTCTACCATCGACTTGGCTGTAATGAGGACTACAGGGATATGGCCAGTTTGCATGTCTTCCTTGATGTTTTTACATAATTCTATACCATTCATCTCTGGCATCATAATGTCACTAATAATGATGTCTGGTATTTCGCTGAAAGCCTTATCCAATCCTACTTTTCCGTCTTCTGCTTCAATGACATCGAAATAAGGGGTAAGACTCTCTTTGACATACTGCCTTAGATCCGTATTATCCTCGACAAGAAGCACCGTGTATCGCTTTTCAAGTTCTATAGTGAGACTCTTTGTTGTAGGAATGATGTCTTGTAGAACATCTTCTGACTCTTCGTAAATATCCTTTGAATCATAGCATTCTTTTCCAATTGGGAAGACAATACTAAATGTTGCACCTCCTGCTTCGTTGTTCCTAGCCCAGATAATGCCATGATGCAGTTGAACAATCGTTTGTGTTAAACTCAACCCGATTCCTGATCCAATTCCTTTTGAGGCAGAATTATTGGAAGCCTGATAGAAAGGTTCAAAGATCTTTTTGATTTCCTTCTCCGGAATACCTTTACCATTATCTGTGATACGCATCATGTAAAGGCTATTGGAAACCGGTAGATGAGATTGTAATTCCACAGGAATGTCAGCTTCATGAATATCCGTCACTGAATCGAATAGGATAGCAATCTTACCCTGATAGGGTGTGTTTTTTAGAGCATTGGACAATAGATTGAATAAGATCTTCTCAAACAATGATTTGTCAAACCATGCCATCAAATGAATATTCTCTTGGTTGTAAGTTAACTCTATCTCCTTATCGTTAGCAATGTTCTTGAATGCTCCATATATTTCATTGACAAACGAGAAAAGATCATAATGCCCTATTTTCACTTGCATTTTGCCCGATCCGCTCTTCTGTAAATCCATCAATTGATTGACCAAAAGTAATAGACGCTGAGAGTTGTTATGTATCAGTTCTAGCTTATTCTTTACATCTAGATCGAATATATGTCGATTCATCAGATTTTCTAAAGGCGAAAGTATAAGTTGAAGTGGCGTGCGCAACTCATGGGAGAAGCTTGTATACATGTTCATCTTGGCTTCATGAAAATCCTTTTGTTGTTGTTGCTCTTTCTGCTCATACATCAACTCTTGCTCTAGTCGGCGTTTTTTATTGACAAAGTAGAGAATGAGAAAAGAAATCCCAACGATCACACAAATATAAAACAGATAGGCATACCATGTCGCCCAAATGGGTGGTCGAACTATGATCGTCATCCTTCTAATATCCTTGTTCCAAATGCCATCATTGTTAGACGCTTTCAGTTCGAAAGTATATTTGCCTGGATTAAGATTGGTATAATATGCCTCATGACGGTTCCCTACATAGTTCCAATCCTTGTCATGACCCACCAGTCGATACGCATATTGATTTTGTTGGGGATATGAATAGTTTAGCGCACAATAACTGATAGTGATGTTATTTTGATTGTGTGCCAATTTCAAAGTCTCAACATCATCTAGTACCCTATCAATAATCTTGCCATCGATAGAGGATACCCACTTGTTATCAATGGCCAAGCTATTTAACACAAGTGGAGGGCTATATGAATTCAATTGCAGCTTATTAGGATTAAAGGTGACGAAGCCATTGCTGGCACTGAAGCAGATGTCGCCATTATTCAACATTACTCCACTATTAGGTGAGAACTCTTGTACCCCAACCACGTCAACTTGGTAGTTGTGAATCTTTCCTTTTTCAGGCTGATAGCTCGTAATGCAGTTGCCATTACTCATCCAGAGACGATTTTGCTTGTCTACAACAATGCTATAGATCTCGTTGCTTGCAATGCCATTGTGTTCTGTAACAATCTTAGTGATGCCTGATTTATCATCATAGAGACATAATCCACCGCCAAAAGTACCAACCCATATTTGCCCTTTGAGGTCTCTTGTAATGGTAGTTACATAGTCAGAAGGCAGGTGCGAGTGTCCTTTCCCCTGTTTGTTGAAAGATTTGATCACATTCTTTTTAGTGTCAAATCTTATCAATCCATTGCTGCGCGAACCAAGTAAGAATACTCCATCACTAATGGCCAGCATGGAACGCATGCTGGGGAAAGAGTATAGGCCTTTCTGCCCGAGAATTTTAAATTTCGAGATAGGGCCTTGTCCTTTCCTCACATATATAAGCCCCTTGTTAGCTTTTGATGTTGCTAGCCAAATTCCTCCATCTTTTGAGCTATGAATAGCATAGATAGAATTGGTCATATGAAGTGATGAGTACTCAGTAAATTCTTTCGTAGAAGGATTGAAGACATAGACTTCACCCTCGGATGTTCCGCACATCAGTTGGCTATTCCCAATGGAAGTAATCGATTTAATGATGTTACGTCCACTAACATGGGTAGAGCTATTGTATCGATAGCACTGATAGGTATTAGCCTTATTATCCCATTCAAGCAATCCCGAGCCTTCGGTGGAAACATACAATTTGTTTCCTCTATTAGTGACCATTGCCCCATAGATTCCCAACTCATTGCTAATATAATCTTTAGGATCATGCAATGTGAACCGGTTATTATAAACACTATAATAGTTCACTCCACCAGAGTATGTGCCAATCCATAGTCCATTATTGCGGTCCGAACATAAAGAATAGATGGAAAAGTGACTTAATTGGCCTTTCCCCTTTCCTTCATGCGAAACTATTGATATCGCTCCGTTCGACATATCCATGGCAAACAGACCATCAAAAGTACCCAAATATAGCGTTCGGCCAACCTGAACGATGGCTCTGATGTTGTTAGTCGTCAATGAAGAGTTTAGGGTCGTATAGGTTATAATTTGTCCTGTTTTGAGGTTGAATTTACAGAGTCCTCCACTCTTAGTGGCAATCCAAATGTTTTTCCATGAGTCTTCATAGATCTGGGCAATCTCATTGCTAGCGATTCTGTTTTTGGATCCTTGTGAAGTATAGTGAATTACTAATCTGCGTTTTTTGTCAAAGCGATATACTCCATTCTGATCCGTACCCACCCAAAGTTCACCTTTTGTTGATTCCATGAGTGAAGATACAGCAATCCCATTTAGACGCTTAAGCTGATGAATGGTGGTGGTTTTCCGCTTAGTTTTTTCAGAAAAATAAAAGAGACCATTGGGAGTTCCCACCCATAGTGTTCCATTTACGTCAGCGAAAAGTGCCCTCGCCCCACCATTAAGCAGTGGGTGCTTGTTCGCATAGTATGGAGTAATACGATTGGTAGTAAGGTCAATACAGGTAAGCCCTTGAAGACTCCCTATCCACAAATTATGACATCTACTTTCGGTAATTGTTGTCACATGATTGTCTACCAAGCTATTTTGCTCTTGATCATCCTGATGCTTGTAAACTTTCATTTCATTACCATCGAACCTGTTCAAACCATTTCGGGTACCAAACCATATGTACCCTTTATAATCTTCGTGAATCTTCAGGACAGAAAGTTGTGAGAGTTTTTCCTCTAATCCGATATTTGCAAAATAATATGTATTATTTGCCGAAGCTGTCAAACCTCTCATCAACATCAGTGTGAGAAAAAGAATTTCTAATAATGTACACAAACGGGACTTCATTGTCAAATGATTAATATGCTGTAAAGTTATTATTATTTTTTTAATTATAAACTTTTTTTAGTCACTAACTAATATATAAACAAAACGGCACACCTATCTTTTATAATAGGTGTGTCGCTAATGATTAATGAATGTATATAACTATGTTAATCGTGTGGTTGTGGGTTTGGATTAGTATCTGCCTCATAGACTTTAAAGTCGCCCAATTTCAACGTTTCATCTTTAATACCGTTTGTGGGTCGGTCGTTCTTATCGGTCATAGAACTGCCATAGCTCCGATATATTCCAAACTTATTGCGTATATTGGTTGCCCCTTTTCGCCATAAGTCAATATCATTGAAAGATTTGTCAACGATCACCTTTCCGTCGCTGATACGGGTCAGTTTGATTTTAAAAAAGCCATGGTGAGTGTAATGCATTTCAGTTTCGACCTGAATCCATTGATCTTCGAAGTCACTCAATGGAAGATTGTCAATAATGGTTCCTTTCGTTGAAGCACTTACATCACCAGTATGGATTACTTGAACTCTACAGTTACTGCCATCAGAATTTGATCTTGGAGTTATTGTGATTAGAGGAGCTCCATTGTTGCCCTCTTGCGCTTTCAATTGATGAATATGACAGAAGCTAGAAGATGGCTGAAATCCTTTGGGTATGCGGAACTTCCATGACAGACGTTGCCATTCGTCCCAATTTCCATTCATCTTATACCATTGAGAGGAAGTCTGGCTCTTCATCTCATTGCGCTGTCTATCCACTATTTTGCCGCGATCTCCATCCAATACCACGCTATTAGCGTGAATAGAGAATTTATAGACATATTGCTTTAGATCATTATCATATTCTACTACACAATGTATACCATCCTTGTCGTCTAGCTCCGATGAATTTGGATTTTCTGTATAGTCCCATCCTAATGTGTGCATATATTGGTTAATGGCATTATGATCCTGCCCCACCAAGTCTTGTGTAGCTTGCATCGTACTCTGAAGTACGAAGTTTTTGGTGGATATTGTATCAGATTCCACTTCCTCGGGCTTATTGTTATTTTCGACTGTTTCGTTACTCGATGTATCAGTCGTGACATCTTTGGAACAGGATATGATCGTTGCATAGATACTCGTATGGACAACAATCATGCTTAAAAAAAGAATTGCTTTTTTCATATTTGGTGTAAGGTCATATTAAAATGTTCGTTTCAATTGATATTCGTAATGGAGAGGTATTCCTCTAGTATTCATTCCTTCAAAGATGATAGTATAGTTGCTCTTTCTGTCACCAGTATAGAAGGTTATACTTCCATTACCATTAGGATCAATGGGTACGTTGGGTTGCCAATGGATGGTAGTACGTAAATCTGGATTGAAAGAGTCCTGCACCGCCGTCTTGTATTTGGGTGAATAAAACTCCTTGTATTTAGTTGTTCCAAGTAATACCGTTGCATCACCCCTAGAGTCATTTGATGGAATTTTCAAATCACCCGACCTGGATGCCAACACAATGCATCCTCCTGATGTACGGAGGTCGCCGTCCTTGAAGTTGTGAATCTGAGCATCATATTCCAAGCTTTGCAGCTCTTCCTCATCTGCTCCGTTCTCGAAAGCCTCAAGATAGGCTTGTTCTATGGCTTGATGGTTCTGAATATATCCTAGTCCTGCATCCACTTCGGGATCGATTTTGTGGACGCTGATGATGTCGTTGGCAGAGATATCCTTCAGTATATTGAAAGATATTGAATGATCGTCTAGCATAAACCTTACAGGGAGGCCATAGTTTATCTTTCCCATTGGCTTCAAGATCTCACGGTTGTTAATGTCAGTGGACATTCTCATTTCTGGTCTCAGAGACTGCTTGGGATTGAGATAGGGGCGGTTGTTGATGATTTGAAAGCCTGGAATCTTTTGTACCAAATCAAATGCTGTGCTCGCATTTTGTTGGCGTATCATCTCCTCATCATTGAGCTTATAAGATGAGAACCTATCCTTTATCTTCATTTCTGCTGTTACCGCAACTTCGGGTAGGTTCAGAATCCAAAGGCTATCAGTCTTTATAGTTGTAGGTAAGTCTAGAGTTGTTAGTACGTTAGAAGGTTGAGGTAATGATACATAAATGTTTTTGTTCTCTGCTACAGGAAACCAGTCCTTATCGAGAGTCAGGACGGATCGGAGCAATTTCCCTTTTTCCAGGACAGAAGCCTCCACTTTACCTGTTTCACCATATTGCAAGTTGCTAAGTATAAATCTGCCATTGCTATCAGTGATAAGTGGGGGATAATTCTTCTTGTTCACTTGTACGATAACAGCCTTGTTAGTAACTGGGGTGCTGCCGTTCAGTACATTTCCTGAGACAGTTTGGCTGAGCTCCAGGTCAAACTTAGGATTAGTCATTCTGGATTTAAGAATATCATCAACTCTAAATCTTGTCCAACCCTGCGTTAGCATCAGATTATCCAGACAGGCCAGAGTACGTCGATCATCATTCTGAAAATAATATCCAGGATCTTCTATATACCCTTTCAAGTCGCTATTGAGCAATAGTTGGGATATGATATTATTGCTTGTAGAGTCCGTATGAACAAATTGATTGTCTGTGACACTTATTGAGTAAGTACCTTGAGGACTTATTCCTAGGCTATCTGCTATGTGGATGTTTATCTTTACAGGTACTCGAGATTCGTAATTGGGTTTGTCTTGTACAATTTTGCAATTGGATTTCATGTTGTGGATAAACAACAATCTTTCACTGTAAGGAATCATGGAGTCATCAATAAGTGTGAGACTTACGATGCCGTCAGGAATATTGGTTATGTCAATCATTCCTGTCGGTTGTATCAATTTATTGACAAAAAGTACAAATCCTCGCAGATGGCCCACTATATAGAAAGTATGTTGCAAGCCGTTCTGTGGCTGTAAAACTTGATAGTATGCTTTGCCCTTACGTGTAGAAATGGTCAAAGCATAGTCGTCATCGGAGGGTAGGGGCAATGCGAATTTCTTGGTTATTGATTTTCCGTTGTATGTTGTGTGGACAACTGCCGTGTATTGTTTGTTCGGAATTACATTAAGCATGAAGTTGCCAATGCCAACATGTAAACTTTGAAAATTGGCAACCGTATCACCTTCGCTATCAATTATTTCCCCAAGAACATCGATACTCTGTCCATTAGAAGCTTGTGCCTTGAAAGCAACTTTCTGCATGTTACCGACAATTAGCTCTCCTCCCTCGGGGAAGAAGTCTACATGAAAGTCGAAGGCTTCAGGTACATAAAACGTTCGCTTATATGTAATTTGATTCTTCTTGTCGTCCAAAATGATGTAGATGTATTGCTCAACATCCTCTTTGGGAGGAATGTCTACAAAGATTTCACCATCATCGTTAGTCATCTGCTGGTGAAAGGAGTTGCCATTTGGCTTTGTCCGAACCATATAGTTGACATATTGCTTGGCATAGTATCCTCCGTTTACTTTACTCAATTGGACGATTGCTGTTCGCTTGCTTTCGTCCTCCTTATATCTTATTTTTGTTGTCAAAAAAGAGTGTTGAGAAGACGAGACAGTCAGGTTCTTATAGAAGAAATAGTTAGGGGATTCGTTAAGCATCCATCGTGTGTATGCCCTTAAATAGTAATTTCCTTCACCCATGTTTGCTGGTAGAGCAATGAATCCTGGCATTGATTTATCGTTAAACCGTTCGAACTTCTTTCTTTGCAAGACAGTGTTTTTGCGGTCAAGTAGCTCCACGTACACGTATTTGCTACCCGTTTCTGGTGAATGAGTGATAGAGTTCACCAAATAAGTTTCCATCCATATAGTATCACACGACAAATAATTGGACTTATCTGTGTGAACATATACCTTCTCTGATGGTAGATTAGTTATCTGTTTGAAGGCAGCAGCAACCTTGCTAAATACAACAGAATCTGTGGAATCAGCATAAACAGCTAAGGAAGCACACCAAAGCATGCTTCCTAAAAAAAACAACCTAAACCTTTCCACTCGACCTATGTCAGTGCAATTAGCGTTTAATCGTCGTAATAATGATAACACCATTAGCTCCTTTGACGCCATATCCTCCACCGTCTTTATTTACTTCTATTTTATCTATATCATTGACAGACAGCTGTCGATTAACTTCTTCGCTTGTTTCATAAACAGTTCCATCGACGACAAAAAGCGGTTCAGTATTTGACTCGAACGAACTCCCGCCACGAATTGTAATCTGCGAACCATTACTACCTTCAGTGACCGTTACACCAGGAATTGAAGAACGAAGGATGTCATAAATGGAATTAGCCGACATTCTAGTAATTTGTTCTCTAACAAGAATGTTGGAAGACATCGGACGAAATGCATTTTTATATTCGATAACTTCTTTGTTGTCACCTTCTTTCAACGTAAACTTGGATTTATCAAAAAGAATAGTAACATCTTTGTGAACTCCAATAGGAAATACAGCCTCGTACTTTTTATTCACTGCAATAACAAGCGTGTCCGTGCTCTTTACGTTATCTAGAACAAACGCCCCCTGCTTGTCAGTCTTTATTGACTCGGTCGTGTTTTTTTCCCAGACTTTAACGCCTTTTACAGGTTTTTGTTTCCTATCAATGACAGTACCTCTGATTTGTGCAAACAACGGAGATGCTGAAAGCATTGAAACAAATACTAAAATGAGAGTCTTTTTCATCATAAGAAATTAAAATGAGTTATGAAGAGGCTACTTCAAAAGGTTGTTATTTGATAGATCCTATTCAGCATTTTCTATAGTGAATTCTATATCACCACTTCATGCTCGAAGTTCTCGCAACCTTTTGATGTAGCCTCTGAATATTATTTCAACAGATCATCTACGTTAGAGGCATAGCAGTCGTCTAAGTAGAACTGGGGAAGATTACGTGCTCCAATACCATTGAGTTGATAGATTTCCCAGTTGCTGACATACATTTTCCCAACACAGTTGTTGGCGGTTCTGAGGTCACGCACGATGTTTGATCGTAACACCTCTGAGCCATCTACAAATGACACGAGTACCTCATCAGAAGCCATTCCCATACTAACAGTGTGGTAACTCATGTTTTGGAAAATGTTCATTGTGTTCAATTTGTGATACTCGTTAACCTCAGTCTTGATTCCGGTAGGACTGATATGTTGGGCAATCAAGCATACATTCCAATCAGTCGTTCCTTCTACTGTAGTTGTTCCGTCAGTAAGTACAGGATAGCCATCAGTAGGTACATGAGGATACCATTGCATGCGGATCTGCCCGATATAGTTGTTCTCGTTGGTTAAGTCAGATCGCATATTCCATCGGTATTCCAATACGGCATTAGCTGACTTTTTCCCGACTGTGATTAATTGGGTTGTTGGCATGTATTTGTCAAATCCTACTTTAGCTCGAACAGAAAAAGGAATACAGAGAGCATCGTCACCGAATGAATGGCGAATATATCGCGTTGGCTCGGTAGGTGAGTTGACCGTTGTTTGCAGATATTGGTTACCATTTGATTCCGTTACAAACTTGCTCTTTGCATTTTGCAATGAGAATGAGGTCTGGCTTTCCCCGCTAAACTTTTCAAAGAAGTAGCTGGATACATACATTTTGTGAGAACGTATCACAGACTGGTCCCCAACAGTTGCCGTACATGTAATAGTGTAGGTACCTGGAACAGACGGAGCTTTCCAAGTCATTTCGTTCAATCCTTGTGGCTGGGTTAGCATACCACTGTCGCACGTCCAGGTATAATTGGTATTCCATAGATCGCTTGAGTTTACACACATCCATACCTTTACCTTTTGGTTGCAATAGAACTCATCGCCCATTGCATTCAGAGTGTCTACAGTCAAGGATTCGCTTTCATCGCTACAGGAAAAGAAGCCTAAGCTAATAATTAGCGATATTAATAGATGAAAGTATTTCATAATAAATTCTCTTTAATCATTAGTTGTTCAGGTGAATTTGGTCTTTCGTTGGCCGATCCAACCAGCTGTCCAGTACATGCATGTAAGATTTGCTGACTGTAGAGTACATATTAGCTGTACGTGGTTTAATCCCAGTCTTGTAATGTCCGTCAAAGTTATTAAACACAATGTTTGGGTTGCGGTCTTTCAGCAAATACATGTTTACATAAGCAGTGTCAGCTGTGGCACATGTAGCAAACCAAGTAGGCTCTGCAGGTAGATTAGTGAAAGTATATTCTCCTTTCACTATATGATACAGCAGAAACTCGCGGACTTGCTCTTTTGGATATGCAGTCATTGAGATAGGAGCATAAGTCACAGTGTCGCCAGATGTTTCATCTATATAAGTGATCTGATGCTGCTGAAAATAACTTCTATCCGTTGAATTATCAGAATTGAAAGCGGTATTCGTCGGAAGAATGTAGGTCATGTTCATTTGTTTGAACTCCTGTTCCATGCCTGCATAGTCAATGGCTTCCTTCAGTAATGAGAAGATGTCGGATCGTGATGCAATCCAATCATAGGTTGACATCTCCACCTTGTTATTGGCAATACCTACGCTGTAATCAAAGTCGTAAGAGTCTTGATACTGTAATCCAAACACTTCACAACTAGCCATGATCACGGGTGTAGTCAGCAGTATGAATAGTTTCGCAATAATATTTCGTTTCATAATTATTATCGTTTTAGAATGATAAGTTATCGTTCTGGATAAGGGGCGTTCTGATCTCCCTTAAGAGCCTTGTTAGATTCGAACTCGCGATAGTAGATAGGCCAATATTTTGTTCCCTCATCACCAAAGCCTGTTACAGTAACGCCTGCCGTCTCTTGTCTTTGAGAGTAAATTGGATCCATGACTTCTATAAGCTTGCCAGTTCTCATAAGATCGAACCAACGCTGTCCTTCGCCCCAGAATTCAATCTGGCGCTCTTTCAAGATTAAGTCTTCTATCTCATTTTGACTAGTGACATCAATTAGGTCTTTATGAGCATCGCGAAGATACCCTACACGTTGACGTAACTGGTTGATAATAGTCAAAGCATCCTCGGTTCTTCCCAGTTTGTTGAGTGCCTCCGCTCTTAGGTAGTAGACATTGGACAGACGCATGAATACCTGTTGAATCTCGCTATCGGTCGTATTCAATACTCCATAATAAGATTTGTATATCTGGTATTTGGAATCATAGGCAGCATTTGGGTCTTTGACACTATACTTGATACATTTCTGTATGCCGGAAATATAATAGGATGCATAGCTTAATGGGACACGGCTTCCTTTATAGAATAGCGTTACCGTATCAACGGTGCACCAAAGACGAGCGTCTGCACCTTCACCAGAATATAACCTATTAATCAGTTCATTGAATATAGGCTGGGACATCTGATAGCCGTTGTTCGTGTTTGCGGCACCTAACAAACTTGGCCATCCGCCAGCTGCGCCATTATTGATATAAGCCCAAGACATTGCGAAGATGTCTTCTTTTGAGTTTGCTGGATTCTCAAATGCATTTTTCCATTCTGTTGCATCGGATGCCAAGGTGTAATTTTTATTATCCATGAAATAGTCTGATGCTACAAGTGCATTCTCGTAATCGTTATACCACATATACACTTCGGTGCGTAGCTCGTACATTGCTGCAAGACTCAGATAGAACACACTACTTGTGTTGGAAATAGTGAAATATTTGATGGCTTGGTCAATGTCAGATAGAATCTGAGCCTTTACTTCATCCAAAGAAGCTCTTGGGGTGCTGATAGACCCTAAACTTCCATCCCAAATAGAAGTTACAATAGGAAGTTTTCCCCATACTCTCGTGGCATAGAAATACATATAGGCACGCATTCCATAAGCCTGTCCCATATAGGGGGCATATTCTGATTCGAGAATATTAGGAATAGTAGGGTACTTGTCAATTCCCGTATTACATCTTGTGATGCATTGGAAAACAGCTTGCCAGTTGGACTCACCCATTGAAGGGGTGAGGGCATTCATGTAGACATTGTTGTTGATATAACCTGTTGTTTCAACATTATCACTACGACAATCGCCCCACATGGCTTGATTCTTTTCAAGTGCATTTTGAAAAGCATCATAGATACCAGCGTTCCAATTGCCCATTTCTGCTTTGTCCTTGAAGAAATTTTCAGGAGACAGATCTGAAAGTGGAGCGCGAGTTAAGAAGTCGTTGCAGCTGGTCAATGTGAAAATCAAGGCAACTGCGATATATAAGTATTTTTTCATTGTGTCGAAATTTTAAAATCCCACATTTAGTCCAAAGCCAAACTCACGGCTTCTTGGATAACTTGAATTATCCTTTCCTGGATTCAATACACTCATCTTTACCTCTGGATCAAATCCAGTGTAGTTCGTCCATGTCACAAGGTTCTTGCCATAGACATAAGCCTGAACGTTGCGCATAGGAGTACGTTTTAGCCACTTTTGTTCTACGTTGTAAGTGAAACGTAAATCTTGTAAGCGAAGGAAACTACCATCTTCAAGGAATTGATCACTCAATGACATGGAATTATTCAAGGTCTTACGCTGACGAGAGTCAAGTGCATACCATGATGTGATCTCTCCAGGATATTTCCATCCCTGCAGAATGTACTCTGGACTTTGCTTATGTGTGTTTCCGCCCCAAGAAGTATAGAAGCGCTTCACATCATTCCAGATCTTACCTCCCCAGCTAAGGTATAAGTTCACGCTTAATGAGAAGTTACCCCAGTTGACAGAGTTAGCCCATGATGCATACCATTGTGGGGTAGCTACACCAAGCTCAGTTTGGTCATTAGTGTTGATAATGTCATCAAGGTTTCCGGTTTCATCAGGCTTGTTATACCAAATTACATCACCGCCTCCGGCAACAACACCATTTACTTTCATTTGGTTTACTGTTCCTGTATAATCTGTACCATTAGGCATCTGATACTTGATAAGTTTTGGCTGCCCATCAAGAGTAATAATTACATTGCCTTCAGCGTCACGTTCAAATACCGGAATCAGTTGAGTTTTGAAATCTTCCGACCAGGCATTGCTTGCATCGTATTGATAAACGCCAAGGTTTTTGTAGCCATACCATATACCAGCCTGTTTGCCCTTAGCTACTAACCATGCTCCGCTTGACACATAGTCTTCCCTTGCAAGATCAGTAATAGTATTCTTGTTCTTCCACCAATTGACGGTAGTCGACCATCTCCATCCCTTTGATGCAACAGGAACAGCTGATAGAGAAAGTTCAATACCTTGATTACGTATTGATGCGAGATTCACTCTCATCGTGCTGTAGCCGGTAGTGTAGGGAAGGTTATAATCAGACAGAAGGTCACTAGTGTTCTTTACATAGTAATCACCTACAAAAGAGATTCGTCCTCCCAAGAAACTCAAATCTATACCAATATCACTTTGCTTGGTTTGCTCCCATTTCAAGTTTGGATTTCCATATTTGCTGGATGGAACAACGCCGCCAACACCATTATAGAAGGCAGATCCAGAATTATATGTAGAAAAAGATTCATATCTACCAATACGGTCATTACCAGTTACGCCATAGCTTGCACGAAGTTTGGCGTCAGTCAGGAAATTGTTGGCCCATGCCATGAAAGGTTCGTCAGAGAATCGCCATGCAGCTGACACTGATGGGAAGAATCCCCAACGATTGTTTTGTCCGAAACGAGATGAACCATCATAGCGCCCCAAAGCAGTTATGGTGTAGCGGCTTTTCCAACTATATACTGCACGTCCGAAGAATCCAACCATGGACTCGTCCCAACCTGATGTATACGTGTTCGCAGCATTAAGCATTGTCGCCATATTCATATAGTGGATGTTCTCTGACAGAAAGTATGAACCAGAAATGTTAAACATCAGTTGATTGGTAGATTCGACTGAAGAACCTAGCGTAGCGCTGATCGAGTGATCATGGAAAGACTTGTTAAAGCTTAGATATGCCTCTCCTGTATACTTTAGCTTTTCTTCCTTTCTATCTGATCCTGTATTATGGCCGTTATCACTTCCTTCTAGATACTTTGAGGCAAAGTTGACATTACGCAATGATTGATAGTCAACAGCAACACTAGCATCTAAAGACAACCAATTCGTAAACTTCCAATTTAATCCTTGATAGAAATTACCGGTATAATAATAATTTTCATCAAGTCTTTGTGTCATTTCGGCAACTGGGTTACGACGTCCTCCTGAAGAATAGTACGGAATCAATTCACCGTCAGGGTACCATACGATCATATCCGGGTCACGGCGAAGTGCATCTCGTATAGTACCAGTCTTCACGTCATTGCGCTTTTCATAACCCAAACGCACACGTGTAGTAAATGTGATACCCTTCCATGCTTGATAATCCACATTTACATTTGCGGTATAGCGATCATCTTTCGATGCAATATAGATACCTGTCTGTCCGAGATAGTTCAGTGAAGCACGGTACTTAAATCCCTTGTTACCACCACTAATTTGCAAAGAAGCATCGTCACGGTTACCAGTACGTAGCAACAGATCTTGATAATAATAGTCGGTGCTATATTGCAACCCCACGGAGTCGGTACGATTTGAGAATTTCTCCAAAGTTTTTGAGGCAGTACCCAACTCCGATGCTGCCATACTCAATCGGCTTTCAAAAGCATTGACCTGAGGCAACTTGCGAGCTGCAGTATAGAAAGAGTGCTGATAGCGTGCACTAACACTTGGCTTACCTTCTTCTCCGGATTTGGTAGTCACCAAGATTACACCATTGGCTGCTCGTGCACCATATATTGCAGATGTGGCAGCGTCTTTCAACACCTCGACGCTCTTGATGTCGTTTGGTGAAATATTGTCAATATTGTCTACAGGCACACCATCTACGATATAAAGAGGCGCGACACCATCATCGCCGAAGGTAGAAGCGCCGCGAATAGAAACGAAAGAAGATGAGCCAGGGGCACCAGAGTTAGATACAATTTGCATACCAGGGGCAGCACCTTGAAGCGCATCCAACAAATTTGCTGCGCCTTTCTCTTCAATTTTCTTTCCGTCGATAGTGGTCATGGCACCAGCAATGTGTTTTTTATTCATCGTGCCATAACCTACAACAACGACTTCGTCAAGTCCCTTG
>DHOP01000022.1:0-1344 GCA_002407775.1 Prevotella sp. UBA5387
GCTGATGCCAATAATGGCGAAAATATGAATCGGATTGTGTTTGGAACGACTAGAAATGGTAAACTAGGTACTCTTCAGAGTGGCAAGGTATACGAGATTTCCTATAGTGCTGTAGACTTCCATGGAAAGGTAGCTGCTCGCAAGTTCTACGTGAGAGGTGAGTAAGTCATCGCTTCTATTATTACAGTTTTAACGATTAATTAGAAATAAGATGAAATTAAATAAGATTTTATTATCAGCAATGATGCTTCTGGGCGCTGTTACATCTTCTGCCCAGGAGTCAGATGCTAAGGTGGCTTATGACTTCAACCCACATTGGTATATTCAGGGACAGATTGGTGGTCAGTATACCTTGGGCGAAGTGAAGTTTTCTGACTTGCTTTCACCGAATGCACAATTGAGCGTTGGCTACAACTTCAATCCAACATTTGGTCTCCGCTTTGGCGCTAACGGTTGGCAAAGCCGTGGTGGTTGGGAGTTGAATAAAACATACAAATGGAAGTATAACTATGTTGCTCCTGCTCTCGATTTGATGTTTAACTTGAGTAATGCTTTTGCAGGATATAATCCTCATCGCGTGTTCAATATTTTGGCTTTTGTTGGAGGTGGGGCCAATGTGGCTTGGGGTAATGACGAGGCAGCAACCGCTTCTGCTGCAATTGGTCAAACAGAGTTTCCCTATAGCCATCAGAATCTAGCTTATCTTTGGGACGGTACAAAAGTTCGTGCATTTGGTCGCGCTGGTTTAGGTCTCGACTTTCAGGTTAGTCCTCGAATTGCCCTTGGATTAGAGTTTAGTGCAAATGTGCTGAATGACCGCTATAATAGTAAACGTGCTCATAATGCTGATTGGTATTTCAATGGTTTGGCTGGCATTAAGATTGCTCTTGGCAAGACTTATAGTGAGCGTACTATTGAAGCTCCTCAACCAGTAGAGCGCATAGTTGAGCGAGTCGTAGAGAAAGCTGTTCCTACTCCTGCGCCTACACCAGCACCTGTTGTAGAGCGTGAGACAATTCGTCGTGACGTTTTCTTCACGATCAACTCTTTTAAGATTTCCCCAGCAGAGGAAGTTAAAGTGAAGGAATTGGCAGATTATTTGAATTCACATTCTGATGCAACAGTATCTGTTACAGGTTATGCGGATGCAGGCACAGGCAATAACACTATTAATGATCGCTTGGCTGCACAGCGTGCGCAATCTGTTTTGGACATGCTCCGTTCAAAGTATAATATTAAAGAGTCTCGCATTAGTACTGATAGCAAGGGTGCCTATATTCAACCCTTTAAGGAGAATGACAAGAATCGTGTGTCGATTTGCATCGCAGAGTAAATTGATATTTA
>DHOP01000022.1:1629-2102 GCA_002407775.1 Prevotella sp. UBA5387
CAGTTATGGCTCAACTGAACACTTTGCCCTCTGGGTACTACCGTGTACAGAATGCCACTACTGCTCGTTATGCTTGTCTTTATGACAATAAGGGTTATGTTGACAAAGTGGCGACCAGTATTGATGTAGGCGGAATCCGTACATATCACGATTTTTCTCGTGTTGTGTCTGATCCTGCATCAATTATTTTTTTTACGAAGTCCACAAGTGGATACCAGCTTAGTGCACAAGGTACAAAGACAAGTGATTTCCTAGGTAATTATTATCTCCAATTGAAATACAATGGCACGACCTATCAAGCTTATGGTGAGCAGAGTGGTTACCAGATTTATTTAAGTGATGAGATGTATAATAGTGAAAAGAGTCAGCCTGGTGTCATGAATTATGATGCTATCAAAGACTCAATGGGATACATGCAGTCTAATGGTGCTTCTAATAAGTACTGGAAAATTCAGCCAGTAAGCGCTTCCACC
>DHOP01000022.1:2518-10037 GCA_002407775.1 Prevotella sp. UBA5387
AAGGGAGTCTATTTTTGCTCAACAGATAATTTGCTGCCATGGTATGATCAATTGGCTGGGAATCATGAGAATTATGTTCTTAATAACCCTGCAACAATGCGAGTGTTTGCTGTGGACAATGGCGAATTGGTATTGAAAAAGGTCACATGGAAATACATTCCCCGTAATAGTTTCTACATGCAAGTACCATCTACAGCTCCAGATGTTTATCGACTGTTGCCTCCAGATGCTTATGCTACAAGTATCAGTACAGTTTCAATTAACAATCGGGCTGCCAATCTGGTTTATAACCTTTCAGGGCAACTCATTTCAGAGCAAGGTACAGTTGGCTTACGTGCAGGAATATACGTACAGAATGGACGTAAGATTGTTGTGAATTGATTTAAATGTTTAGTCAAGTAGCAGACTCCTAATAAATTAAAGCAAGAGCCATGGGTAGATTTATATATTGCCCATGGCTCTCTTATTTTGGAAAGAACTAAGCTAAAATATCGTCTTAGTAATCTTAACATTGAGCACAGGAAAGACAGGCATCGCCTTTATTATGCTCATCTTTGTTTTGATGTTCTTTTTATAGTTGATCACATCTCTAGCCATGTCCACACGCTTTTTAGTAAATGTGTAATGTTTTTCGCCTGTAATTTCATCGGTTGTAACATTCTCGATTGTGCGGTCAGTGTATATATGTGGAACGCCTCCATAAAATAGTACCCCGGCATCAAAACCAATTTTCCAACCTTCTTCAGCTCTACCTAAACGTCCATCATAACCTACTCCGATATATGGTTTTAGCTTGTTTGCTATAGCTACTGCCTTGATAAGCCCGGATTCATCTGGCTCTACATAGCAAGGCTCACCGGTTGCTTTCATATCGCCGATGCTATATTTCATGCGGCCATATCTTGTCAACTTCTCAGCTAAGGCATCGTTATAGATGTCATTGCTATTTATAGTGACAAACGGCTGGTTGTTCATGGCTTTAGTGTACATATTGTTATACATCCCAACAGCAAGCATAGTTGTCATGTCATCACGGGAGACAATAGCATCAGCGATTTTCTCATTGCCCCAAAAGAAGCCTCCAGTTACATGCCAACGTTTGTTTACAAGCGGCATTACATCAAGCAAAAGACTGAAATTGTAATATTTAGGTTTGCTTTCCATGTGGATAGTCTCATCCACATCAAAGCCAGTAAGTTCTTTCATTCTAGTTTGCAGGCGATCAAACTTTGTCTCAATGCGATTGCCTTGAGCATCGTACTTTGACTCAGCTTTATCTCCTACTTGTACACTAAATTTCATATCGTCAATCCAATGGGGCATAAAGGAAAACCCTGCCCTTAATCTAAACATACTTGAAATATTCGAACTAAGGTAGTCATAATATCATATCAGCAGATTATGACTCAGAAAATGACCTTCCGTCAATGTATTAAGAGGCATCCCGCATCTCCTAATATCAACTAAATAATGATGAAATTGTTGTTCGGTTATAAACCTTCGGCACAATGTATCCTCACAAAAGCATACAGAAGTGTGAGGGATTAAACTTTCGTAAATTGGCTTTTAACAAAGAAAAAGTGTAATCGTTTCTCTAAAATATGGGCAGACGTTTCTCTATCTCGCGTTGAATCATTCGTGTGAGAACTTTTCTCCGCCTTGACTGGCGAGAAATATTGGAACGAAGATCATTGATTTCGTTGAATAGTTCGGCGGCAGCGGTTTGGATGGCATTTGGCTGACGGACACGCTTGTTGCCTTCGGGATTCACAATGATTTTTATCCCTCGTTCCTCCAAGTGCACGTCTATGTCCTCGCCACTCATAGTAGGGTCACCGTCAAAATGGATGACTCCCGGTTTCGAACGATGGATATGTAGATGTTTTGTCTGGAAAGTCTTGATCTTAGAGTTCTTGTCTAAGGTCTTGCTAAACATATCAATGGCTATCTGTGGTGCCTCGATGACATCGAAAGGTTCCATGATGATCACATCCATCAACCCATCGCTCATCGATGCTTGGGGTGCGATATAGGCATTATTGCCATATTGCGATGCGTTGGCACATGATATAAGAAATGCCTTGTGACGCATGGTGCTGTTCTCGTCACTTATCTCATAAGTCTCCGGACGGTAGCGTGCACCCTCCTCCAATACCTTTTGCACATAAGTGATGGGGCCCCGCTTGCCGGTTTCTGCAAATTTCTGGCTCACAAACGCATCAAATCCCATACCACAAGTACAGAAGAATGGGTTGTCGTTGATTACCCCATAGTCCAGATCGTGCACCTCGCACAGATTGATTATCTCAATACTTTTCTTAAAGTTTAGTGGGATAAGCAGGTGTCTTGCCAGTCCGTTGCCTGAACCGATGGGGATAATGCCGAGAGCTACTGGCGTGTGGACCAAACTGCGGGCCACCTCATTCACCGTACCATCTCCCCCGACTGCTACAACTATATCAATAGCATCAGCCACCGCTTCCTTGGCTAACTCAGTAGCATGACCAGCATGTTCTGTGCTTTTGATTTCAACATCGAACTTTTCATGGTCGATATACTGTTGAATCTTTCCAGGAATCTGATCCTTGGCAAGCGTACCAGAGATAGGATTGATGATAAAGAGGATTCGCTTCTTCATGCGTCAGACATTTGAGACCGCAAATTTAGACATTTTCTATTGATAAACCCTTGGGAACATGACTAATTTATCAAAAATACATGATTTCTGTCACTTTTATATTTGTTTTAAGTTTTTTTTTGTAACTTTGTCGCCTATTTAATTATTTGCAGACCGTTCTATTCCCGTTGTTTCATGGGACAATTACAAGAAAAGTTCAAATCGTACCGCTTGCCACAAGAATATATGGCGGCAGGTGTTTACCCCTATTTTCGTGAGATAACCAGCAAGCAGGGCCCTGAGGTGACAATGGGTGGCCACTCTGTGCTGATGTTTGGCAGCAATGCCTACACTGGACTAACAGGTGATGACCGTGTCATCGAAGCCGGCAAAAAAGCTTTGGATAAATATGGTTCGGGTTGTGCAGGTAGTCGATTCCTCAATGGTACGCTTGATATCCACGTACAATTGGAAAAAGAATTGGCAGCTTTCGTGCATAAGGACGAGGCCCTCTGTTTTTCTACTGGCTTTACTGTCAACTCTGGAGTTATTCCAACCGTAGTTGGACGTGGTGACTATATCATTTGCGACGACCGTGACCACGCCTCGATCGTAGATGGACGCCGACTCAGTTTCGCCACACAGTTGCACTATAAGCACAACGACATGGAAGATCTGGAACGCGTACTACAACGCCTTCCTCATGATGCCATCAAGCTTATCATAGCTGACGGTGTATTCTCCATGGAGGGTGACCTCGCCAAATTGCCAAAGATTATCGAACTGAAGCACAAGTACAATTGTTCCGTCATGATTGACGAGGCTCATGGACTTGGAGTATTCGGCGAAAACGGCGAGGGTGTTTGTCATCATTTTGGTCTGCAGGACGATGTGGATCTCATCATGGGCACGTTCTCTAAGAGCCTTGCCTCTATCGGTGGATTTATTGCTGGCGACAAGGATACCATCAATTGGATTCGTCATACAAGCCGCACATACATCTTCTCTGCTAGTGATACGCCAGCTGCAACAGCTGCTGCACTCGAAGCTCTGCATATCATACAGAACGAGCCTGAGCGTCGCGAGCGCCTTTGGGACGTAACCAACTATGCTTTGAAGCGTTTCCGCGAGGAAGGCTTTGAAACTGGAGATACAGAGAGTCCTATCATTCCGCTTTATGTGCGCGATACTGAGAAGACCTTCCTGGTTACTAAGCTAGCTTACGATGCCGGTGTATTTATCAATTCGGTCATCCCTCCTGCTTGTGCTCCACAGGATACATTGGTGCGCTTTGCACTGATGGCTTCCCACACCAAGGAACATGTAGAGCGTGGTGTTCAGATTTTGAAAAAGATATTTGTGGAACAGGGCATCATCAAGTAGTCCCAATTCCAACCCCATACCAAGGGCGCATCTCTTTTATAGAGTTGCGCCCTTTTTGTATCTATCAAACAAGTGCCGGTGCGATTGGTATCCAACGGCGGTGCGATTACTATCCAACGGCGGTGCGATTACTATCGTTTGGCACTGCGATTGATGCCTAAACGCAGTGCGAAACGATAGTAATCGCACAGCCATTAGTATCCTTTCGCAAAACTAGATTATTGAAGAGGTTTGAGATTACCGATAGACAGGCAAAAGTCGATGCTAGTTGGCACTCTATATTAATAATGATATAGGCACAAAAACAAAGATTGAACGAATAATTTAGTGTCAATAATTGAAAAGATAGTATCAATATATATGATGGTTTTATCTTATCTTTGCAATCAAGGAATTACCTTTGACATCAAGCAAACAACCTATGAAGAAGCTTTATCGTTTCATCCTCTTGCTGCTCATGGCAGTAATGGCTTGTAATCTGACCGCAAAGACCAACTTTGTCTATGTCAAAAATGGCAGATTGTGGAAAGGCGACAAGCCATATTATTATATTGGCACTAATTATTGGTACGGTGCTATACTGGGATCACAAGGCCAAGGTGGTAACCGCGAACGTCTTTGCAGGGAACTCGATGAAATGAAAAAAATGGGCATAGACAATCTACGTGTCCTGGTAGGCAGTGATGGGGCAAAGGGTTCCATTTGTCTCGTGGAGCCAACTCTACAAAAGTCTCCCGGGATCTACAACGACACCATTTTTGACGGTCTCGACTATCTTTTGCAACAGATGAGTAAGCGAAAAATGGTGGCTGTGCTCTATCTGAACAATGCCTGGGAATGGAGCGGTGGCTATGGCTATTATCTCGAACAGGCAGGATGCGGCAAGGCACCAATCCCTGCTATCAATGGTTATGACGTCTATCAAAAGTTTGTGAAGCAGTTTGCCACGAATGAACAAGCTCATACCTTGTTTTATGACCATGTACGTCATGTCCTTGGTCGCAGCAACCGATATACAGGCCAACGCTATATTGATGATCCAACCATCATGTCATGGCAGATCAGCAATGAGCCGCGCGCCTTTGGCAAGGACGTGTTACCTGAGTTTGAAGGATGGCTCAGTGAGGCATCGTCGCTCATTCGGAGTCTGGACCCTAACCATCTTATCTCCCTTGGCACGGAAGGCACCATGGGCAGCGAGGGTGATGCTGAAGTCTTTGAGCGCATTACTGCCGATCCCAACATCGACTATGCCACGATACACTTGTGGCCGTTCAACTGGGGATGGACCAAGAAAGACTCTGTGGAAGAGAATGTCGGCCGTGCCTGTCAACTGACCAAGGAATATATCGACAAGCATCTAGCCATTTGCAAGCGCATCGGCAAGCCAATGGTGATGGAGGAGTTTGGCTATCCGCGTGACGGTTTCTCATTTTCCAAGACCTCATCCACACGCGGCCGTGACCGCTTCTACCAATATGTCCTCTCCATGATCGGCGAAAACGCACGCACAAATGGCATGTTTGTCGGCTGCAACTACTGGGGCTGGGGCGGCGAGGCAAATCCCCGACATGTGCAGTGGCAAGTTGGAGATGACTACGTTTGCGACCCAAGACAAGAGCAACAAGGCCTCAACTCGGTTTTCCTGGCAGACAAATCAACCATGAAGGTCATTCGTCGTTGTGTCAAGAAACTATAAGAAATAACATGAAACCTATCTTTATTTTATTGCTTACACTCCTATCCTGCACTATACCGGTTCTAGCACGCAGGTCATCAGTCAAGACTTTGTTGAATCGACTCACTCAATTGCAAAAACAAGGCGTGATGATCGGACAACAGGACGCACTCTTCTATGGCACTACTTGGAAGTGGGAGTTCGGTCGTAGCGACATGCAAGACGTGTGTGGAGACCATCCCGCCGTGCTTGGTTGCGAACTGAGTGGAATAGAGTTGGGACACGACCGCAACATCGATGGCGTCCCCTTCAAAGCCATGCGGGAGCAGATCATCAACTTTGCAAGTCATGGAGGAATCGTCACCCTGAGCTGGCACTGTCATAATCCGGCCAATGGCGAGAGTGCGTGGGATGTGAAGGCCGATGCCGTGGCAAAGGTGTCGCCTGGTGGCGAGAAGCATCTCCTGATGCAGGAATGGACAGCACGTGTCATCGACTTCATCAAGTCACTGCGTGACGCACAGGGCCGCCCCATCCCCGTTATCTTCCGTCCATGGCACGAGATGAGTGGAAACTGGTTTTGGTGGGGTGCCGAGCATTGCACCACATCTCAGTTCAAAGCACTCTATCGGATGACTTACAAACAATTCAAACGTGCTAAGATGAACCATATCATTTGGTGTTACTCGCCGGGAGCGAAAGTGGACGACACTCCAGAGCACTATTTCTCTTTCTATCCAGGCAATGAAATAGTGGACATTCTAGGCTTTGACATTTACCATAATGCGACGGCAGAGGAGTTCGTCAAAACAACACAGGGTGATTTAAAGATTATGCACGACTATGCATTGAAGCACAACAAACTATACGCCATTACTGAAACGGGTTATCGTAATACCCCCGATGCCAATTGGTACAGTTCAGTGCTAATGCCATCAATAAATAATTTCAATCCTATCTATGTACTCCTATGGCGTAATGCCTGGGACAACCCAGAGGAAAACTACGGTCCTGCACCTGAGAAAGCCTGCGCACCAGACTTTCGTAACCTTCATTCCAATAAACAGTTTCTGTTTCTAAAAGACTTAAAACATGACTGATTTCCTATCCTTAGTTAACGCTGTACAGAAGCGTCACGATACGCTCATCAATCAAAAAAACACTCCTTTAGAAACCAGTAATGGTATCTATACCAAGTATGCATATCCTATTCTGACGGCAGAGCACACCCCTTTGGAGTGGCGTTATGACTTCTCCGAGAGAGACAACCCCTTCTTCGAGCAGCGCATCATAATCAATGCCACGTTCAACCCAGGGGCAATCAAGTGGAAAGACAAGTATTTGCTAATCGTTCGCGTGGAGGGTGCCGATCGAAAGAGCTTCTTTGCCGTGGCCGAAAGTCCCAATGGGATAGACCACTTCCGCTTTTGGGATGAGCCAATCACTATGCCCGACTCCGCCGATCCCGCAACAAATATTTACGACATGCGCCTCACGGCTCATGAAGACGGTTACATCTATGGCCTCTTCTGCACCGAACGCCATGACGACAGGTACCCCAACGACCTTTCGGCAGCCGTAGCCACGGCAGGAATAGCCAGAACAAAAGATTTAAAGCAATGGGAACGACTTCCCGATCTGAAGTCATCGAGCCAACAGCGCAACGTCGTGCTCCACCCGGAATTTGTCAATGGCAAATATGCCCTATACACACGGCCGCAGGATGGGTTTATCGATGCCGGATCAGGTGGGGGCATTGGCTGGGCATTGGTTGACAATATCACTCATGCAGAGATACGCGACGAACAAATCATCAATACCCGCCGCTACCATACCATCAT
>DHOP01000022.1:10227-23460 GCA_002407775.1 Prevotella sp. UBA5387
CCCGCCGCTACCATACCATCATGGAAGTGAAGAATGGCGAGGGCCCGGCACCGCTCAAGACCAACCACGGGTGGCTACATTTAGCCCATGGTGTTCGGTCGTGTGCAAGCGGATTACGGTATGTGCTCTATCTTTACATGACAGCACTCGACGACCCTTCACGTGTCATAGCTCAGCCAGGGGGGTACTTCCTTGCCCCAGAGAGTGGTGAATACATTGGAGACGTGATGAACGTGGTGTTCTCCAATGGGTGGATTGCAGACTCGGACGGCCGCATATTCATCTATTACGCCTCATCGGACACGCGGGTTCATGTGGCCACTTCGACCGTGGACCAGCTTGTGGACTATTGTCTGAATACACCGGAAGACGGATTCATCACATCGGCAAGCTTAGAAAACATCAAGGAACTCATCAGAAAGAATCGCGTCCAATGATTCGATTAAAGGAGAAATTCGGATATGGCTTCGGCGACATGTCATCGTCGATGTTCTGGAAACTCTTCGGAGCTTACCTCATGATATTCTATACCGACGTGTTTGGCATATCGGCGGCCGTGGTAGGCACCATGTTTGCCATCACGCGTATATGGGATTCGTTCTTCGATCCCATCGTTGGAATAGTCGCCGACCGCACCGAAACACGATGGGGAAAGTTCCGTCCATACCTGCTATTCCTTGCTATTCCTTTTGCCTTGATGGGAATGCTCACCTTCTTTACACCCCCATTGGAAAGTACAGGCAAGGTGATCTATGCTTTTGTGACCTATACGCTGATGATGATGGTCTATAGTGCCATCAACGTACCCTATGCCTCTCTCCTCGGAGTGATGAGTCCCCACCCTGCCGATCGCAACACGCTGGCTACCTATCGCATGACTTTCGCCTATATCGGGAGTTTCATCGCCCTTCTGCTCTTCATGCCTCTGGTCAACACCTTCACTGAATGGCGAGGTTCAATCCACATGCTTGGTTTCCTCACCGATTCACAGTTTGGATGGTTCATGGCTGTATTGGTTATCTCGGTAGCCTGTTGTCTGCTTTTCTGGGGATGCTTCGCGCTGACCCGCGAACGTGTCAAGCCCATCCATCAAGAACAGGCCTCACTGCTTACCGATCTAAAAGACCTGTTGCACAACGGTCCGTGGTGGATACTTCTTGGAGCCGGCGTATCGTCACTGCTCTTCAACAGCATCCGCGACGGTGCCACGGTATATTACTTCAAGTACTTTGTCAATGAGTCATCCTTTGGCAATGTGACAGTCGTTGGAATCCCCTTCGTGCTCAGCGGTCTCTATCTTGCTGTAGGACAAGCAGCCAATATCCTCGGCGTGGTACTTGCGGCGCCGGTCAGCAACAAGATTGGCAAACGGAAGACATTCATGCTTGCCATGCTCATCGCCACTATACTGAGCGTAGTCTTTTATGGTTTTGGTCGCCATCAACTGCCACTCGTCTTTGTCTTTCAGGTGCTTATCAGCATCTGTTCAGGTAGCATCTTCCCACTGTTATGGAGCATGTATGCAGATTGCGCGGACTACAGTGAGCTGAAGACAGGCAATCGTGCCACAGGCTTGATATTCTCTTCAAGCTCCATGAGCCAAAAATTTGGTTGGGCCATTGGCACCGCAGTGACAGGATGGATGCTAGCAGCCTTCGGCTTTCAGGCCAACGGTGTGCAGAACGAGGCAACCATCAATGGCATAAAGATGTTTCTCAGTATCCTGCCGGCAGTGGGAGCACTGATGAGTCTGGTGTTCATCTATTTCTATCCGTTGTCTGAGCAACGGATGAAGAAGATCGCCCAACAGTTGGAAGAAAGGAGAGCAGTAGGATGATAGAGGCATTAAAGCAAGAGCTGAAGACATTGTTGCAAGACAATATCCTGCGCTTCTGGCTCACTCGTATGGCGGATAAGGAGCGTGGTGGCTTCTATGGACGGTGCAATGGACATAACCATATTGTGCCGGATGCACCCAAAGGAGCCATTCTCAACGCTCGCATCTTATGGACTTTTTCTGCTGCCTATCGCGTCTTGGGGCATCCAGAATATCTTGAGGCGGCCACTCGCGCCAAAGATTATTTCCTCTCCCACTTCATCGATCACGATTTCGGAGGTGTATATTGGAGCCTTGATGCCGGCGGCAATCCCTTGGACGACAAGAAACAAACCTATGCCATCGCCTTCGCTATCTATGGATTGAGCGAGTATGCACGTACCACGGGGGATACCGAAGCAAAGCAATGGGCCATCAGTCTCTATAAGGACATAGAGGGTCATGCCTATGACGACCACAACAATGGATATGTAGAGGCACTGACACGACAGTGGGATCACATTGCCGATATGCGCCTCAGTGATAAGGACGAAAACGGTTCTCGGACGATGAACACCCATCTCCATGTCATTGAAGCCTACACCAACCTGTTGCGTATATGGCCTGATGAAGAGTTGAGACGACAGACACACAGCTTGCTCGACATCTTCCTCGTCCATATCGTCAACCCCCACACACACCACCTTGACCTCTTCTTTGATGACAACTGGCAGGGGAAGCGGAATATTCAAAGCTATGGCCACGACATCGAAGCATCGTGGTTGCTCCACGAGACAGCATCAGTTCTTGGAGAAAATGATTTTTTATGTCGAGTGGAATCGGAGGTGAAAGCTATTGCAAGAGCAGCTGATGAGGGCTTGCAAACTGATGGGGCTATGATTTATGAGTACTGGACTGACTCTGGACTGACCGATACACAGCGGCAATGGTGGGTGGAGTGTGAGTGTGTGGTGGGTCATATCAACCTCTTCGCGCACTTCAAAGACCAACGAAACTTGGATATCGCCCTTCGCTGCTGGCAGTATATCAAGACCCACCTCGTGGATTATGAACAAGGAGAGTGGTTTTGGGGCTGCGATGCCGACGGCCTACCCGATACGGTAAATGACAAGGCGGGCTTCTGGAAATGCCCTTACCATAATAGTCGCATGTGTTTAGAAATCATACAAAGGAATTTTAACTGAGAGAGAGAATAAAAATGAGACGTTCGCAAGTATTACATGAGATTACGCCATTGATGGACAAGGATGCCCTATACATTGCTGATCGACATAAGAAAGAGTTCACTTATCCCATCCATAACCATGAGGTCTTTGAGTTGAACTTTGTGGAGCACGCTTCAGGAGCATGCCGAACGGTGGGCGATAACCGAGAAACCATCGGTGAATACGACCTGGTACTCATCACAAGTCCTAATTTGGAGCATGTCTGGGAACAAGCGGATTGCACGAGTGAAGACATCCACGAAATCACCCTTCAGTTCAATTTTGGCGGTGAGGGAGACACGTTTTTTGAAAAAGCACCCTTCAACGACATCCGCGACATGCTGCTTGAGGCACGTAAAGGACTATGTTTCGAATTGTCGGCGATAATGAAAGTATATGAGAAATTGGAAAGTTTGAGTCAAATTTCCAACCGTTTCCAGGCAGTAATGCAATTTCTCGACATCCTAAACACCCTCGCCCACTGCGACTGTGCCAGAGCCTTGGCAACGACAAGCTATGCCAAAGTAAACATCGAGGATGACTCACGACGTGTACTCAAGGTGAAAAACTATATTAATGAGTATTATATGTATGACTTGAAACTGAAGGATTTGGCTAACATTGCCAATATGAGCGAGACAGCTTTCTCCCGTTTTTTCAAGAATCATACTGGCCGAACTTTGAGCGATTATATCATCAACATCCGATTAGGTTATGCCACCCGCATGCTCATCCAGACCACTGACAGTGTCTCGGAGATCAGTTTCAACTGCGGATACAACAACATCAGCAATTTCAACCGTCTCTTCAAACGAAAGAAAGGATGCTCACCATCAGAATATCGTGCAAACTACCATAAAATAAAAATCATAATCTGATGATCCAATGATTGCCATTGGATATCCATTGTGACCATGCTTTACACAAGAATGTCGCAGCACCGAGTGAACATTTACACTTGATGCTGCGACTTATTTGGTAATATGATGCGTCAAATCGTCTGTTCTACGGATGCAATGTGATGCTCATCAGACCGATAACAACATCGTTTGCTACAGTCGTCAAAGTGAGACTCCTTAGCCGTTTATTAGGATCAAGGGGGATCTCAAGTAATTGTCCTGCTCCACCAGGGATGGAGAGCGCTGGCTTCTTGCCACCTGGTAAGTCGGCGGCAGCAACACCCGGTCTCACATTCATGTCTATGGCAAGCTGTCTGCTGACCTTCCCCGTGCGCAGAGACACACGAAATGGACGTGGTTTGGGTAGCCGGAAGGCCAGCGAATTATCATCAAAGTCTTGTTCGATGGGGCACCAGTTGTCTGGACTACGTAACTCTAAGGTCTCCGATGTATCGTCGGCATAGGTTATTCGCACAGTTCCGTTGGTCATGCCAAACTGCATCGTGTTGGTCGATCCTGCCATCATGAGGTAAGCATGCGAAGCACGACCACGCAAAGGAATGGTCACACTATCGGGGTAGTTGTCCCATAGACTCGTATAGACAATATTGCGTCCCTTGTTTGGGGTGGCAAAAGGCACGCCGGCAGCTACAAGCTGCCCACTTTGAGCAGCCTTACGCAAGCCGCTATCGTCGATATCGGCAGTACGCTTCGTGGAGCACCAGTCGCCGATACCCTGCTTGGGAAGAGCCAATGTAGTATAGGGAGAGCGCGGAGAGAGATATTCATTTTTGAAAATATCGGTGACATCGGCATTGAAATATTTGCTTATGTCCACCGATCTATAGTTCTCTGAAGATGCCACATCCATACGAGTACCCTGTGGTTCAGGCAAGACGGCAGGCTCATAACTGATATTTACGGGTTCTGTTGATGTAACGGCATCCATGGTTATGGTCTGTATGCCATCAGCATTGCCGACCACATCAATATATTTCCCTTCGCCAAGGTTACGCCTTATCACAATCTGCAAGGGTTGTGCAAAGCGTTGGTTCACCTCGAAGACTTCCTTGCCCCCGACCCGCTTAAAGCTATAGTCAAGGTAGGGCGTATGGATGGAGGCACTGTCCCATGCTGCAGGGAAACCCGGACGGATGATACATCGACCGTCAAGGGCCTGGGGTGTGATGCCGAAGAGTCCCTGAATAAGCGCTCTGCTGGCAATACCCGTCACATCCGCAAAGTCGCGATAGCCCTCGCCAGTGTTACGGTCGAGTGCGGATAACTGCCCGAAGTTGCCTGGTGACGAACCTGCATACATAAAGTCCACAATGTTGCTACGCAACAATTGCGTAGCCGTCTCGCTTCGCCCTGCCTCATAATAGGCGAGCGCCATATGCATCACTTCGGCCATTGCCACATTATTGAGACTCCATTCGTAGGGCATCCAGTCGGATGTGCTTATCGTAGCGTAGTGCGACCCTTGATAATCGAAGGGGATATGCGGTATTTTCCTGTCTACATAACATGTAGCTTGCCAAGCCTGTTCGGGTGTAGCGGCATCACAGTCGATGGCAGTGTAGATGGTCCAAAGGGCTGCATCCTCATGCAAGAGTTTGTTGCCCATGAAGTCTTGAAACTCTGCCCAATGTCCTTTGTCTTTTAACCAAAGTCGGCTATTCATCGCTTTGAGGATGGCATCGGCTTCCTTTTGATAAGGCGCTGGGTCCTCACCAATAAGCGGCGCGATGCGAGCGGAGAGTCGGTTGGCGCGATAGTTATAAGCTGAAGCATGGGTCACAGCACCACTATTGTATTGCAACGCGTCACTTGCCCAGATACAACAGTAGGCGTCATAGAGGTGATCGCCATCCGGATCCCATGTACGTTTCTCCCAATCGAGATGGCGTTGGATCACCGGCCACATCTTACGCATGTATGAAGTGTCAGCATCGAACTGGAAATGCCACATCAGTTCATCCATATAGACAAGGTTCATGTCATAGTGATTGAACTGATGGTTGTTCCCCGGTGTACGACAGATATAACCGTTGGAATACATCGGTGTACCCCATTCATAGGTACCACGCGCCAAATTGTTTGTGGAGTCCATCAAATGAGGCTTTGTGACTGGGACATTGACCACCTGACTTTCTGCGTAAGCATCAAAATGACTACGCTGACGATCAGGCCAACCAATGAAATCTCCCATGTACGCACCACGCCATCCGGGCAGTTGGGTCCTCCATCCCACAGCTCCGTGAAGCCAAGTCGTCCCATCCCATGCACCATCGGCAGCCATCACAAGTACACCACCTAGTGGGTTAAGCCATGCGTCTGGCGTTTGGAATTGAATCATTTGGCCAAGACTCTTTCCTCGTTGCTCTGCAGCCTGATAGCGACGGGCCAATGTGGGCTGGTCGGTAACAGTTAGGAGTGTCGTATCAAGACCTATGTAACCTGCGCGTTCTTTGGACAATGCCAGAACAAGCTGTTGGCGCTCAGAGGACTGATCGTTTGCTTCGAAAGCGTCTGCGCGGTCAAAATTTCCCATATCACCGGAACGCTTGAACCGCTGTATACGTGAGGGAGTGAGTGTGGCAATAATCGTAACGTCTTCAGGGAAGCCCTGGGCACGAAATGTCCATACTCCACCCTCGCGATCACCATCAGCCACAGCTCCAATGTGTAGGACGCCTTGACCCCATCGCTTGTCTTTGAGTTGATAATCTCGCACACCATTTCGATAGGATGCCCGGCAATAATCGGTGGAGTCCAACGCTACCGTCGTTGTTCCAATCCGCGCTTGAAGACTAAGGTTACTGTGCTGACCCGTCTTATAATAAGTGGCAAACACAGGACGGTCGCTTGTCTCTATGCGGAAAGTAGTATGCCCCCCATAGAGTGCTCGAGTAAAACGATGAGTGCCGTTGACACTGACAATGTCGTCGCCATCGGGCAGATAGCTCAATGGCCTCTCTGTCACATGTTGTGCAGCCGATTGCAGACATGATGACAAAAGCATGATGACAAGGGTTGTTCGGTTCATGATTGTCTTAGTTATATAGTTTGTAGGATTGATCATATCGTATCATCACCAAAATCCCACGGCTCATGCCATAGGATATCGGATATCGACCCCATTGGGGCAAAGAGTTTCTGACTATGCAAAAAAGTGTGCAAGTCCTCGCAGATTTGCCCACCCCCTCCACTTGAAGGGGCAGCAACGAACTTTACTTATCGCCGTAACTGCTTCCGTCGAAGCAATGGGTACAAATGCGGCATTTGGGCTTACCAATGCTCTCAACCAGCGTTTCTATCTTGTTGAAACGTAGTGAAGTTAATCCCAATCGGCGGGCAATCTCCTCTACCATGTGCTGATATTGAGGAGAATCGCTTTTTGCATAGAGTTCCAAGTTCTTGTTGGCGTCACCCTCAAAGTCTTGTATAACACGACGGGTGATAAGTTCCATATCGCCCTTTGATGCTGTGAAGCCAAGAAATGGACAGCTATAGACAAGCGGTGGACAGGAAATGCGGACATGCACCTCCTTTGCTCCAGACTCGAAAAACGTGCGCACGTTATCTCGTAACTGTGTGCCACGCACGATAGAGTCATCACAAAATACCACCCGCTTACCATTCAGTATTGGTTCGTTGGGGATGAGCTTCATCTTGGCAACGAGGTTACGGCGCATCTGATTGTTTGGTGTGAAGCTACGAGGCCATGTCGGTGTGTACTTCAGCACTGCCCTCTTGTAGGGTATTCCCGTGCCTTCCGCATAACCAATCGCCATGCCTACGCCAGAATCGGGGATACCACAGACCAAGTCTGCCTCTGTGTCGTCAATGCGTCCCATGTGTTGGCCATTGCGTTCGCGCATGTCTTCCACATTGACGCCCTCATAGCTACTTGTTGGGAAGCCATAGTATATCCAAAGGAATGAACATATCTGTTCGCGCTCGGCAGGTTGTTGAAGCACTTCCATTCCTTCGGCGGTTAGGTGTACAATCTCGCCCGGGCCGATGTCACGCAAGATTTTATAGTCCAGATTGGGGAAAGTCGTCGTCTCGCTGGCAACAGCATAGGCTCCCTCCTTATGTCCGATAACCAATGGTGTACGGCCAAGGAGATCGCGAGCCGCAATGATGCCGTCCTCAGTGAGAACCACAACCGTGCAAGAGCCCACTATACGGCGGAACACATTATTGATGCCTTCAACAATGGTATCACCCATGTTGATGAGTAGCGCCACTAGTTCCGTCTGATTAAGTGCATTGGCCGACATCTCACTCAAGTGCATGCGCTGATTTAACAAGTCATCTGCAATTTCCTTGAGATTATTGATATGAGCGACCGTTGCCACGGCATAACGTCCCAAATGGGAATTCATGATGATGGGTTGTGGGTCGGTATCACTGATGACCCCTATACCCTCATGGCCAGAAAACTCGCTTAGCTTATCTTCAAACTTGGACCGAAAATAGTCGTTGCCCAAACTATGGATGCTACGATTGAAGCCTCGCTCCTTGTCGAAGGTAACAAGACCTCCTGTCCTCGTGCCCAAATGTGAATTGTAGTCTGTGCCGTAGAATAGATCGTTAACGCAATCGTGCACAGAGATGGTCCCAAATATTCCGCCCATATAACGTGAGTCAAATTGTAATGTTGAAGTCGCAAAGTTACAAAAAAGCCCCCATTACCTATCAATATTCGCTCCATTTTTCCATATATTGTTCTTAATGTTAGTGAAAAGATGTGTATAGTGAACATGAAAGATAGCTAAGAACAACATCTAGTTAGACCTCATCTGCCTATCATAATGTTTGCATTGTCATGGTATTATAATATCAAAGACTTGTCGATTAGGGGAAAATTTGTAAATTTGCATGGAATAAACGATAACATATAGACAAATGAAGAAGATACTTACTTTGCTTTTTGCAGCTATGCTGACGATGCCAACGATGGCTGCGAAGCACCTCATACCGATGCCACGACTCGTGGTCGGACTTGTGATAGACCAGATGCGCTGGGATTATCTCTACTATTATTATGACGAATATCGTGCAGACGGACTACGAAAACTGCTTGAACAAGGATACAGCTTTGAGAATACCATGCTCAACTATGTTCCCATGGTCACAGCTGCAGGCCATGCCAGTATCTACACAGGCACAGTGCCTGCACTCCACGGCATTGCCAGTAACAATTTTATGGAGAATGGACGCATGGTCTACTGCTGCGATGACTCCACCGTACAGGCCGTGGGCTCGACCAGTAAGGAGGGTCTCATGTCGCCCCGCAAGCTCTTAGCATCAGGTCTTGGCGACCAGATGAAGATAGCATCCGACTACCGTTCAAAGGTCATTGGCATTGCCTTGAAGGATCGTTCGGCCATCTTGCCTGCAGGACATGGTGCCGATGGAGCCTATTGGTGGGATACTTCAGCCGGGAAATTCGTCACATCGACCTACTATATGGATAAGTTGCCAGTGTGGGCCGAACGCATCAACAATAGGATCAAGGTTAAGCCAGGCACCGACGTGAAGACTTCGGTGGAGGGAGTAACGAAAACTTTCCAGATGGCGGAGGCAGCAATAGACGGTGAGAACTTAGGTAAGGACGAGATAACCGACTTACTTGCCATCAGTGTATCGTCCACGGATGCCATTGGACATACCTTTGGCACACGCGGAAAGGAGAACTACGACACTTATATGGAGGTAGACCGTCAGGTCGCCAACCTGATAGAAAAGCTTGATGGAAGTGTTGGCAGAGGCAATTATCTGCTATTTCTGACTGCCGATCATGGTGCTGCACACAACCCCAACGAGATGAAGTCGCACCGCATTCCTGCTGGTGGACTGAACGTTGGCTCATGGCTGAAAGACCTCAACGCAACAGTGGCTGCACGACTAGGTGTTTCTGGTAAGATCATCATGGCAGAGAATGCCGGCCAATTGTACCTCGACCACGAACTCATTGCCCAAAGCGGCAAGACTCTCGACGAAGCAAAACAGGTCGTCATCGAAGAGATGCAAAAGCGTCCTGACATGCTCTTTGTGGTGGACAGGAGTCGTGCGCTTACCACTTCCATACCCGAGATATTGCGGGAAAGAATTGTCAATGGTTACAATGTGAAGCGAAGCGGCGACCTTTTCTACATTCCTCGTGCAGGATGGGAGAATGTCAGCGATGCGCCTAATTATAAAGGCACCACCCATGGAGAATGGAATCCCTATGATGCGCACGTTCCTTTCGTGCTCTTCGGATGGGATGTGGAGCATGGCGAAAGCGTCGAGCCAACCAATATCACTGATATTGTTCCTACCGTATGTGCTATGTTGCACATCCAGGTGCCCAATAGCTGCATTGGTCAACCGAAGAATGTGAAGTATGTTCAGCCCAAGTCACGTTAAAGAGAGTAGGCTGTAAAAAGGAAATGATTGACAATTAGTTACTTGAATTATATATAAAATCATCAAGTTTCTGATATATTCGAATATATTTAGTTATTTTTGTAGCCGATGAAGAGAATCGTCTACATGTTTAACCTGTGGTTGGCAGCACTCGCATTACTAGCGTTTACTGCCAATCTACACCATCATCACCATGATAAAATATGCTTTGTGGTCGAAGAGTGCAGGTTGGACGGGCACATCAATGACCAGCATACTGGTCATATGCCACATCAAGGTGACGACACGGAAAAGGATAATTGTTCTGTAGAGACGGCCAAAAATTTTTGGGCAAATACCAACACTCAACAGCAGATTTGTCAATCATTATCTGACAACCTCCATTTTCTTTGTGCGCCGTTACTAGAAATAGGTAGCCGCAACCTTACCTCTTTTGATCAGCTCGAACAACCATCAAGTCATCTTGACTTGATATTCCCTCAGGCTTTCATATGGTCTGAGGCCCGACGAGGTCCGCCGGTGTTATAATTATCATTGTTTGTTTTATTATTAGGGATGCCTTAACGGGCACCTCCAAAACATGATATTTATAACATTCGTCATCTATGATCAACAGAATCATCTACTTTTCCATACACCACAAGTTCGTAGTCGTCCTACTTGTGGCCATTATTATATTCGGTGGTATTTACTCCCTACGGACCATCAACGTGGATTCTACACCGGATATCACCAATAACCAAGTTCAAGTCATTACCACTGCCCAGAATCTTTCTACGGCAGACATAGAACAGTTTGTCACTTATCCCATTGAGTTGGCAATGTCAAATCTTCCTGGTGTTGAAGATATCCGCTCCATTTCCAGATTTGGATTGTCCGTCGTTACCATCGTTTTTAAGGATGACATGGGTACATTACAGCCCAGACAATTGGTACACGAAAAGATTTCGGAGGTAAGAGAGCAAATACCCGAGGGGTTTGGGGTTCCGGAAATGGGGCCAATTTCCACCGGACTTGGCGAGATATACCAATACACGCTGGTGCCCAAAGATACTTCTCGATATACCCCACAGGAACTAAGAACGATCCAAGACTGGGTGGTAAAGCGACAACTGTCTTTAATCCCCGGTGTCGTCGAAGTCAATTCATTTGGCGGAAACATCAAACAATATGAGGTGGCACTCAATACTGAAAAGCTCAAAGCCATGAACACTACCATCAGTGAGGTCTATGAAGCATTGAGTAAGAACAACGTAAACTCCGGAGGTGGGTATATCGAGGATAGCCACATGGCTAACTTTATCCGTGGGAAGGGTTTGGTCAAGAACCTCGATGACATTAGAAACATTGTAGTTAAAACCAATGGAGGAGTACCCGTATTGGTTGGAGATGTTGCAGACGACGTGCGGTTTGGGTCTCAGGTCCGCTTCGGAGCCTTTACACAAAACGGTCATGAGGCTGTGGGCGGAATGATTTTGATGTTGAAAGGCGCCAATTCGGATAAGGTGGTCACTGATGTAAAAGAACGAATGAAAAGCATTCAGAAGTCATTGCCAAGCGACATCGAAATCAAACCATTTCTCGATCGATCCAATTTGATTGACCGTACAACTAGTACCATTGCAAGAAACTTGATCGAAGGTGCACTGATTGTTATCTTTGTTTTGGTCTTATTGTTGGGGAGCATCCGTGGTGGACTGATTACGGCATCTGTAATCCCACTGTCTTTACTTTTCGCCTTCATTTTAATGAGGATATTTGGAGTCTGGGCGAACCTGATGAGCTTGGGCGCCATTGACTTCGGAATTATTGTCGATGGAGCAGTAATCATCGTCGAAGGGATTGTCCATAAGGTGGAGAGCAGGATGAAGAAACAGCAAGGCATGCTTTCTTCAAATGATATGAAGGAAATCAGCTGCCAGTCTGCGTCCACCATGATGCATTCTGCCTTTTTCGGTCAGCTCATTATCCTTATCGTATTCATACCTATCATCTTCCTGACAGGCATCAGTGGAAAGATGTTTTCACCCATGGCTTACACGTTTTCATTCGCCGTAATAGGAGCCATCATACTTTGTCTTACCTATGTCCCCATGGTATCATCTTTATGGCTAAAACCATTTGAGAATCCAAATGGGCGTTTTGCGCAGTTGGAAATGAAGCTGGGGAACATGAGTAATAGACTCATGGGTAATATTGTCAAGGTTTACCGCCCATTGTTATTTTCGTCATTGCGACACAAAGCAATTGTTCTGTCAGTAGCAGTCGCCCTATTAGCAATTACCGGATTTACTTTTGCTCGAATGGGGGGAGAATTCATCCCAAGTCTAGACGAAGGCGATATTGCCATGCAGGCATTCCTACGCCCAGGCAGTTCACTAACTGAGACCATTCAAAGAGAAAAGGAAATAGAGAATTTACTGCTGTCTTCCTTTCCCGAGATTAAAACTGTTTGTGCCCGTATAGGTGTTGCCGACATCCCCACCGACCCACAAGGATTTGACTATACGGACAGTTTTATAATCCTGGAGAAGGATATGAGCAAATGGAAATCGGCAAAGACAAAGGAAGAATTATTGGAAAAGATTAAGGCTAAGTTGAATACTCTTCCTGGCATTAACTTCTCATTTTCACAACCTGTCGCCCTGCGTTTCAACGAATTGTTGACAGGAGTGCGCGAAGATATTGCGGTAAAGCTTTATGGAGATGACTTGAACGAGCTGAATCGATTGGGTGAACAGATGGCAACTATCATCAGTAAGATTCCCGGTGCGGCCGATGTTGCTCTAGAACGCACAAGTGGGCTACCGCAAATCACCATAGAATACGACCAACAGAAATTGGCACAATATGGGTTACAAATAGAAAA
>DHOP01000022.1:23602-59035 GCA_002407775.1 Prevotella sp. UBA5387
CATGGGTTACAAATAGAAAAGCTCAACCAATACGTCAGTGCGGCTTTTGCAGGTCAAAAGGCAGGTGTGGTGTTTGAGGGAGAAAAGCGGTTCGATTTGACTATTCGGCTAAGCGAACAATATCGCAAGAGCATTAAGGATATTGAGAATCTATATGTTGATACCCCGGACGGCACTCAGATTCCTCTAAGTGAAGTAGCTAAAATTTCCTATCAACCAGGGCCAATGCAGATCTCGCGCGACCAAACATTTCGTCGTATTTATGTAGGAGTCAATGTCCGCAATAGAGATGTGAAATCCCTGGTTAATGATATTCAACATCAGTTGGATAAGAAACTTAAATTGCCTACCGGATACCATATCACTTATGGCGGAGAGTTTGAAAAGCTACAAGAGGCAAGTTCTCGCCTTGCCATTGTCTTGCCTATCGCAATGGCGCTCATCTTTATCCTATTATATTTTGCCCTGAAATCCGTTAAGCAAAGCCTCATGATTTATATCGCGGTCCCACTTGCAACCATCGGCGGTATCTTTGCTCTAGTGGCACGGGGAATGCCCTTCTCCATTTCGGCAGGTGTTGGATTCATCGTACTATTTGGCGTTGCCGTCCTCAATGGGCTTGTACTGATCAATCGCTTCAATAGTTTAAAATCTAGAGGAGTGACCAACTTGAACAGACGCATTGTTCGTGGAACAAGCGAGCGAATCCGACCCATTTTGTTAACAGCCTTGTCTGCAATGCTTGGATTCCTTCCAATGGCAGTATCCGGGTCTGCCGGGGCAGAAGTCCAGCGCCCACTGGCGACGGTTGTTATCGGGGGATTGTTCTCCGCCACCCTATTGACCGTTATTGTCATTCCCATACTTTATGCTTTAGAAGAACAATGGAGCAGATCAACGAAAAAGGGAAAGGCAACTACCATGACGGCCGTCCTAGCACTATCTCTGTTGGTTCCCGTAAATACACATGCACAGAATCCCATTTCGCTGGACTCGGCTATTGCCAAAGCACTGCAATACTACCCGACAATGAAGGCCGCACAGATGAACATCGAAAGCAACAAAGCACTCCAAGCTACAGCAAAAGAGATCGGAGAAACAGAAATTTCTACTGGTGCTGAAGAGTTGGGTCGAGGTAACGAGGAAGTATGGACACTACTGGCAGTCAGACAAAACTTGGATGTGCTAGGCATTTCTGCCCGTAATAGATTCCAAAAGCAACAAGTGGAAGTGTCGAAAGCCTCTGAGAAAGTTGCAGAATCCAGCCTAAGACGTGAGGTCAGCATTGACTATGCCAATGCATTTGTCGCTCATCAGCGATTAAAAGTCTATCTCCAATTAGATTCAATATATCAAGATTTTGAAACCGCTGCCAAGTTACGTTACGAGACACAAGCTACCTCGCGTTTAGAATATGTGTCGGCAATGAACCAAGCAAGGCAAATAGCTATTGCTAAAAAACAAGCTGAAAATGATGAGCGAATAGCTTTATTGAATTTGAATAGATGGTTGGGCAAGGATGTGCAATATCATACCGATGACGCATTAAGTGAGATAACCGTGATGCAAATGAATGGAACGACACCCCTACATCCCTCTTTGCTATTAGCGGAAGAGCAACTTAAGTTGGCGGAAACAAAGATAAAACTGGAAAAGTCAAAGATGTTACCTAAGTTTTTCGTGGAGGCAGGCAACCAGAAAATCGGGCCATCAGCTAAGTATTTCAATTATCAAGTAGGTGTCAGTTTCCCCTTATTCTCAAAGGCTCAGTCTGGTCGTAACAAGTCTGCAACCATAGAGCGAGACATTGCGCGAGAGAACGTGCGACAACAAGAAATTGAGAACACTACAGGAAGGCAGACCTTAGAGGCGATGTATCAGAAGGGGCTTGAGAATATTGAGTATTATCGGCACTCTGCTTTACCCGTAGCAAGGGAACAGAAAGAAGCCGCCATGGTAGCTTATCGCGAAGGTGCGACCGATTATATCGGCTTTATTCAAAACATGAAAGATGCCACACAGACAGAACTCGACTATTGGGATGCCTATGCGACCTGTCTCAATGCAAGGTTTAATCTTCTATACTACTACAATTATCCACCGAATAAGACAAATGAAAATGAATAAGTACTATTATATTCTGGCATTGGCTGTTACACTATTAACAGCTTGCGGAAATAAAGATAAAGTATCAACGGAAGGAGAAAAGGCAGAAGCCCAAACTTCAGAGATGTTAGATGTGACACTCACTCAATCTCAATTTGACCAATTAAAAATCAAAACTGGGAAAATTGGAGAACACACCTTTACCGGAAAGGTCGTAGCAAACGGTAAGATAGCCTCTTCACCACAAAGTGAAGCCGCCGTAACAGCGTATATTGGGGCCAACATCAAGCGAATCCTTGTTCATGAGGGACAAGACGTACATCGTGGACAAGTGTTGGCTTATCTGTCACATCCTGATATCTTAGATCTTCAGTCACGGTATCTTTCGGCCTATCACCAGCTGAGTTATGTATCTCAAGAATACGCAAGGCAAAAGAAATTGTTGACCAATAAAGTTGGTTCAGGACGCGATTTCCAAAAAACAGAATCAGATTATCGGGTCCTACAAGCCGAGATACGAACTACAGCGGCCCAAATGCAAATGTTGGGAATAAGCCCGGCGGCTGTCCGTCAGGGGAAAACGATGACTATGATCCCTGTCGTTAGTCCTATCAATGGTACAGTAGAAAAGATCTTCATGGAGACGGGACAGTATGCAGACCCACAGCAACCCATCATGCACATTGCCAATACCGAGAACTTATTTGCAGATATGCTGGTCTATGAAAAGGACATCCATTTAGTGAAGGCTGGCCAAAACATCATTCTTGAGCCCTCTTCAATGGCTGGCAGGAAACTACAAGGAAAGGTGTTCTCTATCGGCAAAACCTTTGCAGATGATGCAAAGGCCATTCATGTCAGGGCCAACATTGAAGGAGATTGGAAGGGGTTGATTTCAGGAATGTACCTTCGAGGAACTATTACAACAGAAGATGATAAAAGAGTGGCCATTTCGAGAGAGGGAATCATTGACGAGAATGGGAAATCCTATGTTTTTGAAGTCCAGCATAAGAATAACAAATGGGTCTTCCATCCTGTTGAGGTGACAAAAGGAAGAGACGAAGACGGAATGGTACAATTGCTGACATCTACGACAAAAGAAGTTGCGCTTAACCAAGCATATTATCTGATTTCCGAAATGAAGAAAGCAGAAATAGGTGAGGATTGATCGGCAAGATCCAACTAACAGAACGACAGATGTAATCATCCAATGGATGGAAGACAATCAATTGGACGGTCAAATATAAAGAGTGAACCCCGAAAACCAACGTGTAGTTTTCGGGGTTCACTATCTTCGGATTATTAGAATCGCACTTACGACGTGCCTGATAAATGTCGCCGATGATTATTGCGGGCCGAAAACCCTTAACTCATAGATACGTGTGGCATCGGGAGAAATGGCTTGCGTCTGACCAATGACGAGCAAGCGCACATAGCGTGCTGTCACTGGGGCAAACTGGCGAGACACCTCATTGCTGTGGTTTCCATCGATGAGGTCTATCGTCTTCCACTCTTCGTCCATGGTGTTGCGACCTTGCAACAGACAGGTACGCGTGATATAGTTGGGTGCCTCGGCACCGGCGCTAAGCAGATACCAACCGGCAAGCGCCTTCGTCTGACCGAGATCGAAGTCCACATAGTTGGGCACGGCTCCTGTGTCACACCACTTCGTGTTATCCTTTCCATCTATTAGATTTGTCGCCACCTCATTCTTGTTGGCCTCGCCCGAACAGGCAATGACCTTGGCCTGTGCTAGGAGGTTGGGACGATCTCCTGTTGTAGCTGTAGTAGCCTGGTCTTCCTTGTTGTTGGTCCAGAAGAGTTGACCGGCCGGAATGACTCCAGGTTGCTCGTCAACGAGTGTTGCTGCGAAGACCACCACATGGTCGTCATCAGGCAAGCGCACCTCCGTGGCACCGCGAGGAATATCGACTGCCACCTTGAACATATAGGTATACTCATAAATTCCGTCGCCCACTGGAGAGTGACGATGGCTGCCTATATAGGCGGGTTCGGCAGACTTGACGAAGCCAGTAGTATGCCCCTGATGTTCCCACTGCCCATAGAAACCGGTATAGTCGGGTATGACGAACTGTTGACTCTTGTCTCCAGCTGAAATGGTCACGCTACGGTCACCACTTGTCGAGGCCACGAGCAGATAGAGCTTGTTGTATTGCTGTGCCTTGTGAACTCCCTTGGCGGGTTGTGGCAGACTGATGACATTGCCATGACAGGTCAGTCCGTTGGCCTCGTCGAGTGGTCCAAACTTGAACGGCACATTATCCACGGTCAATCCATCCTTGGGTAAAAGTTCTGCGGCATAACTATAGCCACCCGAGAAATCGGCTTGGTTGCGGAAACTGTTGAAGCTGAAGCAGCGACGATTGAATGGCAGGTTGACCTGTTCAGAGGCTACTTCGGCCATGGGTTGGCACTGAAGTGACACACGGTAGGTCTTGACACCAAAGGGTTGTATATCAACGTTGAGCGTGCGACCGCTAAAAGATGCATCACCCAAAGCTTTTTCCGTACCATTGGCTTCCATGGCCTTCACAATGTCGGTAGCAAAGGTCAACTTCGCCTTCTGTGTTGCATGGCCGGCATTTTCATACACGCGGACGATATAGTCATCGCCCACCTCCGACTTCTTCAGAGCACGCACGATGACGTTTGGATTATCAGACGAGACGAAAGAGAACGTCCGCTCTAGGTCACCACTATGTCGTTCGCTTAAAAATGCCTTAATAGGGCTGTTGAGTATGGTGCTCTGCTTTACTGCCAATGCCTTATCGAGCTGTCCAGGATGGCCTACGATACCATAGGTGAAGGTATGGAAACCGAGGTCTTGACGATCCTGATAACTAAAGGATTTATTGGTCCTTGGCGTGTAAAGCAAGGACAAGCGTAACGTGTTGTCATTGGGTTTGTCCCAGCCATATTTCCCATTGTTGAGTATGGTCACGCCGTATGACCCATCGGCAGCTGTGAGGTCAGTCCACTCGTGGGATGGTACCTCATAGGCATTGGCCTTGTTGTTGCCTCGCTCCACACTACCGAGACCAAGGTCGTAAGTAGCACTGGGATTGCTAAAACTCATCGGGAAGTTTGCCTTGAGCAGTGCATGTTGTGACTGCCAGTCTACTTCACAATCCACATCGATGCGGTCTGCCAGTGCGCCCTCGTAGAGATGGATATACTGGATGATTTCTGACTGACCATAATGACGCTTCACACGTAGCGTCCAACGCAATGGACCACTCTCCGTAAGACTTATGTCGGCATTGTCGCCAACCACCACCGGTGTTTGGTCGATGGTCTCCTTGAGTATCTCCCATGCTGGCCATCGGTATGATTTCGCATCGTCAAAGACAACAAGACCTATGCTTTGTCCTTGTGCCACCAACTCCTTGCCCAATCTCTTATCCACTAGCGACGAAATGTCACCATGCGCGTCGAGTGTGAGGCGGTACACGGTATTCTCGATAGTACGAGTCTCTCGTTCAGGAATGATACTCGACTTGCCACGCAAGGGACTCATGCTATAAACGGCAGCACCTGTGGCAGGGACACTGGCCTCAACAAGAAGGCTGCGCGTTCCCTTTGTATCAGTGACCACTTGCGAGCGCACCCACTGATTCTTATCGTTGCGAAGGGTATAGCTCTCGGCCATATTCGACAAGGCGACTGTGGCCAATGCATGCACCGGGAAAGCCTCAGCGTTGTAGAGCACTACAGGTGTGCCACTTACCAAGGTATTCATGCGACTGGCAATGCCGTTGACGGCGGTCGTCAAGTCTTTGGAGAAGCGTGTAAGCGAAAGTAGTTCATCATTCCATGAAAACTCGTAGGCACGTGGAATACTCGTTCCCGTGAGGTCATCGTGGAATTGATGCACTATGACACGCTGCCAATTTTCTCGCAACTCCTGCTTCGGATAGGCCATAGTGCCAAGCCATTCCGCAGACACCGAAGCACGTTCGGCGGCATCGCCAAGATGCTCGTTCTGTCTATTGTAGGATTTCATCGCAGCCTGAGAGGTATAGCATCCGGTGCCGTGCACGTCCATAAGCAACTCGCCGTCATATACCGGCAGCTCTGGATGACTATCGTAGGGCAGAAAGTCACGGTAGAGTTGATCACTCGTAGCGCTGATAATGCGCACTTTTCCACTGCCTTTCAGCCCGCGCTCCACGGAGAGCACAGAGGAAATAGTGGGCGAACCGCCAATATCTCCCGTACCATAATAGTGATATATTACTGGCAGTGAGCCTTTCGAAATCTCATTGGTTAAGTCCTTGTTAGAAGACAAATCTGAGCCATCATATCTTGAGGTGTAGTCAAATCCATGAGCCAACATGATACGACTACCATCGATGCCTTGCCATAAGCCCACATTGAAAGGGTATTTCCTGCCATCATCGAAGAAAGGATTGTTGCGCCATGCGAGTTTCTGCGTGGAGAAGCCCAGCAATCCGCAATGGGCGGCAAGGGTGGGAAGGGTATAGGGGAAGCCGAAGCAGTCGGACAGAAAAACGTCCGTACTCTCCTTGCCGAATTCCTCACGATAGAACGTCTGTCCCAACAGGGTGTTCCTTAGCCATGACTCAGGAGAGGAAACGATGGTCTCGGTGGCATCCCAACTGCTACCCGCGAGATGCCAACGATCATTGGCCACATAGGGCTTCATTGCAGCATAGAGTTCGGGATAGTATTCCTTCATCCAGGAATACTTCACCGCACCCTCAAAGTTGAAGACATAGTTGTGATATCGTCCGAGGAGGAAGAGATTTTGTTCAAGCGTATTACGCACATATTCGCCGATGGTGGTCTGCACATCCCAATTCCATTGGGTATCGAGATGGGCATCAGCTACTATATAAGCGGTCATCGGATGAGAAGTGTCTTGAGCACTTGTGACACCTGAAAATACTGTAGATGCGATGACCATGAGTAAGGCTTTACGGTTCATCAGATTTCGTGTTAGTTAGTATAATGGTTGTTTGCAAGGCTAGGGAGATTCAAGCTTCTCACTCCTTGCTTCTTTACAAAAGTAGGTTTTAATCTGAATATAAACAACATATTGCTTGTTATTTATTATCTCGCAAATCAGTCAGGGGTACAAAGATGGCTCCTTCAATGACCACAGGAAAAATAAACGGAATAGTCAACCAAATTCAGAAAACCAAAGCCACAACGGAAAAGCATGGGATTCAAGCCGTAATGAATATAAGTGCTTATTTACTAACACAAAAAGTGCAGGAATACAAGAGTATTTGCTGCACTTTTTGTAATGTAACGAATGATGGCGCAAATTACCTCTCTAGGCTTTTTACGATGTTGGAAGCAATCTTTGATGAGCTTTTCCGGCTATCCTTGCTCAGTTCGTCCTTGTTCTCCAGATTCATGCTTGTAAAGTAGTTGTTACCGTGGGTTACCTCTTTCTGATTCTTGTCATAGAGAGAGTAGCTAGTGATATGAAACAAAGTACGCAAGGGCTTTTCCTGCCATTTCAAATAATGCTGATTCAGAAACAGCACATAGTCCGAATCAGTATCCTTTATCAACTGCTCGTAGCTGCTCTCGTCTACCTGACTAAGGTCGGCATACTTTTCCTCTTCTTCGCCCTGCAACTTCACTTTACCTAGCAACTTGCTGATGAGTGTGGCTTTCTGCGGGGTGACGAACTGATATTTTTTGTCTTTATTGCCAGCGATGATGTTCTTTACCATCACCTGATTGTAAGTATAATCAATGCTGTCTTTAGGAATCCCTGTCTCCTCGGTAATCATGCTATTGGGGAAATAATTGGAGTTCACATTGTCCGGAAGGGCTAATACAAGCACCTTCACTGCATTACGATTAGCCTTTGCCCCATCTTCATCAACAGTGGATGCTGAAACAGAACTGGTGGTTAAGACAATCAAACCAAAAACGAACGAGATTTTTCTTAATAAACTAGCTTTCATTTCTATTCTTATTATTTATGCCTTAAAGGTACAACTTCCACATTACAGCCTTGTGTAAGGGAGGTTATATTCCTGTTAAACATGCATTTACTTTTGGTCCAGACTCATCTTCAGAGCCTCCACGGGAAGGTCGGTCGTGATAAAGTCCACCTTCAAGTCCAGCATCTTCTGAATCAGTTTCGTGTCGTTCACCGTCCACACGTTCACCTTCATGCCCAGCTGATGGGCTTCATCCACCCATTCGGGGTTCATCTCGAAAGCTTTGTAGTGATAGTCTATGCCGTTGATACCTTTAGCTTTCAGTTCCTTGGGAGCCATGTCACTTTTCAAATAAGCGATTTCCGAATTGGGTGTCAGCTTGACTAACTGTTCGCAGATGTTCATACTGAAAGAAATGTATTCAACCTGTTTCTCCATTTTCATCTCCTTTACCTTGCGGACAACGATGGCAGTCACGGCATCTTCCTCTGCCTTGGTGCGGTGAGGTTTTATTTCCAATATCAGCTGGATGTTCGGCAATGCCTTGCCCGCTTCCAGATAATCGTCCAGCGTAGAGATCCGTTCTCCGTTGTTCAGCTTGATGTCCTTCAGTTCGGCGTATGTCACATCACTAATCATCAGACCCTTTATCGTATCATCATGATTCACCACCACATTCTGGTCTTTTGTCAGTTGCACATCGAACTCCGAGCCATACGCCCGTGCCTCAGCCGCCCTTTTCAACGAAGTGATTGAGTTCTGGGCTGAGCCTTCACTTTTCCAATAGCCACGGTGTGCAATAATCCAGGTCTGAGCCTCTACCCCCAAAACAGCCATGCACAAAGCGATGACAACTATCAATCTATTCATTTTCTCTATTTTTTACTTTATTTTTTGAACCTATTACAAACTATCCTTCGTTAACTGTCACATATCTTAACCGCCCGCAGACACTACTTCAACTGGCTGCGGACGGTTCTGAAACAATTACCTAAGATAGTAGCACCCTGTCAGAAACCATATCTCAAACCGATTTGAACCTGGAATGGTGTACCGTTCAAGTTGGATACACCTGCATTGGCATTCACATTATAAGTATATTGTTTGTTGCCCTGGTCAAAGCCCTTGATGCTGTAGATGTACTGATTGCCCAAGATATGACCTGACCCCCAATCCTTACTCAACATGTTTGCCACATTGAAGATATCGACAGACACTTCCAGGTTCTGATTCTTGAAAGTCTTGAACTTCTTGGCTAGACGCAAATCCAGTGTGCCATAGAAACCGTTCACGCCACCGTTACGTTCGGCTACCTTACCAAAGTTCTTGCGGATATAGTCCTTCAGACTCTGTTCGGCATCCGGATTGTTCAAGATGGAGTTGATTCCCTCTTGGATATAGGCAGGAGTGGCAGCATTATTCGGGTCATAGACATGAGCCAAATCATTGCTGCTTACAAAGTCTCCGTTCAAATTACCATTCACAATCATTGAATAGCGTGTACCGCCAATGCCTGAGAAGCGTGCACCGACACTGATACCCCAGAAGGTAGGAGCAGAACCATAGACTACCAGTTTATGGCGGAACTGATTGTTGGAGTAAGTCATCTTGCTTAAATCACGAGGATCATCCACGACCATCTGAGAAAGCGTGGCGGAGTTGGCCACATTACCATTATAAGAAGTATTGTCTTTTGTATCATTCCAAGTATAGCTGAATGAAAGTTCACCATCCCTGTAGTAGCGCCATGTTCCGTCAACGGTGAAGGCAAACTGATTCACTTTTCCTTCGCTGATCAATTCGAGCACACGACCCACTTTGGTACTCTTGCGACCATCCATCCAATCCAACTCGGCGTTTGATTTAATATTTTCAGCCGGAACATACACGCCACGGTTTCCTTCTGCCGTCAGGCGGAAATAAGGCTCATCCACCATGTTGCGATCAACATACATATAGTTGTTACGTCCCAAGGTCATATATCCGTTGACACTCAATTTGAAACGGTCACTGAAGAAGTGGGTGTATGAGATGTTTGCCTTATAAACCACCGGCACTTTGGAATCCTTGCCGTTCATATTGATAGTAGGTACGGCATAAGAAGCATATTTCGGATTATTCAGCAAGTCCACACCCGGTGCAGTGGAGGGGTCTTTACGATAACTTTCAAAGTTGGGTACAGGCACAATATTCGGATTATCATTTGTATTCGTGATATCAATGGACATCACCTTAGTACCATCGAACACCATGTTGTTAATCATAGCATAGTTGTTGATATCAGATGCGAAGATACCACCACCTAAGCGAAGGATGTCTGTGTGTTTATCATTGAAGTCCCAAGTTATCTGCACACGCGGCTGGATTTGGAAAGTGGACAGTCCATTGTCTGTGCGCAGTCCCAGTTCGTCATACACCAGCTGGCTGAAGTTACCTTTATTGAGATAAGTGGCATTATCCAAACGTAAACCTGCCATCAGTTCAAATCCAGCGAACAGTTTGGTCTGCATCTGTGCATACACGCCCGCATTCAAAATGTTCTGACGCACACGCTGATTGTCTTCGTTGTTATCTAAATAGACTTCACGTACATAACGGGAAGGTTGCAATGCTTCGAAGTTATCCAAACCGGTGAAATAGTAACGACCGTTGGCCTCACTGCCGTAACGTGAGTTCAGGTGAGTGTACATCAAGTCGAAACCATAGGTATAGTTCACCTTGTTGGTATTGTAATAGTAGTTGTCCACCAACTGTAAGACATGGTTGAAGAAGTTTTCGGGACAGTAACGCTGACCACCTAGTTGGATGGTTGTGGTCGCCGTCTTTCCGTTTATATCAGAAGTCACACGCTGTACGATGGCACGAGGAATATTGGCCGAAGGCAACTCGCTACCCGGCATGGATTTCTCGGAAGTATAGAGGTGCTGCACCTTCAGTTCGTTGGTACTGTGAGGTCCGAACACCGAACGCAAAGTGGCGGTGGCACTGTTGTTCAGGGATTTCACGTCACCATAGACTTCATAGATATTGATGGAACTGTTATCGTTCAGTCCCATATTGTTATTGTCATTTACAAAGTTATCCGTGAAAGTCAACAGATTGGTCGCATTAATCTGCCAGTCCAGACGTGCGAATGCGGCATCTGTGCTTTGTGACTTGTCAAACGAGCCGAACTGTGCATGGTCTGACACTCCATACTTGCTACGTGCTATCTGCAGAAAGCGGTCGCGTGTATCGGCTGTCAAGCTATAACGCTTTTCATCGGCGGCACTCTGGAGATCAGCAATGTACAGCGGACGCGAATCGGCCTGATGGTCCCATGAAATGAAGAAGTGCACACGGTCCTTTACCAATGCGCCACCCAAAGAAGCACCATACTGATAGGTAGAGAAGTCATTGGTGCGCTTGTTTCCACGGATGTCATACTGGCTGGACAACCAGTTGGAACGCAAGAAAGAGAAAGCACTACCATGCAGCTGATTGGTACCCGACTTGGTCACCGTGCTGATGATACCACCTCCGGCACGCCCGTTGGTCACGTCATATTCGTTGGTCACCACCTTGAATTCACGGATAGCCTCCATCGAAATAGCGTATGGCACACCATTACGGCTGGTCGTACTCCCTCCCGAGGTAGGGCCTTTGGCACTCATACCATCAATGGTATAGTTGGTAGACGAGGCCAACTGTCCTGATAAGCTGGTGCCTGTACTCAGCGGAGACAAGTCAATCAGCGAAGTAAAGTTTCGTCCGTTCACAGGAAGTTTGTTCAGGTCATTGGCAGTTACCGAAGTAGCTGCTCCCGTAGTGGAGATAGAATTCTTCAGCGAATTGGCTACTACCTGTACAGCCTCCATCACTACGCTCTCTTCCTTCAACTGGAAGTCCAGACGAAGCACATTTCCCTGGTTCAGTGTATATCCTGTCTTTTTCTGGTCACCATAGCCCACATAGCTGACCGTAATAGAATAAGGTGAACCCAGAGGAAGCTGATTCACAATATACTCTCCAGTCTCGTTGGTGATAGAACCGGCGCTAAATCCGGTCGACTCGTTCTTCACCATAACGGTGGCCCCGACTACTCCCTCTCCGGTTTCATTGGTGACGACACCCTTTACTATTGCACGGTAGTCCTGTGCAGACACATTGCCCACACCTGCCAGCAATAGACATAATAATAATAAGGAATACTTAAACTTGTTTGAGATTTTCATACTTTAATTTGTTAATCACGGTCTTATAATAAATACAACTCGCCTTAATTTTACTTACGAGTGCAAAATTAAATTTATTGAATTACACTCGGATTTCTATCCCATTACATTGATATGTCAATAACGATTTACCCGGATAATGTCAAATTTTGAGAGTATGACCTAATCCCATTCTGGTATCTACAAGGAAATTGATCACCTCAAAATTCATATCTCCGCCTGTGATTCCATCCATGAATGCTATAGGGAGCATATGAAGGTTCAACGTATAATGGCGGAGATAAGCCAATGAAGCATCATGGGCCATCTTTATAAGGTACCAAGGCAGGTTGGTTACAGACGGACTGTCACGTCATTATATTAAAGTGTCAGGAGACAAAGGATACAACAAAAGCATCGGACTACGATGTTCCCATCTGCCCGATGCTTCTTTATATCTTATTATAATATATAGCGCTTAGAACGCCTTCGTGTAAAGATTCAGAATAATTCTACTGTCACATCACGAGGATGTGTTTCTCTTCCTATCCAATATTATTGGTTTTCGGAAGGAATAATCATTTCAGTATTTCATATTTTCATTCTGCTAATTCAGCTATAGTGGCTCGCACACGACGTTCCGTTGTCTGCATGATAGTGCCAGCATCATGATTGGTAGAACCTACATTAAGATCGGGATTGGTATATTCCATGCGACTCATCACCGGTTCACGAGCCGAGAAATGGAACTCGCAGATGCCCGTCTCGTCACGGATTCGTCGGATATTCTGCTCGTTCACTCCACTGCCAGCAAGCAGTATAATGCGTCCGTCGGCTTGCTTTTGTAGCTGCCGAAGCAATGGGATGCCTTGCTCGGCAGTAGGTTTTTGTCCGGAGGTGAGGATGCGATCAAAGCCCAGAGAAATAATGTTCTCCAAACTGTTCCGAGCATCACGACAACGGTCAAAGGCACGATGGAATGTTGTAGACAGTCCTTCTGTGTGCTGTAAGAGTAACCTACAAGCAGACATATCCACATCTCCCTGTGGCGTGAGACAACCAAATACCACTCCATCTACGCGAAGCTGCCGACACATGTCGATGTCCGCAATCATCCGCTCCAACTCCAAAGGCGAATGGAGAAAGTCGCCTCCTCTAGGACGGATGATGACATGGAGACGCGTCTTGGTCAATAATTTGCGAGCTATGCGTACCTCGCCATAGGAAGGTGTGATGCCGCCTTCAGGTATTCCTGCACAAAGTTCCACGCGATCGGCACCTCCTGCTTGCGCTGCAAGGCAACTTTCAACACCATTTGCACACACTTCTGTGTAAGCAAGTCGGTCATAGGCAAAGCAGAACCTGCCCAGGCCCTCCAAAAGGATAGGATTTGTGACTAAAGAATCATTATTTTCCATCGTAGCCTTTGTAAATGATTAAGGATATCTTCCCTTAGGAAGAGCTACAATAAAACTCACTGCCACAACAGGCAGTTTACTCATTTGGTTACTTAGTTTGTCTACTCTTGTGAGTAGTCTGCTACGAGTTCACGATATACGCGTAGCATTCTCGCCTTGATGATATAGCCCTTGAAACGACTATTGATGTCGACCACGGGCAACACGTCGGCACCAGTCTTGTCGAATTTCTCCATCACCTCTTCCATGGGTTCGTTGTCGTAGAGATATCCTGGCACAGGTATCATGAGCTGACTCACACGGAAACGATGATACAACTCTGAGCGGAAGATGACGTGTCTGATTTTGTTGATGTCAATCACTCCAAGCAATCGCATACCTTCATCAACCACAGGGATAAAAGTGTCTTTGCTGTTGCTGAGCACATCAACAAGCTTACCCATCTTCATGTTCGGCGAAACAGTAATCACATCCTTCTCGATGACCGACCCCATGCTCATCAACGTGAGCACACTACGCTCTGTATGGTGCGTGAGAAGCTTGCCCTCGCGTGCCAAACGCATAGCATAGATACTATGAGGCTCGAAGATTGATATGACCATCACACTGACAACAGCCACCAGTATCAGAGGAACAAAAAGGTCATAACCTCCCGTTATCTCAGCGATAAGGAATATACCAGTGAGCGGGGCATGCATCACACCCGACATGACACCGGCCATTCCAAGGAGCGTGAAGTTCTTTTCGGGCAGGTAAACACCTATTTCCTCCATATTCCATACTCTAGCAAAGAGGAATCCTGCGAACCCTCCCACAAACAAAGAGGGAGCAAATGTACCACCACATCCGCCTGCACCGTTGGTCGACGAGGTAGCGACAATCTTGGTAAGCATGACAAAAGTGATATAGACCACCAAGAGTTCGGAGTGCCCATAGAATAGTGACCCATTCATCACTTGGCTCCAGTCAGTTTCCGTCTGGCCATTGATAAATATCGCAATGGAGTTGTAACCCTCACCATAGAGGGATGGAAACAGGAAGATAAGTGTGCTAAGCAATAGTCCGCCAGTAATAAGCTTCGCATAAGGATGCTTTTTCATGCGAGCGAATTTGTCCTCGCAGAAGGTCATGGTACGCATGAAATAAAGGCTCATCAAGCCACAGAATACACCAAGAAGCAACGAGGCAGGAAGGCGATCCACACTCCAGGCACTGTCCAAATGAAATGTGAAAAGAGAAGCCGATCCCATGAAGAGATAGGAACAGATGTCGGCTGTGATGCTGGAAATGAGGATAGGCACGAGCGAAGACATCGTCATGTCAATCATCAAGACCTCCAGTGTAAACACCAGTCCGGCAATAGGCGCCTGGAAGATGCCAGAAATGGCAGCGGCGCTACCGCAGCCTACAAGCAGCATCACAGTGCGCTTGTTCATCTTGAAATATTGGCCCAAGGTCGAACCGATGGCAGATCCGGTCAATACGATTGGAGCCTCAGCTCCCACCGAACCACCGAAGCCGATAGTAAGGGCCGATGCAACAACCGAAGTCCAAGTGTTATGACGTTTGATTTGGGAGTTTTTGGTAGAGATGGCATAAAGCACCCGTGTGATGCCATGAGAGATATTGTCGCGCACCACATACTTGATGAAGATTGTCGTGAGATAAATACCAATGACTGGAAAGATGAGATAGAGCCAGTTGGCAGTATCAGTCAGGAAGCCTGACGTGAGTAGTTTCTGTATAAGATGAATCAGAGTGTGTAGCAACCACGCTGCGATCGATGCGAGAACACCGATCATTAGTGCGAGGGCATAGGTCATCTGCCTATCCGGCACGCGTTGTCTAATCCAAGTGATGCTATTTTCTTTCAATATCTTATCTGTCAAAATCTGATTGTTCAAAGTAAAAGAAAGGAGGTCTTTCTAAAAAGTCGAAGAGCAGAGCGTTCAAGCTAATGACTTGAGGTCATGCCTTGATCCGTCTGCCCTGTATGTATTCTCTTCAAACATTAAGCTCTTATTATACTCACTTCCCCATTTTGGCCAAGCTTAATAATGGAACTTGGTGTATGAGGTTTATGCTCGTTGCGACGGGCCCAGCACACATAGTCGACACTGTCGAGCAACTCTTGTGAGATATCCTTATAATTCTGGGCTGCCGGTTGACCGCTGATGTTAGCGCTGGTACTTACCAAAGCCTTTTGAAAGCGATAGCACAACTCCTTAGAGAACTCTTCCTTTGTGATACGCATAGCTATCGAACCATCTTCTGCGATAAGGTTGGGGGCAAGATTCACAGCTCCTTCGAGGATAACTGTTGTGGGTTTTGTGGCCAAGTCCAACAAATCCCATGCTACTGTAGGCACATTGCGGACATAGCGTTGCAGACGTGCGTCTGAGTCAACAAGGCAGATGAGTGCCTTCGAATCGTCTCGCTGCTTGATTTTGTAAACCTTAGCCACCGCATCAGCGTTGGTCGCATCACATCCGATACCCCACACCGTATCGGTGGGATAGAGAATAACACCGCCCTCATTGAGGACCTTTACGGCGTTCCTAATATCTTCTTCTTGAGTCATTTCTTCTATGCTTTTCAGCGCAAAGATACATATTCTTAATGAAGTTTCAAATTTTTTCCGATGCAAATCGAATGGTTTTCGTAATAAAAATATAACTTTGTGCGTAGATTCAAGTCTTCTTAATCGATTTCAAAACAGCATCTTAATTAATATCTAAAAAATGGAAACTACTAATGGATTTGTAATGGCTCGTCCGATGATGTCATTCTCGGACTCAGCAAAAACAGTATGGAACAAGTATGCCGTGTTTACAGGACGCGCTCGCAGATCAGAATTTTGGTGGTGGTTTTTGCTCACAGCCATCCTTGGCTCTGTGACTACTGCCCTCGACGCGTCTCTCGGTTTGAACTTCACATTCTTTGATGTCGATCAAGATTTTGGTCCCCTTAACGTCGTGTATTCACTCATAGTTCTCCTCCCAAACTTAGCTGTGACGATCCGTCGTCTGCACGACATAAACTACAGCGGATGGTATTTCCTCTTCGTGTTCATCCCATTATTTGGTCTTCTCTTGATGCTTTGGTGGACCACACGCGACTCACAGCGCATTGATAACGAATACGGGCCTTCCCCAAAATATTATACTCCCGATAATAATGTAGCTCCGGCAGAGCCCGGCATCTAGCCAATGAGACTCCAAATGGTCATTTAGCTGCTCTGACAAGCATGTGTTATCCGTTCGATAAGATTATTATAACAAATAATATTTTCAAAAACAAAATGAAAAATAAATTCCTTTTACCCATCGTCGCCCTATTTACTATGGCGACTGCCAGTGCAGAGAATAATATTCCTACCTGGATCAACAACGTAAAATTCTCCGGATACACCATGCTTCAATACCAGTACACTGGTAAGCCGAAAGAAAAGGACAACACCTTCAATATTCGCTTCACCCGCTTGACACTTGATGGGCGCGCCGGTACCGACTGGTATTGGAAGATTCAGTTGCAGCTCAACGGCAACACTTCCACACTCACTGCCTCGCCGCGTATCGTAGATGCCTTCGCCGAATGGCAGAAATACGAGTTCTTCCGCGTCAAGGTGGGCGAGTTCAAACGTGGTTTCACCTTTGAAAGTCCGATGAGTCCTATCGATCAAGGGTTCATGGGATTCTCTCAAAACGTTAGCAAACTGTCATATTTCTCTGACCGTGTGGGTGCCATCTCCAGCAATGGACGTGACCTCGGCATACAGGCACAGGGTGATTTGTTGAAGAACAACGCTGGTCGCAACCTCTTACACTACCAGGTAGGCGTATATAACGGCCAAGGTATCAATACCAGCGACGTAGACAATCGCAAGGATATCGTCGGTGGCGTATGGGTGATGCCTGTCAAGGGAATGCGCCTCGGCGTGTTTGGCAGTGAGGGCAGCTATGCCCGCAAAGGCACATGGACCAATGAACAAGGCAACATTGTTGACGGGGTACGCAGCCTGCCTCAGCATCGCTACGCCATCTCAGGCGAGTATATCGTGAATGATTGGACCTTCCGCTCGGAGTATATCCACTCAACGGGACGTGCATTCAAAACCACATACAACAGTTCAGCTGATGCCAGCAAGTGCGATTTGAACGACCAAATCGGAGATAAAGCTGATGGTGTCTATGCTCTTGCCATCGCGCCTATCGTCAAAGGTAAGTTCTATGCCAAGGCCCGTTACGACCTCTATCGTCCTTCAGGCAACTGGAGCGATGCCAAGACGAACTATGAGGTGGGACTCAACTATAACTTCCATCCCAATATTCAACTCAAGGGCGAATATGTTCGTGTGAACGACCGCTCATTGCCTACTCACAACTACGACATGATCGACGTGCAGTTGGACTTCAAATTCTAAACCCAATTTTTTCGGTGGACGAAACATCTTAGTATTTCGCATGCCCATCAAAAAGCCAAGGGGCTGGAGAATCAAAACGATTTTCCAGCCCCTATTGCTTTCTGAGCTTCTTGGAGCATTAAGAAGCTCTGTAGACTCAGAACACTCGGAGTCATTTGGTCTCTTTCTCTCCTGGTAATGGCCAGTTTGGGGAAGGCTGGTGTAGTTTCTTCATCTCACGATCCAATGCCTTGACCTTCTCAGGATATTGACTGGCAAGGTTGTGTTGCTCGGTTGGATCCTCTTTGATATTATAAAGCTCCAAGGGCTGTCCCTTCTTCACGGTGACGGCTTTCCAATCTCCCTGTCTTGCCGCACGTTGAGTGCCAGGGAACTCCCAGTAGAGAATACGCTTTCCTGTCTCCACATTACCACCATAAAACAACTCATGCACGTCCATGCCATCAATGTGTCGGGGTAGCGCCTTTGTACTTCCAGTGATGGCTGCCAGCGTAGGCATGAAGTCGGGGAAATATACCAGATTGTCCACGGTCCGTACGGGCACGCGGCCAGGTTGGTTTACGATGAGCGGCACACGGATGCCCCCTTCATAGAGCTGTCCCTTGGTGCCACGGAGTCCACCGCCACTGTTGAGTTCCTTTCGCGGTGCCATCACGGCCACGCCATTGTCGCTAGCGAAGATGATTATCGTGTTTTCTCTCAACCCTAATGCATCTACGGCACCTATCACCTTGCCGACATTGTCGTCCAAATGGGTAATCAACGCTGCATAACGCTTGGTGTCTGCCGCCCATTTCGCCTCGTCGTCATACCATGAGGTCTGATCCATGTGGTAGGGTTCATGGGGTGCATCGTAAGCTAGAAAAAGGAAAAACGGCTGGTCCTTGGATCTATTGATAAATCCGATGGCATCATCTGTGGATATCTCAGTGTTGTGTCGCACATGGGCATCATTGGCATTCTCATTGATATTGATGAGACTGTCTCCATGAAACCTATAGTAAGGGTAGTAATAATAGGGACCGTTGCTAATCGCCGTGGATATCGCCCATCCATAAAACTCATCAAATCCGCGGTGGTTGGGGGTAGCCGTTGGGTCGTAACCATCAAGGTGCCACTTATTCACCAAGCAACTACGGTATCGGGCAGTACCAATCACTGTCGCTAAAGTGGTGTCCTCTGGCAGTAGGTTTACGCGCCTGTTGTACGTACTATCGCCCCTTGGAGAAATCTTCAGTCCGCGTATTCCGCCCACTGGGCACTGGTTGTCGCGGATGCGTGAATGCCCCGAATGCTTGCCTGTCATCAGCGTGCAGCGAGACGGAGAGGATATGCCGCTACCAGCATAGCACTGGGTGAACCGGGTGCCTGTTGCCGCCAACCGGTCTATATTGGGTGTCTGGATATAATCGTTGCCATAACAGTGCAAGTCGCCATAGCCCAAGTCATCCGCCAAGATGAAGATGATGTTGGGCTGTTTAGGGGTAGCCGATTGTTTGGTAGATTGTGCCACTGCTGGAGAGCATGTGCCAAGCAAGGCAGCACCAAATAGATATTTTGTTTTTGTCATTGGAATTTGTTTAGTGGACTATTTCGTTCTGCAAAGTAAATACTATTAGATTTATCTCCCCATGAAATCTTGATTTATTTTACTTTTAATTTGGCGGAAGCCTTCGCAAGGGTGCTTTGTGATTACTAAAATCGCCTTACTGCTCGTCTCTAATAATTGATTATCTATCTCGACATTCTCGTTGTTTGCCCAACAATTATTACTTTTGTCGCGCACGAAACAAAAACTATTTACTATATTTGCAGTACAATACGTACAAAATCAGTAGGATTATGAAATCAATCAACACAGACAAGGCTCCCGCAGCAATCGGTCCTTACAGTCAGGCCATCAAGGCCGGTCATTTGGTGTTCGTCAGTGGTCAACTCCCCATTGACCCATCAACCGGCGCATTTGCCGAAGGGGGCATCAAGGAACTCACTCGTCAGAGTCTCACCAATATGAAACACATCCTCTCGGAGGCTGGTTACAAAATGAGCGACGTGGTGAAGACCACCGTCTTTCTGACCGACATGGCAGACTTTGCTGAAATGAATGAGGTCTATGCTGAGTTTTTCAGTAATCCCTTCCCTGCCCGCTCAGCCGTGGCCATCAAGACTTTGCCCAAGGATGCACGTGTAGAAATAGAGTGCATTGCCTCTGAAAAATAGGACAGCCTCTCCCTAGCCCTCCCCAGTAGGGAAGGGAATGCCTTTTAGGTTTACCCAATTATAAAGAAATCCCTCAATATAAAAATAGCATTACAATAGTTTTCCCTTCCCTATTGGGGAGGGCTAGGGAGAGGCTGTTCCTCCTTATTGGTCTTATAGCCCATAGCTTCGGCCTTTTTCCAAAGCAGTTTGGCGCGCCCAGCGTCCTCACGCACGCCTGTACCATTCCAATAGCACCAACCCAAGAGGGCCAGGGCCTCGGGGTGCTTCTGGCGCTCAGCATACTTCAATATGCGGCATGCATCCTCATAGTTCTCTTCGCGAAGCAAGCGCTTTGCTCGTTCCACTGCCTCTTCGTAAGTCTCATTGGACTCGTCGTCGGAATATCCAAAAAAAGTACGCCACAAACTATTTCCCATATCGATATTGCCAAAAGATAATGCCACGGCAATCAAAACATCATGCCGTACCATGCAAAGATAACGATAATATGTCGTCATTTGCGATGAAAAAGCCAAAAAAGTAATATCTTTGCCCGCATGAATGGCAAACTAAACGATTGGTGATGCCGCGCGTAAAACGAATAAAGGATAAAACAATGATCAAGATTTATGGCATGAAAACTTGCGTACACTGCCAGGCAGTGGAACGGCAAATAGTAGGCGACGATCGCTTTGAGTTTATTGATATTGGTACATACGTAGGCAATATGAAGGAATTTATACGCCTCAGGGACAAAAGTCCGGTGTTCGATGAATCCAAGGCTGGGGGGTATATTGGCATTCCTTGCTTTGTCTTAGAGGATGGCACGATTACCATCTCGCCTGAAGACGTCGGCCTTCTACCTAACAGCGATGAAGAAGAGACAGAAGAAGAAGGTGACAATTGCAGCATTGACGGCAAAGGGTGCTAAACACGCCCATTTGCTTTATTATTGACACGCGATTGGCATCCTTTGGCGCTGCACCCACATTTGGGGGCTCTTGACAAGCCTCCAAACGGCATAGCCAAGACTTATCTTCCACAGCCCGAAACCGTAGTTTGGAAAAAAATCAAGGGCAGAAAACACATGACAAGAGATTATACTTATTTATTTGAAAATACCCTTACTCATAGACGGTTGCCAAGTCATAGGATAAAATATTAGGCCGTGTTTGCAAGGTTTCTCGTTTTTCGGCGATTCATATATAAAGCAATGAACATGAACCGATATCCCTTGAATAATGATGTAGATTTAAAAATATTAGTGTCCGGTAAACTATGTATGTACTTCAGTAAAAGACTGGATTTTGGGATATCAGGACTTGTCCTATAGCACGTGGACTTGCTTGTCATAATGTTATCCATAAAGAGTAGCAACAGCACCGACAGGTGCTGAATATTCGTAACCGCAGACAAAGTCCGTGGACTCATGATGGATGGTTTATCAGTGCCGGCAGGTACTGCACACGTTTGATAATCGGTCTGATACATGATGCTCAGTACCTGCCGGCACAGAAGTTAAATGAGGCTTACGGTCCGGGGACTTCGTCCTCAGTTATGAATATGTAGTGCCTTCAGCACTATACTAAAGAAAGCTATGTTTTCTTTACCGGACACCAATGTAAAGAAAGTAGAATCCTATTCATCATATTGAATTCCATGGAAACAAATGGCAGGCAACGCCATAGGCGTTGATGGGATAGTCTTAAACATCCCTCCTTACATTGACTGCTCAATAATCTCCGCAATGTCGCTCTCGGTGAGCGGTGCCCATGCGTCGGTAAGTGGCTGGGTAGTGGCGACGTGATGTGCCATCTCGGGAATACGGCTACCGTCTGGAATGCCCACCTCGCTGAGGTGCATGGGGATGCCGATGCTCTCGAAGAACTCATACATCATGTCGATGCTCTTCTTGGCAATTTCCATTTCGGGGAGCGAAGCATCAATGTCGAGTACGTTTACACCGAGCTTCACGAATCGCGGTAAGGTTTTCACGTTTAGAACCTTCTTCATCCAACGCGGCATGAGGATGGCAAGTCCAAGTCCATGGGTGATATCATAATATGCACTCAGAGCGTGTTCGATGGCATGCAGAGGCCAACCGGACGGCGCGATGCCTAAACTATAAATGCCGTTGCATCCATAGGTACAGGCAAGAAAAATATTCGCACGAGCCTCATAGTCCTCCGGATTGTCGAGTACGATGCGAACGTTCTTCATCAACGTCTTATAGCCAGCCTCACAGAAGCCGTCTGACAGGTCGTTGGCTGGAGAAGCGAAGTACTGCTCGGTTATATGGTTGATGGCATCGGCAACACCGGCTATGGTCTGACGTGCGGGTTGGGTGAAAGTATAGGTGGGATCAAGCAATGAACACACCGGCCACAGATGCTCGTCCATATAGCCAATCTTATCGTTGGTATCTGTACGAGAGATCACTCCGCCGGCATCATACTCGCTACCCGTAGCTGCCATAGTCATAATATCCACGATAGGCAGGGCGGCTTGAGCCTTCACCTTATAGGAAATGAGGTCCCATGGATCACCGTCGTACTTTGCGCCGGCGGCAATGGCCTTGGAACAATCGAGCACACTACCTCCACCAACAGCCAGAATCACGTCGATATTGTTTTCCTTGCACAGGCGAACGCCATCGAGCACGCTGGGATCATACTTAGGATTGGGTTGAATGTCACTCAGTTCGGTAATTTCAAAACCCTTCAAGAGTCCCTTTACCTTATCGTAAAGTCCGCTACGCTTGATGCTTCCGCCCCCATAGGTGAGAAGAATCCTTTTCCCTAGAGGAGCCATCACTGCCGGAAGCTTCTCTACAACTCCCTTGCCAAATATAAGGCGCGTGGGAGAATGATAATCAAAATTTACCATATCAATTATTGTTTTAGAAATGTTACTTATTAAATCAGTCCGTTGACCTTCAGCCAATTCTTAATCTCGCTATCCGAACCACCCACACGAGCACCTTGGATGGCTAGTGGCTGACCGATGACGGCATTGGGAAGCGCGCGGATGATGCTGCGAACGGTGACCGAGAGGCCGCTTCCTTCATGAGTGCAATAAGGCACAATGTTCTTGCCGTCGAAGTCGTAACTCTCAAGGAAAGTGAATACCGGCATCGGGAGCTGACCCCACCAGTTGGGATAGCCTAAGATAACGGTATCATATTGTTCCATATTCTCTACCATTCCCTTCAGTTCGGGGCGAGCCTGACGGCGAAGCTCATCTTTGGCTTGGTCGGTGCACGCGTAATAATCGTCGGGATATGGCTCGACGGGTTCAATCTTGAATACATTCACATCACCAAGAATCTGCCTGATTTTCTCGGCTACAACTTCATTATTCCCCTTGGCCAAAGAACAAACCGAATCGCCCACCCAATTCTGACCGCGCTTTGAAAATAGAGCTAACAGTATCTTCTCTTTATTCATTTTATGTCTTCTTTTTGCCAACTCACACACTTATCATGAAACGTAATGTGAAGCTAATTGTAGATTTCAAGTTTGAGAATCGATGACATTTCTAATAATCTTCTTCGTTGCTCAGTCTCATAATCATTTTAGTTTACCGCATAGTTTTTCATCCACCGGCTCAAGCCATTCATTGGAGGCGCCTTGCCCAATATTAGTGACGTATGTCAGATGCTGGAACCATGAGTCCTTCGCGGCTCCGTGCCAATGCTTGGCTTCGGCAGGTATGGCTATAACTTTGCCCGGTGTCATCTCAATGGGTTCCTTGCCAAACTCCTGATACCAGCCCCGACCGGCCACGCATACAAGCACCTGAGTGCTAGCATGATGGATGTGCCAGTTGTTGCGGCAGCCAGGTTCGAAGGTCACGTTGACAAGCCCTCCATACTCGCTATCCATCGGGGCGATATAACTATTGCCAATGAAATACTTGGCATAGGCATCATTTGGATTGCCAATGGGATAAGGCGTCGACATCTGGAACTCCTCCTTGGTCTGAATATTGCTATCCCAAACCTCCTTAATCAAATTGAATACCGCCCATGCCTTCGGCCATCCCACATAAAAAGCAGCATGAGTGATCACTTCGGCAAGCTCATTACGAGTCACGCCATTAGCCCTTGCCGTGGTCAAGTGGTATTTCAAGGATGAATCGGTGATGCCCTGCGCCATCAGCGACAACACAGTGACCAAAGATCTATCGTGCAAAGAGAGCTTATCCTGACGGTTCCACACTTCTCCAAAAAGCACGTCGTCATTCAGGTGTGCAAACTCCGGAGCGACTTCACCCAGGGCATTACGTCCTGCCGTTTGCTTGATTTTCCTCAGATTCTCTTTCATTTTATATACATTAATGGATGACTGACAATTGCAATCGCTAGCTTGAAAATTCTTTTTTTCACATTAAAGATTGTAATGCTTCAATGCCTGCTGTATCCCCATACGAACATTATGATCCTCGAAGTTCACGATCATTGGATGACCGATGTCCAGTTTGGCTATTTCGCCCATATCATCATTGTTGAGTTCGAAATCGAAAATATCCAAGTTCTGAACCATACGCTCTTTGTGAGTGCTTTTGGGCAGAACGATAATATCCAGCTGGACAAGACCTCGGACAAGTTTGACCAACAGCTTCAAGCCTACAAGGATGCTGGCAATAGTTTGACTTTGGCAAAAAGTGGCGTTGAAATGGCTACTGCTTCCATGCATGAAGCAAAAGACAAATTGAGTGAAGCCTCAGATAAAGCGAATACTGTCACCAAAGCTATTGAAGCCTACATCGGCAAAGTAAAAGACATAACTGTCAAAGCTAAGGTTGATGATGCCGATATGGAACAGGCAATCAACAACAGGAAGAAACTCATTGAGGATGAGTCCAAACTTCTTGAAGACCACCGAAAGGCGAATAAGGAAATCTTCACTCGTCATTTCTATGATATGTCTAATATGATGTCAAGAAATGAAGGAGTTTGGTTGTCGAATGGTTGGGTGAAGGCTTTGCTTTGGATTTTTTTGCCGTGTTTCCTTTATACTGTCATTTCGATTGTCTATTTTGTAGCATCATATATAAACAAATAAGCGGAGGATGGGGTGATTTGAGGTCACCTCATCCTTTTACCGTTTATAGCTTATGTTTTTTGTACTCCCTATTTTCCAAGAGACTTGAACATCTTGGTGATGCACTTTTTCTTCTGCTCCATGTTCGGGTGAACATAGAGGTTGAGGGTTGTTGTAATGTTGGCGTGACCGAGCAATACGCTTACAGTCTTGTAGTCGCAGTTGCTTTCAATGCAGCGTGTGGCAAAGCTGTGGCGGAGTCCGTGATATTTCAGCCGAGGTATGTCGAGACGCTTCATAAGCCGATGATAATAGTTGCGGTAGGTGCGTGGCTCTGTAGGCTGTTCTTCATTGGTCAGCACATAGAAGTCTCTGTTTACCACCTTTTTCAGTGGTTTCACCATCGTCAGCAGTTCCTTGTTCATCGGTATCTCACGGCATGAGTTCTTGGTCTTGGGTGTGTTGATGACCAACTCCGTGTGCTTGCTTTCGCCCTCCACAATGTAGATGCGTTCAATGGTGCGACTCACGGTGATAGTACCATTATCTGTATTGATGTCCGACCATTTCAAACCGCAAATCTCTCCGATACGCAATCCAGTGGTCAAACTAATATAGATACCGAGGTTGCGGAATGTGAAGTTCTGTTTGATGAAATCGAGGATCTTCTTGTGGTGTGCCACCGTCAGTACCTCTATTTCCTTGTTGGTCTCTGTCGTAGGGTACTTGATGTCCCACTCGCAATAGTTCATCCATTCGTTCTTGACCCCGAACTTCATCACCATTTTAAGGACTATCAGAATGTCCTTCACCGTCTTAATGCTTAGACCGCCATTCAGTTTCTGCAAAACGAACTCCTGCACAAGTTTCTCGCTCAGAGCCTCACAATCGCCAAAGGTTGGCAGAATGTGGTTCTCCAAAACTAACACATAAGCAGCGTATGTGGACTGCTTTACATAGCGTTGCTTGTCACTTTTCCAAGCCAACGCAATTTCTCTAATTGTTTTTGTTGTCATTGTAATCCTTAATTTTGAAGGTGTACATAATAATTAGAGAAAATAGACCTCTGATGTCCCAAATCTCAGATTTCCTGAGTTCAAGGGAGAGTGGAAGGTGTGTAAGGTTTCTGATTTACTTGATTTCTATTCAACAAACTCTCTTAGTTGGGACAAACTGGAGTATGGTACATCAAACATTCAAAACCTTCATTATGGGTTGATTCATGTTGGGTTGCCAACAATGGTAGATGTGGACAAAGACAATCTTCCCAATATTATTGATGGCAATGTTCCTAAGAATTATGAGCTGTGCAAAGAGGGTGATGTTGCTTTTGCAGATGCGTCAGAAGACACAAACGAAGTGGCAAAAGCCATCGAATTCTATAATTTGAATGGCAAGAAAGTTGTTTGTGGGTTACATACAATTCATGGACGTGACAATGATAATAAAACAGTCGTTGGCTATAAAGGTTATGCGTTTTCTTCTATGTCTTTCCACCATCAGATTAGACGTATAGCACAAGGAACGAAGATATACTCAATCAATAGCAAAAACTTCTCAGAGTGCTATGTTGGCATACCATCAAAAGAGGAACAAAAGAAAATCGCAGATTTACTTCGTTTGATAGACGAGCGCATAGTGACCCAAAGCAAAATCATTGAGGACTTAAAGAAACTAAAGTCTGCGATTATTGAAGAACATTACAGACAGACCGAAAAGAATGAAGTCTGTGTAGCTGATTTAGGCAATCATTTTAACGTAGGCAATTTAGCAAAGGACGATTTGTCTGAAACAGGAAAGCCTTGCATTATTTATGGTGAACTTTTCACAACTTATGGAGAAATAATATCGCAAATAGAAAGTCACACCAATAAAACAGAAGGTATGATTTTGAGCAAGAAAGGAGATTTATTGTTTCCTTCTTCAACAACTGTTGATGCGGTATCTTTAATAGCTCCATCTGTTATCAATGTAGACAATGTTATATTAGGCGGAGATATGTTTGGAATACATATCAGCCATAACTACAATGCGCAATATCTAAGTTATTACTTCAATCATATCGCCAAAAAGCAATTAGCAAAATTTGCTAAGGGTAGCACAATTATTCATTTGCATTATACAGACATAGAGAAAGCCAAACTATTGTTGCCTTCTTTGGAAGAACAAAATAGAATGGCTAAGTGTTTAGTTGCATTGGATAAGAAAGTCTCTGTTGAGCAGAACCTCCTAAGTTCATTGACTTGTCAAAAGTCATATTTACTACAACAAATGTTTATATAAACATCTGACGGAGCAAGTGTTGTTTCTGCGAACAGAATAGCTTCAAGATGCTTTGTTCAAAATCAATCTTAGAGTTTAGAGCGGATGGCATTTTCACTGTTTCCTGTTGCTTCTCTTTTGTTGGTATTGGGCAAAGTATATTGTTTATATCTTTCAAATAGGCAGTTTTCATTGTACCTTCTGTAACAATACGACTAACTGCTTTTTTGAAATAAGAAGAAGACATGAAATAATACAAGAACTCCACATCAATGTTTTGCTTTGGGTACAATTCCTAAAATACCTTGCTTTGTACATACAGGATAGGTTGTTATGGATATTTCTCCAATAGTAGCACCATTAGAGAATAAAATAGAATTTGCGGGTATAAGCCATGCTGATGACTTCTGTAGCCCTAATTCTGTAATATAGTCTTTGTTGCTTACCAAGTATTTCTGCTTCAAATCTTCTATTTTTATGAAAGGTACGCATCCGTTTTCGTAATACTCCATGTTTGAAGTTGATGGAGTGCCACCCTCGCCAGCCATGTCATACACCTCTGAGAATTCAATATAATCAGTTTGAATAGCATCTATGGTATAGTCAATAATTGCGCACTTTAATTTCTTCAAATCCTCAATGACTTTGTTTTGGGTGGCTATGCGCTCGTCAAGGAGAGACAGCAAACGACTTATTTTTTGCTGTTCTTCTATTTGAGGAAAGCTCAACTTCAAGTTTCTCAAATCATCATTGTAAATTCGGATTATTGTAGTAGAGTTCAATTTCCGCCAATCTACTTTTGCTAAAAGATGATACATGAAACCATTGCTTATACATTGTGAAGGATTATCAATCCACACGATGTTAGAGTCTTGATAATAAGCATCTTTACCATCATAAATAACACACTTTCCAACAGTTCCTGCACAAGTTATCATAACCTCTCCTTTGTGAGGATAGTTATACTTGGTTTTATAATTATCAAATAACTCCTTTGAAATATAGGCATCTGCTGTGTTTCCGATAGTTCCAATTTTATAAAAAGGAACACCTCCTTCTGTGTTTGTCTGAGAAGCTAAGATACGCTTGCACATCAAGACATTACACAAATCTCCCAACTTGCACTTCTCCCATTCCCCCAGAAACTCCGTGAATCTGAGATTTGGGACATTGAGTTTCTTATGTTCGTTATTTATTGTCGTTGTCATTTTTAATCCTTAATTATAGTTTGACCATCACATTACAACCTCAGTCTTTGGTATCCTTTATATCAGAAAGCGTTGCTTCTATATCCTCAATAGTAGGCAACTGGCTTTGTATATTCTCAGGCATGAGCTTCGAGAGTTGATATTCAGAGATACCAATTGGTTGATTTGTAGATTCAAGGGCATATTGCGCCATCACGTTGTTCTTCGTTTTGCAAATAAGCAAACCTATGGTAGGGTTGTCAGTTGGCTTCTTCTTGATATGATTGATAGCACTCACATACATACCTAATTGCCCCAAGTGCTCACCTTTGAACTTTGTCACTTTCAGTTCCACAACCACATAGCAGCGCAACTCCAAGTGATAGAAAAGCAAGTCAGGATATACAGTGTCTTCACCTACTTGTAGTGGCACTTGACTCCCGACAAAAGCAAATCCAGTGCCCAGTTCAAGCAAGAATCGAGTGACGTTTTGGGTAAGTCCCTGTTCCAACTCACGCTCTCGGTATTCACCATCAAGTGTGAGGAAGTCGAAATTATAAGGGTCTTTCAATGTTTGAGCAGCCAATTCGCTTTGAGGATTAGCCAGCAGTCTTGTGAAATTATTCACAGCCTTTCCCTGGCGCTCATACAGATTGGTATCAAGGAAATTTAGAAGTACCGCACGGCTCCAACCATTTTCAACAGTCTTTTTCAAGTAGAACACGGCACGGTCAACATCCTTGCATTGCGATATGATATACAGATGATGCCCCCAAGGAACGGAGAAGAAAACCTCCTCGCTGATTTGGGCAACAGGTTGTTGTTCTTTATCATTACCTAATTGTGCAACAACTTGTTGCACAATTGTATTTCGTTGATTATAAAAGAGATACCATTGCCTAATGTATTGCAGATTCCTGTGAGACAAGCCTTTCATGTCTGGAAACTCAGCCATAAGTTCACGGCTCAGTTCTTTAAGCCATCCATCGCCCCAAGACGCAGACTTCTGCTTCTTGCAAATGTCTGCGCCCATATGCCAATAAAGGCGGAGCAATTCGGTGTTCACCTTAATTGCCGCCTTGATTTGCGCGCTGCGTATATCTTGCTTCAATTGCGACACCCAACTCTTGAAGTCGCTGTTGCTTACCAAGGTCATATTTTCTGCCATATTCTATACTTTTTCAAATCTGCCACAACTTGTAGCAAAATTATTCCACCAATCCCAACTCTTTCAGATAGCCCTCAATCTCCTTGTCAAGGTCAGCACGCTTGGCTTCCAGTTCCTTGATTTCTTTCATTACGGCATGAATGTCGATAGGTTCTTCTTCCTCGAAAGTATCAACATAACGAGGAATGTTGAGATTGTAGTCGTTCTCTGTCACTTCTTGCAGTGTGGCAAGATGACTGTACTTCTCAATCTCCTTGCGCTCACGATAGGTATCAACAATCTTCTTGATATGTTGTGGACGGAGCTTGTTCTGGGTCTTGACCTTTTCAAACTCTTTGCTTGCATCAATAAAGAGAATGTTGTCATCCTCCTTACGGCATTTCTTGAACACCAAGATACAGGTCGGGATGCTTGTGCCATAGAAGATATTGGCAGGAAGTCCGATGATGGCATCCACATAGTTCTTCTTCTCAATGAGGAAACGGCGGATTATGCCCTCGGCATTGCCACGGAACAACACACCATGAGGAGCGACAAAAGCCATTGTGCCACCCTCATTGAGGTGGTAAATCATGTGGAGAATAAAGGCATAGTCGGCTGTCTTGCGTGGTGCCAAGCGTCCTGCCTTGCTGAATCGATCATCGTTGTTGAACTTATCGGCAGCACTCCATTCGGCAGAGAAGGGAGGATTTGCAACGACTGCATCAAACTGTGTGTCGCCAAAGGCATCAGCCTCCAAAGTATCGCCATTTTCTATACGGAAGTTGCTAAACTTGATACCATGTAGAAGCATGTTCATGCGAGCCAAGTTGTAAGTAGTAGGATTTTTCTCTTGACCGAAAATCTCGTTTGCATGACCGATGCTTGCTGCACGGAGCAACAGCGAACCACTACCACAAGTAGGGTCATAGACATTGCGCAGACGAGCGTGACCGATGGTTACGATCTCTGCCAAGATACGGCTTACTTCCTGAGGAGTGTAGAACTCACCAGCTTTCTTGCCAGCACCAGCGGCAAATTGGCTAATCATATACTCGTAGGCATCACCAAGAATATCAATCTCTTGCGATGCTTCCACACCAAAGTCAATATCATCAAGGGCAAGAAGAACATTGCTTACCAAAGTGTTCTTGTCATCGGCAGTCTTGCCCAACTTGGGTGAAGCAAGGTCAATATCAGAGAATAGACCTCCAAAGTCTTCTTCGCTGTCCTGTCCGAGGGTACTGTCCTCAATACGCTTCAATGAGCGTTCGAGCATAGGCAGGATGTTCTCCTTCTTCTTAATGCTCTCAATGACGGACGAGAAAAGGAAGTCTGGTTCAATGAAATAGCCTATGTTGTCAAGACATTCTTTCTTGACTTCTTCTTGCAAGGCTTCTATATCTTCATCTTTCTCCATTGCCCACAGTTCTTTAAACGTGACTTCATCATCCACCAATGCGTCATTGGCGTGTTTCTCTATCTTCTCTGACAGGTATTTGTAGAAAATGAAGCCAAGGGTGAAATACATGAAGTCGCTTGCCGACATGTTACCACGCAGCTTGTTAGCAACTTCCCAAAGTTGGTCACGGAGTTTTTGTTGTAATTCTTCGCTCATATCGTTATTTCTTTTTTATATTCAATGATTCACAGACATTGATATAGTCTTCGTCTTTATCTGTTATATACTGATGGCTGTACTTTCCTTTTCCCTCATTTAGGATTATTACACCATTCCAAAAGGATGTCGGACTTATAGCATAGCCTGGGTCTAAACAGAATATTTTCTTGACAACGTCTTTTTGTTCTTCATACCCAATAGCAAGTACAGCATGAGCACCACCTTTAAAAGACAGAGCGGTAATCAAAGGCGTGTCGCTATCTATTGCAGTCCTAAGTTCTTCTACAAAAGAAGTTTGGTCTGATAAAGATGCTGTATATTGAAGAGCCGAAGATGTTACCTCTTTAGCAAAAGAGTGGGATAACTTTTCTTTTATTTCGGAAAAATAAAAACCATCACGGCACAGTCCTTCTGTCACAAAGAACTCTTTGAAGAGTCTCCCTTTTGCGGTATTTCCCTTAAATGTTGTATTCAAGTTGACAACTTGATTACGAGTAAGAACCTTTAGTATAAGCAGGTTCATCATCATAGAATATACGGCACAAGCCCCATCCATTTCTCCTTGTTGTAAATGGACAGGTTGCCACTTGCGGTTAAATACACTAACCCCCAAAGCCGTTATATCTAAATCTTTTATAATCTTAATCATTGTCACTTTGTTATTCCCAACTGAATGTCCTTATTATAGAACGCAGTTTGTCGAGTATTCTTGTTAATGCCTTACGCTTTTTTATCAGTCCCAAGTGTTTCTCCTTCAATGCCTCTTGTATGATTTCAGGCTGTTCCTTTTGCAAGTAGTCATACTCTGAGAGGTAATGATTGAGAACGGAAGCATCCAAATCCTCATCCTTAGCAAGCGTATTGACAGCATTGTTGCGCTCTGTTACGATGTAGGTGTTTAATCGTTCTTCAAGATCGCTTGTACCATCGGCTTTCTGCTTGCGAGCCATAAAGTTTTCACGGTCATCGTCCACATTTTTTTGGATAAATCCGTCAATGAGTTTTGCCTTACTGCGAAGTTCGGCATCCTTTATCATTGTGTCGATGATGTGCTTACGCTTCTCTGAATAGTCCTCACTATATGGATTAAGGTCAGCTATCAACTCCAATATATAGGCAACATTGATGATGTCGCTATGCAGAAGTTCCAAGCAGAAGTCTATATCTCCCATGCCTGTAGCTGCTTCTTGTTGAGGGTCTGGTTCTCCAACAATGCCAGGATTGTCCTCTGGTACTTGGTATGTCGTTGGCTGCTCTTTGTTTTGAACAGCAAACGAATCGTATATATCAAGATACTTGCTGCGGAAGTCCATAAACTGTTGCTCTGTCATTCCGAGGTCGGGAGCATCTTCCTCAAACTCGTCATACACCTGTATCTCTGCATGCTTCTTGATGATGTCACGGAAAGCGAGGATAAACTGCTTCTTGTCGTTCTCACTCTGCAAATAGTCCACATAGTGCGGTTCGGGATAATGTTCCAAGAAGTTCTTTGTCAGTTCTTGATAGTGGGTTTTGACCTCATCAAATGGTGGGCGTACGATGTCTTCAAGATTATTGCTGTTGCTGAAAAGTTTGATGGACTCGTCCACCTTGCTTTTCAAGTCACGGAAGCAAACCACTTTACCGAAACGCTTCTTCTCGTTCAACACACGGTTGGTACGGCTGAACGCTTGTAACAAGCCATGGTACTCCATGTTTTTGTCAACATAGAGAGTGTTGAGCTTCTTGCTGTCGAAGCCAGTAAGGAACATACCGACAACCAAGCAGAGGTCAAGAGGCTTCATGTCTGCCTTCTTTTTCTTCATGCGGAGGTTGATGTCATCGTAATATGCACGGAAGTTTTCTGTAGTGAACCCCGTTCCATACATATTATTATAATCATCCATAATGGCTTGCAGCTCGTCTGCCTCGCCTGTACTTTCGCTTGCAAAACCGCCCGTGTTCATACCGGTCTGTTCATCGTCTTGACTACTGTTGGCAGCGTATGTGAAGACCGCTCCAATCCTTATCTTCGGATTGAGGCTCTTGAATATCTTGTAATAACGGATAAGCATCGGCACAGACTGCACGGCAAACAATGCGTCAAACTCACCATCGAATGTTGACTTATTGAAATTATTAAGGATGAATTTGGCTATCTCCGTCATGCGGTCTTGGTCGGCATTATCCACATCCTCATTGCCGTGGTAATACTCCACAAGGAAACCAAGCACGTTTTCATCTGCAATGGCATCCTTGATGAGATACTTGTGAAGACAGTTGCCAAAGATTTCCTTTGTGGTATGTCCGTCCACCGCATTCTCTACAAAGATAGGTGTGCCAGTAAAGCCGAATATCTGCGTGTTATCAAAGAATTTCACAATGTTCTTATGGCATTCTCCAAAATGGCTTCGATGACATTCATCGAAAATCATCACGATACGAGAATGGCGTATTTCCTCAATACGACTGCTATACCACTGCTTACTGACAGCGGCATTGAGTTTCTGTATGGTTGTTATGATAATCTTTGAATTGCTGTGCAGACGCTTTACCAATTCGTCTGTGTTGTCGGTGCTGTCAACGGCACCAGGTTCAAAAGCCTCGTATTCGGCTTGTGTCTGCGTGTCAAGGTCGTGGCGATCAACCACAAACATCACCTTATCCACATCGTCCAACTCTGATACAAGTTGGGCTGCCTTGAAAGAAGTCAAGGTTTTGCCAGCTCCTGTTGTATGCCAGATATAGCCGTTGTCATTGGAGTTTTCCACGCGATCGAGAATCTTCTCCACGGCATAGAATTGGTAAGGGCGAAGCACCATCAGGCATTTGTCTCCCTCATGCAATACAATGTACTTGCCAATAATCTTTCCCAACGTGCACTTGTCGAAGAACACTGTGGCAAACTTCTCCAAGTCGTTGAACGGAACGTTTGCGGCATCCGTCCAGTTGAATGTGAACTTGAAGCCGCTATTCGGATTGTTGGCGAAATAGCGAGTGTTCACACCATTGGAAATGACAAACAACTGGATGTAATCAAACAGTCCATGGAAAGAAGTCTTGTGATAGCGTTGTATCTGGTTGTATGCTTGTTTCAGTTCCACACCTCTGCGCTTCAGTTCTATTTGAACCAAAGGCAAACCATTGATAAGTATCGTCACATCGTAACGGCATTTCTTTCTACCCTCAACCGTGATTTGATTGGAAACTTGAAACTCATTCTGACACCAGTGAGTTCGGTTCAAGAACTCCACCCATAAGCGTTCACCGCTTTCCAGTTCAAGCGGAAAGAGGTCACGTAGTTTCTTTGCCTTTTCAAAGCGGGTGCCACCTTCAAGATAGATAAGTATCTTTTCAAACTCAGACTCTGTAAATTCGGTACGACCCAATTCTTCCAATTTCTTCTTGTTGTGTTTCTCCAACTGTTTCTTGAAATTGGCAGACAAGTTCTTCTCCTCTTCAATATGAACATACTCGTAGTTCATCTTTTGAAGAGTATCTATAAGTCCGTTTTCGAGGGCAGCTTCACTTTGTACAGGCATATCTTATCTTTTTTATCGTTACACTTATAAGAACATGGCTATTCATCCATTTGCATGAAATGAATATCCAAGGCATTCTCTATTTTGCTTATGGCTTCAAGCGAAAGGTTCTCACGCCCTTTTAAGATTTTTGAAATGTACTGTTGGGTACAATTCATTTTCTCTGCCAACATCTTTTGAGTCATTCCAAGTCCCTTCATTCTTGCAGACATGATATTAGCTATCATCTGCGAATGGTTAAACCACGGTTTTTCTTCTTGACTCATTTGTGTTCCTGCATTTTGAACAGGAGATATTGTTTCCTTTATCATCTTAGACGTATTTCGCTTTGTACCTTTATGGGTCTTCCGAAATTTGGAGTGA
>DHOP01000023.1 GCA_002407775.1 Prevotella sp. UBA5387
GATATGGTCGCATGAAATATAGCATCGGCGATATGAAAGCAACCGGTGAGCCTTGCTATATTTCATGCGACCATATCTTGTCAACTTCTCAGCTAAGGCATCGTTATAGATGTCATTGCCATTTACAGTGACAAACGGCTGGTTGTTCATGGCTTTAGTGTACATATTGTTGTACATCCCAACAGCAAGCATAGTGGTCATGTCATCACGGGAGACAATAGCATCAGCGATTTTCTCATTGCCCCAAAAGAAGCCTCCAGTTACATGCCAACGTTTGTTTACAAGCGGCATTACATCAAGCAAAAGACTGAAATTGTAATATTTAGGTTTGCTTTCCATGTGGATAGTCTCATCCACATCAAAGCCAGTAAGTTCTTTCATTCTAGTTTGCAGGCGATCAAACTTTGTCTCAATGCGATTGCCTTGAGCATCGTACCTTGACTCAGCTTTATCTCCTACTTGTACACTAAATTTCATATCGTCAATCCAGTGGGGCATAAAGGAAAACCCTGCCCTTAATCTAAACATGATTGAAATATTCGAACTAAGGTCTAGTCCAAGTCCCGTGCTACCAGCTGAAACTGATACATCGAGATTCTTAAAGGCAGCCATTTTCTCGCGGTCATTACTTTGTGCGGCTATTGGTGAGCAGACAATGAGCAGAATTATTATATTACATATTTTTTTTTTCATCGAGCAAGGTTTGTGAAAGTAATTTTATAGAGGGAATTCAATCCTTGCAAATTTACTATTTCAAAACGATTTTAACAAGCTTTCTGTCAAGAAAAATGAGCCTCATCATGCTCTGTATGTCACGATGAGGCTTATACTTATAACTATTATAGTTGGATTTTATCAGTCTTATTCGAATCCACCTGTGCCATTATCGTCCCATGGACTGTTGTACCATTGTTTAGCGCCTACTTGGTTTGGATCTGTAATTGGGTCGGTCGGATTTGTCCCAATAGTCGTAGTAGTTTGTGTTGGATCAAAGGATGCAGCCATTAGATTTGTGTCTTCTGTCAAAATCTTAGTTTTGATACATGGCTTTATATAGTTTCTACTTTTCATAATTGAGTCTTTATAGAATAAATTTGCGTTATTATTAATTTTAGTTATCGAGCGATATACTTCTTACCGTTCTTGATAATTATACCTTTGTAGCTTGCATTCACCTTCTGGCCCGAAAGGTTATATGATGTTGCAGAGTCATAGCCCACACCTGCATTGAGGTTGGTGATGCTTGTGGCTTGGTCAAAGTTGATCGAAAGTTTTGCACCTGCACCTGGGATGGTTACATATGCTTTGTTGGAAGGAATGACAATACCCGATTGAACTTGTGCGAAATTCTGTTCACCCTTAATGAGCGCATATTCAGAACCGGTGGATGTGTACGTACCATCGTTTGTTGCCTTCAGAATATTGGTGGAGAAATCATCTGTGGATGTCCCAGTGTAGATCAAAGTTTGGTCACCCGTGGTAGCACTATAAAGTAAAACACCAGTATTGGCGGGAATCACTTTGCCTGCAAGCTTGGTTAGTGAAATACCATTGATTGCGTCAGCAGCAGTAGCGATATATATAGTTACATCGTCAGGAACAGTGGCTGCTTGTGAGCTGCTAAATGAGGCAAGGTTAGAGGTGGCGTTGATATTGACAGTAGTTGTAGCCAATTGCTCGATATATATCAAGTCAATGCCTCTACTAGAATTAGGGTCGGAACATGTGAATGTGATGTCTGTTGGTTCTGACACCGTGAAAGCTTTACTTGTTGCTAAAGCCAACATGTTCCCATTACAACTTGTTGAAAGGATAGAGTTCGCGCCCGCTGACACCGTGTAATAGGTAGTATGTGTACCACCATCGCCTCCTATCATACCCAAGGTGAACTTATAACTACCTGTAGGAAGATTTATTAATGTACCAGATGAAGCATAAATTATTAATCCATTGGATACGCGTGAGGTGAAGGAAGTTGCATTTGTTGGAATTCCTGTTCCAAGATTCTCGGCTTCTGACAATAAATAAAGGTCCTCTATGCCTGTAGCAGAATACGCAAAGTCTTGGGTGTAATTGTTTGAAGTAACGGATATTGTTTGTACAAGATCATTGGTATTCGGTATCTTTTCTACTAAGATATTCTTGTTCGTTCCTGCTGCTTGAAATCTTGGATATGAGATTTTTACACTAGGCACATCTTCCCATGTTTCGCCTGAAACAGAATAAGGGAGAGTTACACTATTATATGATGTGGTAACAGTATATGCCCATTTCACGGCAGGACGAACAGTAATAGTCACTACGGTTGTACTTGTTGAGTTATCAACGATGGTTTTACCATTGCTATCATCTGATACATAAAGGTATTTTATGGTATTGTCAACTGCATCAAAGAATGCATTTTTGTCAGTACTGTAGGGCACAATGGCATTACCCACAGGGCCATTTCTAGTTTCTGTTCTGACTATGGTCCCGTCAGATGTGGCAAAGTTAACCGTATAATTTGCAGTTGCCACATCCTGAGTTGTCTGTTGAACCTTCAGGCTTTTAAGAAATGTAGAGGTGTTATTCTTACTTACGGAACAATAACTACCTAAAGTAATGGTTTCATAATTTGAGCCCGTGGCAAAGGTTGTGTTTGTTCCCAATTTTGTCATATCAAACAAAACAGTGTTGTCAGTGAGCGTTCCAGTTGCTTCGGAAATCTGGCCGTTGACAGAATTCACAACTAAATGAATATTAACGTCCGTATTATTTAAGACATTCGCTAATGCTATATTTTGTCCATTAATGGTTATAGAAGTTCCATTATATCGTGTCAGATTGGTAATGGTAAAGTCTCCGTACTTGAAAGAAGTACTGTTAGAACTACTTGGGTAGGTTGATGAGCCAGTATTCCAAACCGCATCTATGGTTACCATGGTATTTGCAGCCCTGTTTAAAGTCAGCACCGAATTAACTGTATTGCCACGGGAGAATGATTTCAGACCGTTTGTTGGATCAATAAATGTTCCCCAAAGAGTACCACTAGACGATGAAGGAGTCCAATAACCCACAGTGGTTGCTGATGTAATATCACTGGCAGACCATGCCGATACATCGGTCCTTTCATAGATAGTACTCGTAGTTTGTGCTAACGAGGTATAGGCTCCCACTACAAACATTGTAGCTAGAAGCAAGGTTTTCAAGTAATTTTTTTTCATAAAACAGTTTATAGGTTTTTAATTAGATGTTTAATTCTTTATTAGTGACATTGTTTGATATGTGTTAAACACAAGAAATCTAAAATATTCGGTGGCTCTTTGTTTAAGTTTTTAGTTAGTTAGCTTGTTGATTAGTATTTCGCAAAGATAATTACATGCGATATTTCGCCAAAGTTTTTTGTTTGACTTTTTTGTAGTATTAGCAAATTATTAAGTAGTTTATCAAAAAACAAGGTCTTGGAAGCTCTTGGTTTAGACGATAATAAGTAAAAGTTCACAGGTTTTGAAGACACCTCTCTGTACGAGCTAACGCAATTATTGAATCCATTGAATCAGATGGCTTAATCAAAATAACATGGTAGGCACAAGGTATCAATATCATTATGCAAAAAAAAATCAGCGCTACAAAAATCATGTGGCGCTGATACGTCTTCAACAAGTCTTTAAGAAATAAGAGGAACGCTTATATTTATTATAAGATTTGCTTTAAATGCAAGCATTTATGAAGACGCGATGTAGCTAGTTTATAATTACCAATCAATTACATTTTTCTCATCTTCTGAGAATATTGGTGCTTGAGTCTTCTGTTCGGTTGGATAGAACATTATGGCCGAGTCGTTCATTTTGGGGTGAGCCTGTTGAAGCAAACGAATGATTTCACCGCCTGCCCACAAGGTTGGCCCATAGCCGTGAGCAGCCATGTAGTGTACTGGACGATAACAGTAAAAAGCGGCATCGAAGCCCATTCCTGTTCCCACGCAAGTGTTAGACACATGCCCTTGCTCGTTGATTTGGGTAGACACTGCGTTCCATGCCAATAGCGTTCTTGCCCCATAAGCTTGTGCGTCTATCCATTTCTCGCAGATGGCATGAGCCATACAATAGGTGTAGATGGCAGTTGCCGATGTCTCCAGATAACTCGATGGGTTATTGAGCAATTGATGCCAAAAACCAGTCTTGTCTTGCAATGGCGCCAGTCCGGCCACGTGTTGTCTGAACAGGTCGAGCACAAACGCGCGGTCTTCGTCATACCCGTCATAGTCGGTCTTGCCCGCTTGGCTCATCCTTTCATGACTTGTCTGCATGGCATCGAGCACCTCGCACATAGTGAGTAGCGCCCATCCGTTAGCCCTTCCCCATGGAAAGAAAGGGTGGGGGGTCATGGTCTCAACCCATCCATGGCGGAAAAGTTGTTGCTGCGGCATCCACATCCTACTCTTAAATGCTCGTATTTGTTCTACGGCCTCGTGCATTAATTTTGTATCGCCTTTAAGACAAGCATACCATGCCATAGACGGTATGCCCATGTACATGTCGTCGAGCCATACCGAGTTATGGTGTGGGCGCTCACGAGCGAATATGCTGTCGTTGCCTAATCTGTGCTGACGACGTATTTGAACCATATAGTTTTCTATGCGAGGTTCAAACGCTTTGTAAGGCTGTTGTAGCGATAGACGGCATAATGCGGCACACATCGCACCGGCGTCATCGAGCGCAGCGGGCAAAACCACCTTCTTCATCTGTGGGTCTGATTGTGGGTTTTGCTTTAATTTATTTGCTACTTTTGGCGCCAAATCAGAGAGAAATCTCAGCCGATCCTCAGCAAACTTCATATAGCGCATATCTTTTGTGCGCAGGGCAGCATCTTCGGCTGCGGCGTAGATCACTCCACTTTCATAGCTCGTGAGTCTCATGGCACCAGGTTTGATGTGTCCGTCCTCTGTCGTCATGGGCATACTCTCCTCGAGAAACGAGAGCACACGGTCCATGTCTTGTTTCACCTTTTCTACTTTTGGCGCCCCGTAGGGAGTTTGGTAATTGGGCTTGAGCAGATGCAAAGGGGTATTGGTGTCGTTGATAGGCAGCTGGGCAGAAGCCGACAGACTACATCCTACCAGTAGCAAAGTGATTAGTTTAATAGTTCTCATATTTGTTTGATGGTTGTTATGGCGAACTCTAAGGCTGATATTCGGGCAGTTCTTGCTATGATGTTATCATCGTGTCATGGCCGGATAGCATACGATTTCCAGGCGGTTTTGGTTTTGTAGACTCAAAGATAAAAAATTATTCCGATTTTCTCAAGCATTTGTTGTATTTTCGAAACCATTGAAGTCTAAGCCTATACATTATGATATGAAAATTTTTGAACAAACCCTTGTTTATTTTCGCATATTTGAAAACAATCGGTTGACGGCCGCAAATACGTGAAAAACAGACCGAAACGCAACTGCTTACAAATCAACATGTTGTATTTATGGGGCAAAAACGGGGGTTGCGAAAGCTATCCTTTCGTACTGCGTTAACTGCCCTTTCGCATTGTCGTTACTATCCTTCCGCGGTGCGAAAGCTATCGTATCACGGTACGAAAGGATAGCTTTCGCAAGAGCGTCAGCCATTTTTTGATCCGCCAAGTCAAAGATAAGACAGAAATATAGATGGTTTTAGGTTTTCCTGTTTCTATTTCGACGAAAAACAAATGCGTGTTTTTGATGAAGAATTATTACATACCCCTCTTGATCTTCCCCTGAAGGGAGAGGAGCCCTCTCCAGTGAGGGAGGGGAATTGCGGTTGAAAATTGCCACGCAGAGAGCAAGGCATGTCGCATGGTCTCCTTTCACTCCTTGACTCTGCGTGCGCCAAAGAAACCAATGGTCTCTCGCCTAGCCGCAGAGGAACAGAGAATGGACGTGATGCCGACGGATTTGAATCGCACGCAGATGACGCAGATAACGCAGATGTTCGCTATGCGAACGGCTGCGCGCTGCTCAGGGCGGTAGGGTGATGCTACAAAAGTTTAAGGCAACCCAGGGGCGATGCACAGCCGTTCGCATAGCGAACATCTGCGTCATCTGCAAAATCTGCGTGAGACTTTTATCCACAAGGGTTCGTGATGAGGGTGTGTCAAAACAAACAATCCATCCCCTATAGGCTACGATGTGTAACCTCGTCTTGCTAGCCCCCTTGGAGCTTATCGTAACGAGAACAAATGATGGTTAAAACTCAATGATAGAATGTCGGACACCCTTTTTAAGGGGCAAGTGCTTAAACGAGATTTTCTCCATGGTCATGCTGCCATACCAAAGCGTCGTCATAGTTACAGTATCTTCTTCTAGGTTTTCTTCTGCTGTAGCTTGAGTTACTAGAGCCTTTTTTTTTTTTGTCTTTTGAGCTGAGGCATTCATCAAGAAATTCCGCTGCTACAGCTGCTATAATTTCCATTAACATAATGTGATTAATTATTTTCTCATTAAAGAAGTTGTAGTTAATGTGGTTCCATTACTCAATTCGATTTCTACTTTTGCATAATTTCCATTCGAGAAACTTACTTTGTCAATTCCATCAAAAATAAAATGTGCTACAGCAAATACTAAGGGTTTATAAGACAAATATTCTTTGATTGTTGTCCCTATCTTAATTTTGCCTAACAGTTTTTTGTCAGAATTGAAGAGAAGAGTACCTACTTCTCGCTTATTTTCGACATAATAGAAACGTGCCTTATCTGTTATGTCGGATATGAATGAGCCATTCTTATCATACATAGTCATGCGAATAGACTTGCAAGTATCGGTACAGTACATTATAGCTATAGGCACAACGCCATTATACAGATCATGATTAGGGTCAAGAAAATCTGTAATTTGCTGCTCCATCGCCTTGTCACCTTTTAGGGAATAGCTTTCTAGCGAGTATGGGTAGCCAGAGGATCTCATTTCGTCCCATGTTACATAGACAAGTAAATCTGCACATGTGGTGTCAATATTGCTATTAGAACATTTGTTCTGATAGGCAATTAAACGTTCTGCTGGCCAACGAAGGTAACTTAACCCAGATCCATGGTCTACAATGGGTGATAACGGATTGATTTCGCTTTCGCCGCTGCAAGACAGCATAAATAACGGAGTAGCCAAATAAATAAATAATTTATCTAAAGTCATATAATATTACCCCAGTTCGGGATAAGA
>DHOP01000075.1 GCA_002407775.1 Prevotella sp. UBA5387
TGTCTAGAAATAGGGAGTAGCATAGTATTTACGACTTTATCAATTCTTGCTATTGGGTTGTCATATGCATACATCTTATGCTCTTCAAACAGATGAAATCCGACGCTTTTCCCCTTTCATAGCTAATGCTAACGAATATCTATTTATTCGGACCTTGACACATTCAAACACGAAATTTCATTAGAGTTTTTCAATGCCTTTAACTCTATAAATTACTAGCGAACTATGTAAGAAAAAGGATGTTTGTTAAATTTTACTTATTCATCAAACGTGTTCTACCTTTTTATTACCTTTGCAAGTACTAAATCGAGATAGCTACGGCAGGTTATGAATAAAGCTGAGATACGAACAAATCCCTTCATGGAGCCTTATGAAACGCCCCATAACACGATACCATTCCAAAAGATAAAGTTTGAGGACTATGAAGATGCCTTCATGGAGGGCATCAAGCGCGACGATGAGCAAATCGAAAAGATTGTGAACTGCCACGATGAGCCCACTTTTTATAATACAATATCTGTTGAAGACAAGACTAAAGGCCCCCATTATTATGACCTTTTAGATCGTGTTTCGACTGTTTTTTCTTGTATGATGAGCGCTGAGACCAACGAAAAGATGGAGGCTTTGGCGCAAAAGTTAAGTCCTATTCTGACACAACATGGTAACGACGTAATCTTTAACAAGCAACTCTTCGAACGAGTTAAGTATGTACACGATCATCACGGCGAGTTAAACGAGGAGGAACAGACTCTGCTCGATAAGGAATATGACGCATTTGTACGTAGCGGTGCTTTGCTCAATGATGCAGATAAGGATCGTTTACGTGAGCTCACCGAGGAAGCAGGAGTACTCACTCTTCAATTCTCGCAGAACTTACTCAAGGAGAACAAGGCTTTTACACTACACATCACTGATGAGAAACAACTAGACGGGCTACCCGAGACAGCAAAGGATGCTGCCGCTATGGCTGCGAAAGAACGTGGAATCGAAGGATGGAGCTTTACGTTGGATTATCCGAGCTTTGCACCGTTCATGTCCTACTCCACACAACGCAACTTGCGTGAACAGTTGTACATGGCAAAAAACACTGAGTGCATTCATGACAACAGCGAAAATAACCTTCAGATTTGCCAGCGTTTAGTGAACCTTCGCAGGGAGATGGCACAACTTTTAGGATATGACACTTATGCTGACTATGTGCTGAAACATCGTATGGCCGGCGATATAGCTCATGTATATAAGTTGCTTGATGACCTAATTGATGCTTATAAAGCAACTGCAGAGGTAGAGGTAAAGGACTTAGAAAAAAAGGCGAAGCAGATGGAAGGTGAGGACTTTAAACTAGAGCCTTGGGACTTCTCCTTCTATGCCCACAAGCTTCAGATGGAGCGCTTCAATATTGATGCAGAGATGCTGCGTCCTTATTTCCAACTGGACAAGGTCATTGAGGGAGTGTTTGGATTGGCTACTCGGTTATACGGAATAACGTTCAAAGAAAACAATGATATCCCTGTGTACCATCCGGACGTGAAGGCTTTTGAAGTGTTCGACGAAGATGGCAGTTTCCTCGCAGTATTCTATGCTGACTTCTTTCCGCGCGATGGAAAGCAAGGTGGTGCTTGGATGACACAGTTCCAAGGCCAGCACATTACACGAGAGGGAGAGAACATACGTCCACATGTAAGTGTTGTGATGAATTTCACTAAACCAACGTCTGACAAGCCCGCATTATTGACACTGAGCGAAGTGGAGACTTTCCTTCACGAATTTGGCCATTCACTTCATGGCATGTTAGCCAACACACGATTTGAGAGTTTGTCGGGCACGAATGTTTGGTGGGATTTCGTAGAAATGCCCTCACAGTTCATGGAGAATTATGCTACAGAAAAAGAATTCCTCCGCACCTTTGCCTTTCATTATGAGACAGGTGAGCCCATCCCAGATGAGCTGATCGACCGTATTCGTGCAAGCCGCAACTTCAATGTTGCCTATTCTTGCATGAGACAAGTCAGCTTTGGACTTTTGGACATGGCTTATTATACTCAACGCAAAGAGTTCTCTGAAGACATCATTCCTTTTGAGAAGCGAGCATGGGAAAAAGCAATGGTCACGCCACAACGCACCGACACCTGTATGACAGTACAATTCTCCCATATCATGGCTGGTGGCTATGCTGCCGGTTATTACAGTTATAAATGGGCAGAAGTACTGGATGCTGATGCATTCAGTGTCTTCAAACAGAATGGTATTTTTGATCGTACAACAGCTAAGAGTTTTCGTGAAAATATCCTCTCAAAGGGTGGTACCGAGAACCCAATGGTTCTCTATGCTCGATTCAGAGGACAAGAACCAAATATTGATGCACTACTTGTAAGAAACGGTATCAAGAAAAATGATTAGCAAAGAGGTTACAAAACAAAGGGAAAAACAGGACGCACTTGATGGACGTTACCTGCGCATGGCTCGCATTTGGGCTGAGAATTCCTATTGCAAACGTCGACAAGTTGGTGCATTGGTCGTCAAAAACAAGATGATAATCAGCGATGGTTACAATGGGACACCTAGTGGATTTGAGAACGTTTGCGAAGACGAGAATAACCTTACCAAACCTTATGTCCTACATGCCGAGGCTAATGCCATCACCAAACTGGCACGGTCACACAACAATAGTGACGGAGCCACGCTCTATGTTACCGCATCACCTTGCATCGAATGTGCCAAACTTATCATACAGTCAGGAATAAAACGCGTAGTATATGGAAATTCCTATCGATTGGACGATGGTATAAAACTACTTCAGAGAGCAGGAATTGAGATTTTACATAAGGAAATAGAATCGGAAGATAATGAGAAACGAAAATAAAAACAGGTTCATGCCATTGCTTATGGCCATATCCGTGGTCGTGGGCATTGTGATTGGGTCTTTTTATGCCAATCACTTTTCGGGCAATCGCCTTACCATAATTAACAATGGAAGCAATCGCCTGAGTAACCTGCTTCACATCATTGATGACCAATATGTGGATAAGGTGGACATAGATTCGTTGGTAGAAAAAGCCATCCCTGTTATCCTTGCAGAGCTTGATCCTCACTCTGTCTATATCAGTGCAAAAGATGTTCAATCTGCCAACGATGACTTGAAAGGCTCGTTCTCGGGTGTTGGCATCGAGTTTACTATTAGACAAGATACCATCCATGTGCAAAATGTCATCAAGAATGGACCTGCAGAGAAAGCAGGAATTATCGCTGGCGACAAGATTGTTTATGTTGATGGTAAAAAATTCGTAGGGAAGCAAGTGACCAACGAAGAGGCCATGCACCGCTTAAAAGGTCCACAAAGCACCAAAGTGAAAATTGGAGTGTCCAGATTTGGACAACCTAAAATTCTTACTTTTGAAGTTACCCGAGGTGAAATTCCCACCAAGACTATCACTGCAACTTATATGCTCAATGATAGTACTGGCTATATCAAGGTAAAGAATTTTGGAGAAAAGACTTACCCAGAGTTACTTATTGCGCTTGCTAACTTACAACAACAGGGATTCAGTAACCTGGTAATTGACCTTCGTGATAACCCTGGTGGATACCTACAAAGTGCAGTTCAGATGGCTAATGAGTTCCTTCCCGCAAAGAAATTAATCGTCTATACTCAAGGCAGGAAATCCCCAAGGCAGGACTACCGCTCTGATGGTCACGGCGCCTACAAGACCTTGCCACTTGTGGTCCTCATCAATGAAGGTTCAGCTTCAGCTGCTGAGATTTTCGCAGGAGCTATTCAGGACAACGATCGTGGAACGATTATTGGTCGCCGTTCATTTGGTAAAGGATTAGTACAGACACAGATTCCGTTCCCCGACGGTAGCATGATTCGCTTAACCATCGCAAGATATTACACTCCTTCTGGACGTTGTATTCAGAAGCCCTATTCGGATGGTAGCGACCCAGATTATGCCACTGACCTTATCTCTCGCTATGAACACGGGGAATTTTTCTCACAAGACAGTATTCATCACACAGGTCCTGCATATCATACGAGCATTGGACGAGTTGTTTACGGTGGTGGTGGCGTAACGCCTGATATCTTCGTACCCGAGGATACCTCGAATGTTACGTCATACTATAAGCAAGCTGTGATCAGCGGACTTATCCTGCAATTTGCCTTCACCTATACTGACAACAATCGCCAAAAGATGTCTCAGTTCAATGAAATGCTTAGTCTTGTGAATTATCTCAAGAAGCAAAGTCTTATTGATCAGTTTGTGAATTATGCCGACACACATGGTTTGAAACGCCGTAACCTGCTGATTAGAAAGAGCCATTCCTTGTTGGATCAGTTCATCAATAGCCGAATTATCTACAATATGCTCGATGAGCAAGCACTCTATGAATATCTCAATTCTGATGATCCTGTCATCTCCAATGCCCTAAAAGTCTTTAGAAACAGCTCAGCATTCCCTAAAGCACCAGAAAAGGCGATGACAAAAAGCAGGACAAAGAATGAATAAGAGAGAGCTTGGACAGATCATTAGGGATAGGAAAAGACGATTTACAAGTAAGGAACTTGAAGAATTGTCTACGCAAATCATGGAGAAATTGGAATTAAATCCAAAGGTTCAGGATGCTCAAATAATAATGATGTACTATTCCCTACCTGATGAAGTTTATACGCATGAAATGGTAGACAAGCTGTATCATGGCGGAAAAACTATCCTTCTCCCTAAAGTTGTTGCCGACGGAATAATGGAAATAAGAAGATATGAGGGTCAGAAAAGCCTACGTCAAGGAGCATTTGGCATTATGGAACCAATTGGTCCTTTGTACACTGACTTTAGTTCAATAGATCTTGCAGTGGTTCCTGGAATGAGCTTTGACAAAGAAGGGAACCGCTTAGGCAGGGGAAAGGGTTACTATGATCGATTTCTCATTCAACTGACCACTACCTATAAATTGGGGGTTTGCTTTGACTTTCAAAAGACAGATCAAGTGCCATGCGAGGTAACGGACGTCAAAATGGACGAGGTGCTCTAAAAAATTCGCACGTCACTGATAACAAATGCATCTACTGCATCATTCAAGCGCTTTGTCAATTGACTACGCATCATACTTAAATCCTGCCGCAAGGCGGGATTTATTATTTTCACATAGAGCACCTGATTTTTAATAAATTTCTCAGTGGTATAACGACTTACTGTCTCGCCGACTACTCCATCCCAAGCATCCATTAAACGTTTCTGCAGAAGAGGCGTTTCTAATCCTTCGTCACGCAGAAACTTTTGCAGGATGTCATCCAATGACTTGACATCACGCCTAAACATTCTCAGTCCTCCTTTCAGTTATCTCTCCATGATTTACATCAAATAGTTTATAGTTATGCTGACTATGTCTCAAGATTTTATCGAGGTGCTCCCGATTGGTGTCTGTGATGAAAATTTGTCCGAAATTATCCCCAGACACTAATTCAACTATTTGCTCCACGCGATTGGAATCAAGCTTATCGAAGATATCATCGAGGAGAAGCAATGGTGTAGTATTAGATGACGTTCGACGGAGAAAGTCAAATTGAGCCAACTTCAATGCAAGAACGAATGTCTTGGTTTGTCCTTGACTACCCTCCTTTTTCATCGGATAACCATCAATCAACATCTCCAAATCATCCCGGTGAATACCATGTAAACTATAGCCAACAGCCCTATCCTTAAGTCTGTCACGTTGAATGACGTCCAACAAAGTACCTCGCTGACCATGAGAAACATATCGTAAGCTCACTGTTTCCTTGCTATTGGAGATATGACTATATATTTCTTGAAATACTGGAACAAGGCGTGACAAAAACTCCTCGCGCTTTTGATAGATCGTTTCACCCTGCTCGGCCATCTCATGTTCCCACAAATCAAGGAGCGTCGCATCAGGCTCTTCCTCCATCTTCAGAAGAGCATTACGCTGCTGCAATGCCTTGTTATATCGGTTCATAGCATCGATGTAGACACGATCATACTGAGATATAACTACATCCATCAGCTTGCGGCGTTCTTCTCCGCCACCATCTACAAGGATATTATCGGAAGGTGCCACAAATATGAGTGGTACAAGTCCGATATGAAGCGAAAACTTTCGATAGTCTTTTTTGTTTCTTCGAATATGTTTGCCACGTCCTTTTTTCATGCCGGCATATATATTCTCATGATCTCCATGTTCTGTCATATAGTCACCCTCAATCATAAAGAAGTCCTGGTCATGCATCATGACTTGACTATCAATATTTGTAAAGCTACTATGACAAAAGGAAAGATAATAGATGGCATCCAAAAGATTAGTCTTTCCCTCTCCATTGTTACCAATAAAACAATTTATTTTGGGTGAAAAGGAGAGGTTAGCTGCTTGGATATTTTTATAATTGATAATGGAAATCTTATCTAATATCATTGTTCTCAGTGCTCTGATGTTATGCAAAGTTACTTGATTTATCACTCAAAAAAGAAAAAAGCTATCTTTTAATTTCAATATATGGGATAATTTGACTAATTTTGTCGCAATTATTGAAACTATAAATCAACAGAAATAATGGCAAACAAAAACAACCAGGCAACCTATGATGCTGCCAACAAGTCAGAGGCATTTTTCCAGAAAAACGGCAAGATCGTTCTTATTGCAGTTGTTGCAATTATCCTCATCATTGGTGGATTCATTGGTTACAAGACAGTCATCAGTTCCCCACGTGAGGACAAGGCAAGTACAGCCATTGCCCGTGGGCAGGAATATTTCAACGGAGAGCAGTTTGATAAGGCTCTCAATGGTGATGGTGCAGGCTATGCAGGTTTTGTCAAAATTGCATCTGACTATAGCAGTACGGATGCAGGAAACCTTGCTAAACTTTATGCAGGACTTAGCTATGCCAACCTTGGAAAATGGCAGGATGCCGTGAAATATTTAGAGGGCTATTCTCCAGCCAAGGATGCTATGGTTGGCCCTGCTGCCATCCAAGCCCTAGGAAACGCATACGCTCATACAGGTCAGATAGACAAAGCCATCAGCAAGCTCAAGGAAGCAGCCAAGAATGCCGACTCTGAGGCTAAAGATGGTGTAAATTATAGTATCTCTCCAACATTCCTGCTTCAGGCTGGACAGCTTTTGGAATCACAAAGGAAACAAGATGAAGCTTTGGAAATCTACAAGGAAATCAAATCGAAATATATCAATTCTCAGCTCGTTCAGAGCAATGAGATTGATAAGTACATTGAACGAACAACAAAGTAAACATGGCCACAGCACTCCATAACCTTTCTGATTACGACTTTGACAAAGTCCCTGACGCAAGCAACATGTGCTTTGGCATTGTCGTTTCCGAGTGGAATCGGGAAATCACTGGTGCGATGCTTGATGGCGCAGTGAAGACTTTGGAGAGACATGGTACAATACCAGAGAATATTCATATCAAGACTGTACCTGGGAGCTTCGAACTTATTTATGGTGCCCAGCAGATGTGCAAGAACGACGGTTTTGATGCCATCATCATCCTTGGAAGTGTTATTCGGGGTGAGACACCTCACTTTGATTACATCTGTCAAGGAGTAACATACGGCATTGCACGGCTAAATGCCATACAAAACATTCCTGTTATCTATGGACTTCTCACAACAAATGACTTGCAACAGGCTAAGGAACGCAGTGGTGGGAAGCTTGGGAACAAAGGTGACGAATGTGCCATTGATGCCATAAAAATGGCCAAGTTCTAATGCATTTAGCATTCTTTATGCTACAATGCAAAAGTTCATTCTAAAAATCTGCTAGTTATCTAGCCTTTGTATAACAATAAGGTGATAGTGAAAGATCGGAACTAAACCAATCAACGCTATCACCTTTCTTAGTCTCTTATAAAGGGAAAACTAGAAAACAACCCCATTTAAATATAAAAAACATGACACTTTACCATCTTATTCAGGCTTACAACTTCGATGAGGTCATGCCTGTAATCGTTGATATGTTTCCAGGTACCAGTAAATATGAGGAACCTTTAAGAGAGGCCTATAAAATCCTCATGAGCATGAGACCTGTAGAATCTAAGAAGATCATCAACTATAAGATTATGGATGTACCCGGGACAAGCCAACATTACGTAGGTGCCGAGGACCGAGACTTTGATGCTTCCTGGGAGGTCTTATTAGGAAAAAATGTATCAAGGGGACGGGGAGTAGACCTCTCTGATATTGAGATTTTAGCCAATTGTTTGGTCAATATCTGCTTTATCGGACGCCATCCTAGGGCTTTCGACGCTGCTTACAATCAGCTTACTAGACCTGAACGTTAGACCATAACAAACTGAAAGGGAGAGCACTTGCTCGTGCTCTCCCTTTGCGTTAATACCTAATGTAACTTGCACTTTCTAATTTTATACTATTTAACTTGAGGAATACGTGCAACATTTCGTCATATTGAATTCTTTCACTTCATCCTCCCTCGTATTCATCTGTTCCAGAATCAGTATCCAGTACATTGTCCTTGATAAGTGACGCATCACCATATTTATCTATCTGAAGTACCATCGGAGTATATTCATCACTAGACTTATCTGGATTTCCTACACTTGCTGCGAAAACAAGCTTGTTTTCATAGACCTTCACAAAGACAATTCCCAAAAGCGCACCATGACTATAATTGTTTTTGTCTACATAATCTTTAAAGAAACTTTTAGTGAAAACCCGCTTGAAAAACTCTGAGCCATCAGCTCTAACAATCCTAATAGTGATTCGATTATCAAAGTAATCTGTAACACCATCAGTTGCCAAATCCAATGTAGAGTCAGCTCTAAGCGTTGTTTCTATAGTATATTTGTTTCCCTCCCAATCTACTTTCTGTGTCTGCGAATAGTCGCCCATCTTTTGTATTTTGGGGGTTGCTGGCTTCTCCGATTTCTTTTTGGTAATAATTATGGTATCACTCTTCTTTTCCTTACAGGACACAAAAAGCACCAAGGAAAGAGCTAAGGTGGTTATGCCTAAAAATCTCTTCATAAATAATAGGATTAATGCACATGCAAAGTTAAATAAAAAATTCAATAAATGCAAAAAGGCATTCTCTATTCACATGAAGAATGCCCTTGTCCCAAATACACTAAACCTTTTTTACCTATTGAGATTCACACGATATATTAAAAGTTTAGTTTATGAATTGTTAAATCTATCTCTTCAAGATTTCTCACTTAGAAATTATTATTACCATCGCGTTGATTACGATTCGTACCATTACCACGACCTTGCATGCGCTGTTCTTGAGCTTTCTCATACTTTGAATACTGCTCATCGGTCATGATTTTTTTGAGTTTCTGCTGGTAATCCTCCATATTTCCCCTTCCTTTCTTTGCCCAAGCCTCAGCCTGTTCAGGAGTAGGACGATTCACAGAGTTTCGCATACCACCGCGTTGTCCACGATGTCCCATGTTTCGACCTCCCATGGGTGCGAATTTCATATCGAATTCCTTATTGAGTTCTAAAAGTTGTTTAGCCTGGTCCTGATTAAGTCCATATCGACTCACCATGCGGTCAGTTCGACGCTGAACCATCTCTGAGCGGTCCATTCTAGTTTGAGGCTTATCACCATCTTTGTTCTGTGCGTTCATTGTCGTAATTGACATCATCAACACTGCAAGCATCATTACTATTTTCTTCATAACGTTCTGATTAAATCGTTGAATTAAAAATGTTTTTGTTCGAGACACCATACTGGTTAATCTCCAAATTAGCTGCAACTGATTTTTTGACGTGATTAATGCACCAAGGTTTAATTTTCTATTCAAAATTAATTTTATTAAACAATAAATCTACATTTATTTTCTTTATATTTGCAAGAACACTTGATATGATACAATGAGTCCAAGACATTCACTATACATTCTTTTAATACTTCTATTCGCTGCATGCGGAGGTGAGCTGGAAGAACAACAATCTGACAATCAGCCTGTAGATACCATTCCCATGATGGTGATGCGTATTCAGAAGTGCTCCAAACTTTATACTTCCGAATATCTTCTCCACAAGATAGTAACATATGGTGACTCGGCATCAATTAATGGCACGTTCCTCCATAGAAATTTCAAAATCAACCTTCCATTTGGAAAACGGCGAGTGGCCATTCCGATAACGGCAAGCGTCAAGGCATACATCGACTTTGGAAACTTCTCTGAAAAAAATGTAAGAAGGCATGGGGATAAAGTAGAAATCATTCTTCCCGATCCAAGCATCACTATGACAAGCACTCAGGTCGACCACGAAGCCATAAAGAAAAGAGTACCTATGTTACGAAGTAATTTTACTGATGAGGAGATAACCCATATCCAGCAGCAAGGCCGTCAAGAAATGATCAATTCAATTGCAAAGCTGGGTATTGTTGAAAATGCTCGTCTTAGTGCTACTCGCCAACTTATTCCCATCATTGAGCAAATGGGGTACAAAGAGGATAATGTTACAATTACTTTTCGTAAAAAATACAGTATTGATGACCTATCATCTATCATCAAGACTATAGACTAAACTTCATGAAAAACATACTGCATTTTATCATTAATCTGCTTCGAAGCATTTACAAGTTACTTAAAACACGCATCGGCTTTGTCATTAGTTTCTTTGTAATAGTTGTCGTATGCTTGATATGGTTGTTCAGGGGCTGCTCGTCTAAGGTACAGACTGAAGGTCGTATTGAGATAACGCCTGTTCAGATATCCAAAATTCAAAGTATCGGCCAGTGGGAGTTCCTTGCTATCAGTGACGAAGAACTCATAGACACTATCCGCCATGGATTTTTCGGAGACGATGAACTTGCCCGAATATATTACGGCACTCTGCGATTGGGCATCGATCTTAATGAGACAGAAGAAGGGTGGATTAAAATGGATAAAGATACTGTTGTCGCCAAACTCCCCCCAATAAAGTTGCTTGATGAACACTTCATTGATGAAGCTCTGACCAAGGCCTTTTATGAAAAGGGTAAATGGAGCGAAGAAGAGAAGGCTACTCTCACCCTTCGTGCGTCAGAAACAATGAAAGCAAGATGTTTAACCTTAGCAAACATTCGCAGTGCTGAGCAAAATGCCTCCCTCCAATTTAACAATTTACTCCGTTCTATGGGCTTTAAGTTCTCTCGGATACGATTTGCAGACACATCAACTCATAAATGATTGCACTACTGAAGAAAATAAACTTTTATCTAGAAATTCGCAGGTGGCACACGAATTGATCTGAATAAAATGAAAATTAGCAGTATTAAGTAGTTGGCAAAATATTTTCCTAAAATAAGAAAAAAACTACTACGCACTGATAAGCTTTAAAAAACAGATCCATGCTATAAAATGAATTATTATATAGCATGGAACTAATTGAAATATCATCTCGCTATTGACGAGAGAAATAAGGAATATCCTAGGATATACTATTGTTATCGATCTTTCAAAGCAACGTAGTTGCGTTGATCTTGAATGTTCTTGTAAGCAGGACGGATAATACGGCTATTATCAAAGTGAAGTTCTTCAATGCGATGGGCAGTCCATCCCACAATGCGTGCCATTGCAAATACAGGGGTATATATCTCCTGTGGTAGACCAATCATTTCATATATAAATCCACTGTAAAAATCTAGATTAGCACAAATAGGCTTCTTAGTCTTACGGTGGTTTGTCACACACTTAATTCCTTCTTGCTCGATAAGTTTCAAGAATTCGTATTCCTTTTCTCTCCCTTTCTCCTTGGCTAATTCTCCCGCTAGTTTCTTCAATTCAATAGCACGAGGATCACTCATTGTATAAATAGCGTGACCTATGCCATAAATGAGTCCCGACTTGTCATAAGCATCTTTGTTAAGCATCCTATTGAGATACGTATCGATCTCATCTTCATTTGTCCAATCCACAATTGCCTCTTTCAAGTGATGGAACATATTTACAACCTTGATATTGGCTCCTCCATGGAGGGGTCCCTTAAGCGAACCAATACCAGCTGCTATGCTAGAATATGTGTCTGTACGAGTAGACGAAGTAACACGTACAGTGAACGTAGAATTATTACCTCCACCATGCTCTTCCTGAATAATCAAAAGAAGATCGAGTACACGCGCATCAAGATTTGTATATTTCTCTCCCTTTAACATATAGAGGAAGTTTTCAGCAATGGTCTTTTTCTCAAGTGGGAAACGGATATTCAAACTATGGCCATACACAGAATGACGATAGATGTTATATGCATAAGCAACGATGGTGGGAAACTGAGCGATGAGTTGTATGCTCTGACGCATAAGATTATCACGCGATATGTCATCGGGGTTTTCATCAAATGTGTACATTTCCAACACACAACGTGCCAAGATATTCATAATATCAGAACCCTCCAAGTCAACAAGATGAACAACAGTACGATGGTCCAAAGCCATGTTTTCATTGAGCAACTCTTGGAAAGCATGAAGTTCCTCACGGTCTGGGAGTTTACCGGAAAGCAATAGATAAGCTGTCTCCTCAAATCCAAAACGCTTCTCTGCCAAAACTGGCGAAACCAATTCATCGAGTTCATAACCCCGATAGTAGAGTCTCCCTGGACAGGCAATGATATTACCATCTTTATCTCTCTCGTAACCAACGACATTGCCTATATTGGTTAGCCCTACAAGGACACCACTTCCATCCTCGTTTCTCAATCCCCGTTTCACACCATACTGCTGAAATGCCTCATTTGGAATTTTGCAGGTATTCTTAATCTCGTCACTAAGCTTGTATATCAAATACTCTTTCTTCATTGTCATGTTAACTTGCTTTCTTAAAAGGAACCATACTCTATTATCTAACTCTTTTTACTCTAACGCATTAATGACTGCTTCACCAAACTTTCTTGTACTCACCGACTGACCATTGGACATGAATCGTGCCAAGTCATTGGTTGCTATTCCACTTTGGAATAGCTTTGACAAAGCATTGTTAATCAGCTCTGCGGCTTCATTCCATCCAATATAGTCCAACATCATCACTGCTGAAAGGATAAGACTCGATGGGTTGACCAAGTCCTTGCCAGCAATGTCGGGCGCAATACCGTGGGTTGCTTCGAATATTGCGTGGCCAGTATCGTAATTGATATTTGCCCCAGGTGCTATGCCAATTCCACCTACCTGTGCTGCTAACATGTCAGACACATAGTCGCCATTAAGGTTCAGAGTGGCAATGACGCTATAATCCTGCGGCTTAATAAGGGCATTTTGCAAGAACGCATCGCAAATGCAGTCCTTAATGACGAGTTTCCCACTCTTTATAGCTTCACCGTATTCACGCTCAGCAAGTTCATATCCCCATTTCTTAAAGCCTCCTTCAGTAAACTTCATGATGTTTCCCTTATGAACAAGGGTGACTGATGGCAAATCGTGTGAAAGAGCATATTCAATGGCTGCACGGATAAGTCTCTCTGATCCCTCTCTACTTACAGGCTTAACTCCGAAGCCAGAACTTTGGGGGAATCGAACCTTAGTGACACCCATTTCATCATGCAAGAAGTTATAGAAACGCTGTGCGTCTTCTGTGCCGGCCTCCCACTCTATGCCAGCATAGATGTCTTCAGTATTCTCTCTGAAGATACACATGTCGACCAACTCGGGACGTTTGACTGGACTTTCGATACCATCGAAATAGCGCACGGGACGTTGACATACATAGAGATCGAGGGTTTGTCTCAATGCCACGTTAAGGCTACGGATTCCCCCTCCAACAGGTGTCATGAGCGGACCTTTAATACCCACAAGGCACTCTTTGAAGGCATCTATCGTTGCCTGAGGTAACCATTCTCCCGTTTTGTCGTAAGCCTTTCCTCCTGCCAACACCTCTGTCCATTCAATCTTACGGCTTTCTCCGTAAGCCTTTTTCACTGCTGCGTCAACAACAGCCTGAGCTACTGGTGTTATTTCAACTCCCACACCATCGCCTTCAATAAATGGGATAGTTGCTATATCTGGTACATTAAGTTGTCCTTGTATCTTTGATATCTTCATATTCTGAAATCTATTATATAGTATTGACCCTAATCATTTAGCCGAGTAGTTAAGTGCAGAACCTGCCTTAAACCATGCTATCTGCGTATCATTATATGTATGCATTGCTTTCAAGCTGTCGGTTGTACCGTCCTTATGTTTGAGTACTACCTCAAAAAGTGACCCAGGTGCAAAACCGTTGAAACCAATGACATCAATACGATCATCCTCAAGTGCTTTATCATAGTCATCCTTATTGGCAAAAGTAAGGGCCAGCATACCTTGTTTCTTAAGGTTAGTCTCGTGAATGCGAGCAAAACTCTTAGCGAGGATAACACGTACATTGAGGAATCTCGGCTCCATTGCAGCATGTTCGCGTGATGATCCTTCTCCATAGTTTTCTTCAGCAATTACGATACTTGGCACTCCGTGTGCCTTGTAGTCTTTCGCCGCAGACGAAACTTCTTTGTACTGGCCGTCCAACTGATCTTTCACATGATTACTCTCGCCATTAAAAGCGTTCTCCGCACCCATGAGAAGATTGTTAGATATATTCTGCAAATGTCCACGATATTTAAGCCAAGGGCCTGCCATTGAGATGTGGTCTGTAGTACATTTCCCCTTAGTTTTAATAAGGAGGGGGATATCTACCAATTCATTACCATCCCAGGACTCAAATGGCTCTAATCGCTGAAGGCGATCACTCTCAGGACTTATCTCCACTTTCGTATTTTGAGAATTATCAGATGGCGGAATAAATAGTCCTCTATCTTCCAACACTTCTACCGTCGAACTGCTGTCGTTACCACCTGCGCTAAATCCCTTTGGTGGAAAATCAGAACCTTTCGGCTCGTCTAAATGCACAATGTTTCCAGTATTGTCAACCAACGTGTCTGTGATAGGATTGAAATCAAGTCGACCAGCAATAGCCACTGCTAAAGTGAGTTCAGGAGAAGCAACGAAAGCAAATGTGTTAGGATTTCCATCTGCCCGTCTACGGAAATTGCGATTAAAGGAGGTGACGATACTATTTTTGCGTGTATCATCATCGGTGTGTCGCTTCCATTGTCCAATGCATGGGCCACATGCATTAGCCATCACTACCCCACCGATGCGCTTGAAATCATCAAGCAATCCATCGCGCTCAGCTGTATGTCGTATTTGCTCAGAACCAGGATTGATGATGATCTGTGCCTTAACGGGCAAGTTCTTTTCCTTTACTTGACGGGCAACTGAAGCTGCTCGTGCCAAATCTTGATACGAGGAATTGGTGCAGGAACCTACCAATCCTACTTCTACAGTCATTGGATAGTCATTAGCTGGTCCTACCGTCTTCATCTGCGAGACGAGTGTGGCAGCATCAGGTGTGAACGGCCCATTCAAGTGTGGTTCAATCTCAGAAAGGTTAATCTCCAACAATTGGTCATAGTAAGCAACTGGATTTTCATACACCTCAGCATCTGCCCTTAAGGCCTCGGCATTCTGATTGGCCATGTTCGCAATCTCCTCACGTCCCGTCTCACTCAGATATTTCTCCGCATTTGCATCATAAGGGAAAACCGAACACGTCGCGCCAAGTTCGGCACCCATGTTACAAATAGTAGCCTTTCCTGTAGTAGAAAGACTGTCACAGCCCTCCCCAAAATATTCTACGATAGCGTTTGTTCCACCCTTGACGGTAAGTATACCCAATATTTTGAGTATTACATCTTTTGGAGCAACCCAACCAGAGAGTTTTCCTGTGAGGTGAACACCAATAAGTCGTGGCATCTTAAGTTCCCAAGGCTGAGCAGTGAGAACATCAACTGCGTCAGCTCCACCGACACCTACAGCGACCATTCCCAACCCTCCAGCATTCGGAGTGTGTGAGTCTGTACCAACCATCATACCTCCAGGGAAGGCATAATTTTCAAGCACTACTTGATGAATAATACCTGCACCAGGAGACCAGAAGCCTATATGATAACGCGCTGAAACCGACTTCAGAAAGTCGTAGACTTCCTTATTGGTCATTCTTGCTGTGTTTAGGTCCTGCTCTGCACCAATATCAGCACGAACAAGATGATCGCAATGGACGCTAGCGGGCACAGCAACACGGTCTTTTCCAGCATTCATAAACTGGAGCAAAGCCATCTGTGCAGTAGCGTCCTGCATAGCTACGCGATCTGGAGCAAAGTCAACGTAAGCTGCACCACGCTGAAACGACTTAATCTCTTCAGGCTGGTATAAATGTGCATAAAGGACTTTCTCGGCATAAGTGAGAGGATGTCCTAAAGCCTTTCGTGCAGTATCAACTCTTGAGGAATAGTTGGCATAGAATTGCCGTAGCATGTTAATATCTAAAATCATTATACTCTTGTTTTGTATGAAAAACCTCGCAAATTTATAAAAAAATATCCAAATTGTTAGCTTTTTCATCGAAAAGTATCCAGATTGTAACACAAAAGAATATCGGATGGATAATTATGACAAATATAGCATAAATAAAGCTACTTATCAGATGAAAAAGTAATAAACCTTTGGCTTTGTTGAAGTCTTCAAGCCAATGAATCCTCTAATAAGGTGAATTCCTCCTCAGAAGGTGGTATTGGCTGTGCGGAAGTCTCCTTTACTCCAAGCTGTTTAAGTTCATTTGCCTTTTGTACTATACTTTGCCTACCTGTATATGCCTTATTGTAGGCATCATCGTAGTCCTTGCTTAGAACATCAATGTCCTTCTTTACCTTATCAAAACGCTTGATGAACTCACCCACACGCTTGAGCATTTCCTCTGCCAATCCGTAAACCTTGAGCTGGTTCTCACTCTGTGTGTATTGCCTCCACGCAATCTCTATCATCTTTAGTATTGCCATCAGATTCTGCTGCGAAGTAATAAACACTTGCTTGTCGAAGGCATCACTCCATAAGCGTTTGTCTGTCGTCATAGCCAGCTGGAGAGCTCCTTCATTTGGTACAAACATGATGACAAAGTCGATGGCACGGCGCGGTGGCTTAATATAACTACTATAGTCCTTCTTAGATAAGCTCGTGAACTGTGTGCGTATGCTCTTCACCAAGTCCGCAGCATATCGCTTCTTCAGTCCATCGTTTTCTGTGTTTACATATTGCACATATGCCTCAATAGACATCTTTGAGTCTATTACCACATCCTCATTCTTAGGGTAATGAAGAATGACGTCCGGTATCATACGTTGCCCACTCTCTGAGTTGACTACAACATTACCCTTATCATCTGTCAGCGTTTGCTGCACATCATAGTTGAATCCCTCTCTGAACCCATTCTGTTCAAGGATCTCTGTCAGAATCAACTCACCCCAATTACCTTGAATCTTGTTACCACCACGCATCACATTTGTAAGCCGTGTTGCCGTGTCGTCTATCTTTTGCGTCTGTTCTGCCATTGCCCTAAGTTGCTCGGAAAGCGAGGAGGTGCTCTTTGCCGTCTCTTGATTAGTCTTGAAAATAGCCTCGTGCAACTTGGAAATATTATCTTTAAGGGGGGCTGTTAAAACGGCTATTGACTCTGTGTTCTGAATTTTTAAGCGATCAGCAGACTGATCAAGGACCTGTGCAGCTAAATTCTTAAGTTGCTCTTTAACTGTCTCCAACTGAGCATTAAACTGTTGTTGGCGTTGTTCCTCTAATTTAGTTTGTTGTTCTCTGCGTAGCTCTGCCTCCTCCTGGTGCTGCATTTGCTCGGCTTTCAATTGTGCTTGGAGTGCGCTGATAGACATCTTTGCAGTAGTCAATTCACCCTGCAGATCATCTGTTTCCTTGTCAGACATACTGAGTTTTGTCTGTAGTTCTACCTTCGACTGTTGCTCGTTATCCATTTGCTGACGTGCAAGCATTAACTCTGCCTCCACTGATTTCTTCTTGCTTTGTTGCAAAAAATAAGCGATTCCAAAACCGATGACAATGCCAATGATAAGATATAGAAATTCCATGATGCTATTTTTGTAAGTTGGTTCTTTTAAATATAATGTGTTGCATGATTCCCCTGACGGCGAGATAGATGAGGAAACAACACCACAGGACATGATTGGTAGGCATGAACTGCATACCCAAAAAGAAGAGTGCAAAGAATCCCAATGTTGCCACGAAACTGGAAATGAGCATTCCACGCGTGGCTGTCAAGCCGATGAAGATGCCGTCGTAGACAAAAGCGGCCATCCCGACAGCAGGAATTAAGCATGCCCAAGGAAAGTACTCACCTGCCGCCTCAATCACAGTTGGTTCATTTGTGAGCAGGCCGAGGAACCCATTGCCACCAATTATGTAAATGGTAGTGAAAACTGCGATCATCACAATACCCCATCTGAACAGCCTTTTGATCATCTCATTGAGGCCTGAAAAGTCTCTTGCACCATAAAGCTTGCCACTCAAGGCTTCACCCGCAAAAGCAAAACCGTCCATGACATAACTGAATAAGGTGAAAAATGTCATCAGTAAAGTATTTACGGCCAAAATCATATCTCCCTGTCGGGCACCCACAGAGGTAAAAAAAAGGCTCACCGCCACAAGGCAAAATGTTCGCAAAAAAATGTCTCGATTGACCACAAAGAATGATGACCACGATACATCTGAACTAGGTTTACCTTGCTTCTGTCGCAATAAAGGTGTATGAATGAACTTCCTCTTTGCAAACCATAAAGCTAGGCCAAAACCGCTCCACTGTGCTAAAAGCGTACCAAGAGCAACACCATCAATATTCATGCCCATACCAAAGACCAACCATAACGATGCTAATATATTGACCACATTCTGAAAAATGGCTATTACCATTGGTATCTTTGTGGTCTGCATACCTATAAACCAACCGTTTAGACTATACAGCCCAAGAATTGCAGGTGCTCCCCAAATTAGGATATTAAAATATGTAGTGGCCAATGGCCAGATATGTTCGGACGGATGAATGATAGTGAGTGCCAGCCACCGTAGTGGTACTTGCAAGATTACAAAACTCGCTGCAATTATCAAACCTACAATTAATGATCTTCGAAAGAGCAGTCGCACAGCGCCATAATCCTCACGTCCCAAAGCTTGCGAGGTCATGCCACTTGTACCCATACGCAGAAAACCAAATAACCAGTACATCACATTGAATATCATTGTGCCGACAGCAATAGCAGCAATATATTGCTCCGACCCAATATGACCCACTATCGCAAGATCTACCAAACCTAAAAGGGGTACGGTAACATTACTCACAATAGAGGGTATAGCCAAACGAAGAATGTCTCTGTCTACTTGATTCATGCAAAGCCTTTGTCCTACAAATATAGAAATAAAACGGTAGAATATTGCATGGACCCCTCAAAATCGTTTATCATTGAGACGAATTCTTTTGCTCCATAAAGACTATTGTCCCATGTATCTTTTCGATTCTTGTGTTTCTCCCTCTCACGTCAAGAGAAAAGTTGGCTAGCATTGAAGGTTAGAAAAAAAAACGCTATACTTTTGCCAAAGGGAACCAGAATATACACTTCGACAAAAAGAAGTGTGTACAGGCTTTCCATAGCCAAACAGAAAGTAAATATGCAATATATATACAAAATTCATTAAACTTGTGAAAAAAATCTAAGTCGAGCATACGAAATTAAGGATGGAGACTTGCTAAAATGACTCGATTGGTGCTTTGCCCACTTACAACTTGACGATTTCTACTGAATAGCTTCGCGGTTGATACTCAACGAGTGTGCGATTCGACTGTAAACTGACTTATATCAGATT
>DHOP01000017.1 GCA_002407775.1 Prevotella sp. UBA5387
TATTGATTTTGTAACTTATTGAATGTCAACTATAAAGATACAAAATAATAGCGTGATTACCAACTTCTAAACTAACTTTATTGCTGAATTCTTATCCCGAACTGGGGTATGATGAATAAAGTGGAACCGAAAGGCTGATATTCGTTTCACTTAAATCCACGTTCAACTTTCAAAATTGAGTAAGTTAGAATTATTCTAAATTGATAAAATATTGAAGTAAATAGTTGTCTTTTATGTATTTTTAGTTTATTTTTGTTACATTCTTTCAATTAGAAAGTTCTCTAACGTGCAATAACAAAAGTTAAATGTTATGCTGGAAAAAATCATCAGGTTTAGCCTAAAATTCAAACTGATCGTCATTCTTTTCACGTTGACAATTGTTGGATTCGGTATTTATTCAATGGTAAATATCCCTGTGGGAAGCACGCCTGATATTACCAATAATCAGGTGCAGGTAATTACGACCTCCAACAATCTGTCTACTCAAGAAATCGAACAGTTTATTACCGCTCCAGTAGAATTGGAAATGGCCAATTTGCCAGGAGTAAAAGAAATCCGATCAGTGTCGAAGTTTGGTCTATCGGTAGTAACGATTGTATTCGATGAAAGCCTGGGCACATATCTACCACGGCAATTGATTGCCGAAAAGATAAAATCGGCTTCTGCCAAAATCCCCGACGGATTTGGTGAGCCAGAGATGGGACCTATCACGACGGGATTAGGTGAGATATACCAATATACACTTGATGTAAAGCCAGGATATGAGAAACGCTACAATGCAATGGATTTACGTACAATCCAAGATTGGATTGTGAAGCGCCAACTTTCAGGCATTAAGGGTGTAGTAGAAGTTAATAGCTGGGGTGGATATCTCAAACAATATGAGGTAGCCATCAACCCTCAACGCCTACAAACCCTAAATCTGTCGATTAAGGACGTGTATGATGCTATGGAAAGCAATAACAGCATATCTGGAGGTGGATACATTGAAAAAAATGCTCAGAGCTACTTCATTAGGGGAGACGCCCAAGTCAAGACCTTGGAAGATATTGGCAATATTGTGATTAAGAATCGCGATGGGGTGCCGGTTTTGATTAAAGACATAGGAGAGATTCATTTTGGATATGCCAATCGTTTCGGTGCAATCACGGCAAATGGAGAAGGGGAGAAAGTCTTTGGGCAGATTATGATGCTTAAAAAAGCAAACTCCAAGCAGGTCATTAATGATGTGAAGGCACGCGTGGATGAAGTACAGAAAACTTTACCAGAGGGTGTATATATCAAACCTATTCTTGATCGTAGCGAGTTAATCAGGAAGACCACTGCGACAATATTCGAGAATCTATTGTTTGGTTGTATAATAGTATTCTTAGTAGTACTGTTAATTTTAGGCAATATGCGTTCGGCACTTGTCGTTTCGTCTATGATTCCTTTGGCATTGCTCTTCACATTAAGTATGATGTTTATCTTTGGGATAGATGCCAACCTTATGAGTCTTGGCGCATTGGACTTTGGTATAATCATTGATGGTGCGGTAATCATTGTGGAATTTGTGGCGGTGAGTCTCCTAAATCATAAACGCCAGTTAGCAGAAGTTGATACTGAGAACCGCCATTTGCTCATGGACAAAATAACGCTTGATGGTGCTTCACGTATGATGCATTCGGCGATTTTCGGGCAATTCATAATTCTTATCGTATTCATTCCAATACTTTCTCTTCAGGGGGTGGAAGGAAAGATGTTCCGCCCAATGGCTTTAGCGTTCTGCTTTGCTATTCTCGGAGCCATGTGGTTGTGTTTGACGTGGCTTCCTGTGATTATTTCGATGTTCTTAAAGCCAAAGGCTCCTTCCAAAAAGAACCTTTCGCGATTTGTTTTGAAGCTTGCAACGCTGACCTATTTACCAGTCATAAAATGGTCATTGAATCATAAAAGGCTTGTGCTAGCAATGTCGGTTGCTGTGTTGGTATTCTCTATTGGCATACTGACAAAGATGGGTGGTGAGTTTGTCCCTACACTTGATGAGGGGGATTTCGTCATTCAACCAGCACTAAAGACTGGAACCTCTCTCTCCAAGACCATTGAGCTGACCACTCAGATGGAAAAGATATTAAAGAAAAAAATTACTGAGGTAGATCAGATTGTTTGTCGTATTGGTGCAGCTGAGGTACCAACGGATCCGATGTCTATGGAAGAAATAGATATGATTATCAAGTTGAAACCAAAGAGCGAATGGGTTGTAACAAAATCGAAAGAGGAATTAGCTGATAAGTTCAAGGAAGCCTTATCTGTAATACCAGGCGTTGAATATGAGTTTACTCAACCTATTGAAATGCGATTTAATGAGTTGGTCACTGGTGTCAGAGCAGACATCGCCATAAAAATCTTTGGAGAGGATTTGGATTATCTAAGTCAGAAGGCCAAAGAAATAAAAGCATTGGTCGATAAGGTTCCTGGGGCAGCTGATGTTATTTTGGAAAAGACAACGGGCTTACCTCAGATGAATGTGAAATATCGCCGTGATAAAATAGCTTCTTATGGCGTGGAAGCCAAAACTCTTAATGCATATCTTGCTACGGCTTTTGGTGGTCAGATCACAGGAAGCGTGTTTGAAGGAGAAAAGCGTTTCGATATGGTAGTTCGATTGGACAAGGAGCATCGTGCAGATATTGATAATATCAAGCAGCTCCAAGTACCAATTCCAAACGGAAGCATGATACCGTTGAGCGAACTCGCTGACATTACTTTTACGGAGGGACCAGCTAAAATCTCTCGTGAGAATACGCATCGCAGAGTAGTGGTGAGTGTTAATGTTCGAAACAGGGACTTACAATCTGTGGTAGAAGATATACAAGCTACCATAGATAAAAATGTAAAATTCAAGTCAGGAACGTACGTGAAATATGGAGGACAATTTGAGAATCTACAAAATGCCACTAATAGGTTGATGATAGTTGTGCCTATTGCTTTAGCACTGATTTTTATTTTTCTACACTTTGCGTTTAAGTCAATGAAGGACACCATTATGATATTTACTGCTATTCCGTTATCAGTAGTGGGAGGCATTCTTGCGTTATGGATAAGAGGAATGTCATTTAGTATTTCTGCTGGTGTGGGCTTTATAGCTCTCTTCGGTATTGCTGTACTTAATGGAATCGTGCTCATCGAACATTTGAAGGATCTTCGCGACTCTGGTATGAAGGACTTGCACAAGCTTATTATTATCGGAGCTACAGATCGACTTCGCCCTGTTATGCTTACCGCCGCATCTGCCGCAATGGGCTTCTTGCCTATGGCTGTATCTACTGGGGCTGGTGCTGAGGTACAGAGACCACTAGCAACCGTAGTCATTGGTGGTCTTATCACCTCGACAATGCTTACAATGATTGCTTTGCCATTGCTCTTCTTGCTTTTCCATGATGATGAAGGACTGAAATATAGAGTGGTGGGACTATTTAAGTCTAAGACCTTCCTGCTGCCGTTACTCTTTGCTTTATCAATTGGGTCCGCTTCTGCACAGACCCATGAGCTGACATTGGAAAATGCTATAGATTTAGCTTTGGCCAACAATAAGGAACACCAGGCTTACCAAATGCGTGTACAGGAACGTATGGCTCTTACTAAGAGTAAGATTTCTTTGGATAAGACTAATATTTATTATGGATATGATGAAGCAAACGTAGCAGGAAATGGACATCCAATTCATACTATTGGCTTGTCTCAGAAGCTACCTTTCCCAACTGTTTTTAAGGAGCTAAACCGAGCAAAACAGATTGATGTATCCATAGCTGAGATAGTTCTTCGAAAGCAGGAATTACTTCTTACGAAAAGTGTTACATCGGCTTATTATGATGTTTTATTCCTTAATGCCAAACTCGGTTTCTATAAGGAGCTAGATAGTTTATATAGCATTTTGAATACAAGTGCAGAAACACGCTATAAGCTAGGGGATATTAGTCAACTCGATTTGATGAATGCTCAGGCAAAAAAACGTCAGACAAGTTTAGAACTAGAGCAACTTGGATTCGATATAAGTAAGGCTTATCAGCAACTAAATGTTCTGTTACAAACAAATGAAAACTACACAATACCGAGTCGGGAACTTGCTCTGATTCCATTGGTCGATCCCAATTTCACAGACCATGTTGATTTACAACGCTTACGTTTGGGGTCAGATTACCTTAATTCCACAATTAAGATAGAAAAGCAAAAGCTCCTTCCAGATTTCAATGTGGGATACTTTTATGGTAACACACCACAGAAAGATCATCGGGGATATAATGGATTTGAGGTTGGCGTCAGCATTCCTCTTTATGCTGGAGAGCAACGTGCTAAAATGAAGGCGAGTCAAATGGCATTGAATGCAAACCAGAGCCTGATTGAAAATGAACTGATTCTGCTTCAAAACAAATATCATCAATTATGTAATGAACTTGCAAAGCATCAGATTGCGATTGACTTTTACAAATCTACTGGAAAGCAATTGAGTGACGAAATCATTCGCTCTGCCACTAAGAGTTATAAAGCAGGGGCTATTGATTTCTATCAGTTCGCTATGAGCATGGAAAATTCTATTAAGCTTCAGCTTGATTATTATCAGGCTGTTTCTGCTTACAATCAGATTGCAATAGAACTCAACTACATTACTTTATAATAATCACCAACCCAAAGCAATTATATATTATGCAAAAAATAAGCAACATTCTATTGGTCCTTTTTGTTGTTTGGATCAACTATTCTTGTACTGGAAAGAAAACGGAGCCTGTACAATCAACCCCGAATGGAATTACGGAAATCAATGAAGAACAATTTAAGAGCAGTAATATGAAGCTTGGCTCTCCGGGAATGGAAATTTTCCGGGAGGCCTTGAAGTGCAAAGGAACAATTTCCGCACCAGCAAATGCGATGTCTAAGATAAGTCCTTCGATTGCTGGAAAAGTGAACGGTATTTATTTCAAACTTGGTGATCATGTATCTGCGGGACAAACGATAGCCTCGATTTCAGGCAATGAATTCATGGAGTTACAACAAAGGTTTGCAGAAGCTGCTGCTGCTTTTTCTAAGTCAAAAGTAGACTACGAACGTGCTAAGTCTTTGTGGGCAGAGAAGATAGGTGCAGAAAAGGACTTCTTAGCTGCTCAAACCACTTATAGAAGCGCATATGCAAGTTACCAATCTTTACGGTCCAGAATAACGGCATTAGGGCTTAAGGCATCATCAATTGAGAACGGTCGCATGTTCACATCTTATCCTGTAGTTGCTCCAATAAGTGGACATCTCACAAAAATCAATGCCGTTATCGGACAATATATCGATGTGAATAGTGACATTGCAGAAATTGTTAATGTAAACAGTCTTCAATTAAAACTTTCAGTTTATGAGTCTGATGTGAGGAAGGTAAAAACTGACCAGACCGTCATCTTTGGTTCTTCCAGTAGCCCTAATAATACACTGCGAGCACATCTTGCCACTATTGGTAAGACGGTGAATCCTGACACTAAGACTATTGATTGCATTGCTATGATTGATAGAGGGAGTGGGGCGCCAATGGTTAATAATAGTTATGTGGAAGCTTCAATCATTGTAAGTCAGCACCAAGCAATGGCACTACCTGTCACAGCTGTACAAAAGGTGGGCAGTGAGAACTTTGTTTTTGTTGTTGAAAAACAAAATGGAAAGGGCTACTCATTAAAACGCACACCTGTTAATGTTGGTGTAACTGAAGGAAGTTTTATTGAAATCCGTTCACAGTTACCTAATAAAGAAGTTGTAGTCCAGGGTTTGGACACTATGTAATATGTTTCATGTTAACTCTAAAGCGACTCTATGCATTAAGTAAATAATGTGAGTTCGACGACTTAGCTCAAAGCAAGTTATACTTACATTCATATCGATCGTTCAAATGACAAATAAGACATTCTCTGCAAATAGCATAACTCTTAGAGAGTGATTCAATTTGATTTACTCGGTGATTCAATTTGATTCATCCACTATAATAATCTATTTTACTCAACAAATACATTGTTATCATTAAATTTTAATTCATCGAATTCGTTAAATGGATTTCAAACTATAGGTGCTCTTGCTACTTGCAGTAATCTTCCAAATTTTTACCGGACAGCAATATATCTAGATCAAAGAACAAATAAAGTCCCTCCTGCAATCTTATGCAGGAGGGACTTTATTTATTTAACTTGTTGTTTGCCGATTACTTTATTACGAACTTCTTTCCACTGCGAATATAAATGCCCTTGGTAGTTGTTTTTACTTGACGACCACTAAGATCATAAACTATTCCAACATTCTTGGCATTGCCTTCAACATTCTTTACGCCTGTTGAATAGTCGGAAGCATTCATAAATGTCACATTGACGACATAGCGCTTGCTGTCTACTTGGAAACAGATTGTACCATTTGCTGTGAATCCACTTTGGATCTCCTCATTGGAGAAAGAGGTGATGCTTGTGCCAAGTGAATTGAAAACAAAGCCGAAAACACCAAGAGGATTGTTATAGCCCTGTCGGTCGAACATTAAACCACCATTAATAGGATCTACGCCAGCAGAGTATAGTCCGTTTTCCTGCAGCCCTTTGAGATAATATCCACCAGTGAGCAGAGTCTGTGCTCCATCAAGTCCTAAAGTCTTGGCAATAGCGTCAAGGTCTATTGGAACCTGAGAGTCTTGAGTCATGGTTACCGGAATAACGATATCGCTAGTGCCCACAACCTCTACGTTCTCTAAGGTTTGTACAATCTGATAAGTGATGTTCAAAGTGATCATTTTATTATTTTCTTCATTGATAAGGAAGAACTGCCCAGTGTATACATCTCCAGGATTACTGCTGTTCGGATATTGCATACATTTAATGACTCCATTGTTGCCCTCGATAGCAAATCCGATACCCCAAGGAGATCTTGTTGCTGAAGACCAACCCATATTTTGGCCATTCTTAGAAACCCAGAAGCCAGGGTAAGGGGTACAAGTGTATCTCTTGGTGTATTTTGCTGCTCCCGCTGCTACTGCAGTATCTTGCTCTAATGCATAGAAGGTTGGAGTTGTTGTACCAAGTAATTCATTAATTTGTGCAACTGGAATAGTGAAAGTCGTTCCTGTATTATTGGTGTCAGACCAAGTATAACCATCATTCTTAAGTTGCTGAATCGTACCATTTTTTGTAGCAACATTTACAAAAGATGTTGGGTCAATGACAGTACTCTTCTTTATGACAAGATTAAAATGCAATGTATAATAGTTTGATCCGCTCACAAAATAGAGAACACATTTTGCAGTGTCTCCTTCTGCAAGACCTTGAGGGAATTGGCCGACATTTAGGGTTGAATAGTCTCCTTCTGCAACTGGCTCGACAAAGAAAGCAGCACCAGTTCCCCAACTGGTTATCGTTCCACCCTTGGTCATCCAGTACCCTCCATTATTGGCTGTAGAATTAGAGGAAAGGCCACCATTACTATCTATACCTTGTAAACTAAGATTAGTGGTAGTTGTATTAAGTGCTGCGGCTATAGTTTGCACATTAGGGTAGATTGCCGTTGTCAGATATGAGTCGTTTAATTCCTGTTCAATAGTGATGATAGAATCTCCAACATTAATCATGTCTTCCAATCCATGGTAAGGAGCTTCGACGATTTTTAAAGTGAAACGAACCTTATACGCATTGCTCCCATATATAAGATAAATGTCCGTATAAATAGAATCACCAGGTTGAAGAGCATTTGGATATTGCCCAACATTTGCTGAGATAGTATCACTTGTGGCGTTATAGGCAATGTTTTGGATGTACATCGCATCATTTTTGGACCATGGTGCATTACCACAAGCATGTAGGGTATCACCAAGATTACTCAATGCTCTGCGAGCCCATCCTCCATTTGTAGTAACCAAAACTACTGAATCAGCCATCATTCCATAAGTTTCATCAATCTTAGGTTGGTAGGTTATATTTGCCATTATACGAGAAAGTGTAACCTTGTCAGTTCCTAATTTCTCTGCGGCATCAGCAATGTTGGCATATAAAGCATCTGTGTCGTATCCTGACCTTGGGTATTGGGTCACCTCTGCCACTGCTTCTCCAACAATTTTTAGCTTGGAAATCTGTACTTCAGCAGAAGGAGCCTCAGGAAGTTTCAGCACATTAAGCGTGATGTCAAATGTGGCTTGCTTACCACCATAGACCAGTGCGAACTTACCATGCACGGTACCGCCTTCGTTTAGAGAATCAGGGAACTGCCCAGCGTAAATGTTATATTCATCAGCTGCAACATCCCAACTGTTTCCGGCAAACCAACTGCCGATACTATATGCAACTGGAGAACCAGAGCCTGAAAGCCAGAATTCGCCATAGTTTCCAGTGTAGTTTCCAGACGTAGTTGCATCTGGATTCACAACAACAAATAATTTTGATGCATCATCTGTTGGGGCATTCTTTTGCCAGGCTTCAAGTGCAGCCCCAAGAGTGGCGGTGTCAGTGCCTAACGTAGCAGCTACATCTGTTAGTTTGAACGTTGCCGCAACAGAGGAATAATCCTTGTTGGCATCTTGTTCCAAAGTCGCAGAATATTGGGCATTAGCCGAAAGACTAAAAGCGCATAATCCCGCAACAAATAATTGTTTGAATTTTAGCGTAGCAATTCTCATAAGTAAATCTATTTGGTGATAATTTAACACACTGTCTAAGTAATCCAAAGTAAAATGAAGTACTATCGTTTATATGGCAAACTTAATATTTTCTCAACAATGAAGCAAGTAAAAACGTAAGAAAAATCAGGGTGTTAGACGATTCTTTTATACTTTGGACGATTTTAGTGCAATTCTATTTTGGCATAAAAAAAAATGAAAGAAATCTCTTCTTTTTTATTTTTTTTAGTTGGAGCATTATTTGATTTGACCTATCTTTGTGATGCAAGATATATTCTATCAACATTAATTATACCTTTTAATATGAAACACCTGTTTATGCGCATGTTGCTTGCGGAATTGTTAATGATTGGAGCGGTTGTTTCTGCATCTGCTCAAGTCTCTATGAACCTTGCTACCAAGGTTACGGATTTGAAAGCTTCTACCAACAATGGTCAATTGACCTTCATCAATGACAATGGTCGTGTGGAATTTTGGAGTGGTTTCCATGGAACGGACTTTTATGGACAATATGAATATATAGAGCTAACATGGGATCGCATTAATAATATTACTTCTGCAGATGTCTACTGGGCTGTTTCAGGCGACACCATTGATGTTCCTATTGATGCCTATATGTCTTATTGGAATGGTACCGATTGGGTTTGGGGACAAAGCTTTGGTGACGTTGTTAACCAAACCTCAAGGGTAGAGGTAAACATTTCAACAAACAAAATCCGTATTTACATGAAAGGTATGAAGGCATGTGGAGTTCGTGAGGTTCGCGTTATTGGTATGCAGGGAGAGTATGATCCTACTGTAATGTATCAGTGGCCAACATATCCTGATGTAATGAACTATGATTTTCGTAATGACTATCCCAACGGATTTCCTGCTCCTACAAAACTCCTTCCCGAAAATGTAGGCCAAGTAGGGACACGAATAAAGGGTTGGTGGGCGTTCGCCTGGGGCAAAAATCGCAACCGGTATGTTACGGATGCTGCAATCGATAGTTTGCTCTCACGTATGGATAATGACTTTCGCTTCTTTCGAGATGTAATGGGCTGGCTGCCTGACAAACGTTCAAAAAACGGTTTCTATAGTACTGTATATTTATATGGTAGTGGTTTAACGATTGACAATGCTGATTCTATAGCTTTGGGTGGTTGGCAGGGATCCACTTGGTATAATGGTGAAAGCTGGCCAATGGTCCATCTTAGTTATTATCCTGTGGCATGTTTTGACTCACAGTTCACATACGATTCTTTTCAAGGCAAAAATGTAACTGACCAAGCCTTTCAAATGGGAGCCTGTGTACATGAAGGTATTCATAGTATGTTGGCTGACCTTGAAGGTTGCAAGAAATCAGTATGGTTTCATGAGAGCAGTGATAACTGGCTCATGAGTGAGGCAGAGCAACGTAGGCAAAATATTTCAACACCTACATCGATGGGATTTTTGAGTGCTGCAAGTGTCATCGCACCATTCATGCCAATTGATTGCTATAGCGGATGGCTCCAAGATGGAAGTTTTGGGGGACCAACGGCAGATGGTGTAAATATGTATGGAGATAAGGGGCAATTGTGTACTTGGCGAAATCTTTTAGGTGGTGTACAATATAGTGAGTATTTTCCTAACGCTCTAAGCCAAATGTTGGGAAATGGAAGTATCCCATGGATTTGGCAAAATTGTCGTGACTATATCCTTGAGGGTATGGGAAAAGTCTTGGGAGATGAGAGTATGAGATCACTATTGGTAGAATATAATGCTAGACGAGCTATGGTAGATGTGGGAAAATGGAACACTGCCATAACAAATCTTTTGGATAATAATTGGTTGTTGGATATAGGACCTGAAGGCAATACTTCCGGGGGCAATTGGAAGGGAGATATTGAGCATTGGCGAGCCACTTGTTATGCTAATATGAGTAAATGTGATGAGGTTGATAGCGCAGGTTGGTGGAAACCAGAATACCGAACTACACCTGGATGGAGCGCAAGCAACCAGATACCTTTGCATATAGAAGGCGTTCAAGGAAATATTGTGCGTCTATATTTTAAGCCTATAGGTGCAAATATGACATGTCAGCTATGTTATCGCTCAAAGAGAGGTAAGGTTTACTATTCCCATCCAGTTCAGGACGAGGGTATTGTATCCATTGAACTTAAAGAGGTTCCGGCCAATCAAGTGATAATAGCAGTTGTCAGTAATACCGACTATATATATAAGGGTGAGGAGACGCGTAAGGCGCATTATGACTATAGGCTGAAGATGATGGATAACGTATATCAGCCTGCCGATGCTAAACTGAAGTGGTATCAATTCCGTAATACAATTACAGATGGTGCTTTTGTTACAGATATTAATGAGGTTTCAAAAAATGATGGAAATAGTGGAGCAATGCGTTTCTCCATGACACTTCAAACAAACAAGGTGAAATGCGGGGATAGTCTGCCACTTTATTTTACTGGAGTGGCGAGACCTTGGATCCAAGTGCGATTACACAGCCTTGACGGAGAGACTGTTTATGCACAGAGCTTTCGATACGATGGCTTATTGCATATACCAAGCTTTTTGACTAAAGGGCTATATATAGTTGAGAGTCAAGATGGAAAAGACCTAGCAAGTGCAAAATTGTTGATAGAATAGTTCTCCACAGAATTTATGATTACAATATAATAAACTATATGACCAGAAAGATGAAACATTCGAAATCAATTTTCAGATTGATATCAGGAGTGGCTTCCACTTTTATTTTATTGGGTGCTGGGTTTATGCAGTCATGCGAAAAGGATGTCCTATCGGGACAACCAGAGTGGCTAGGGAACTCACTTTACGAGAGATTACAGAGCGGTGGAAATTTTAGTTATACGTTGCGTCTTATCGATGATCTAGGGCAGACAGATGTGTTGAAACGAACTGGTAGCAAGACACTATTTGTTGCTGACGATGCTGCGTATGATGTTTTCTTCAAGAGCAACAATTGGAGTGTTCGTAAGTATGAGGATCTATCCATGGCCCAAAAGAAATTACTATTCAATAGTACAATGGTGAATGATGCATACTTGATTGAACTATTGAGTAATGTTAGTGGGAATCCTCCTCAAGAAGGACAATGTATGCGGCGTGAAACAGCCGTCTCAGTGTTCGACTCCATTTCAAGAATATATTCATCAGAAATGCCAAATACAAAATATTGGGACAAATACAGGAATTATAGAAATGGTATTGTTCTTTTACGTGATAATACGCCGAAGCCCATGATACACTTTCTCCCAATATATATGCAAACAAACAAGATCATGGACAATGATTTTTCTATATTGACAAATGGGGCTTCTAAGTCTGTTGCTGATGCGTGGGTTAACGGGAAGAAAATTATTGAGCGTGATATAACTTGTAAGAATGGCTATTTACATCAGGTTGATGGAGTGATGATGTCCTCAGACAATATGGCGGGTATTATACATAATCATCAGAACATGTCAACTTTTGCACAAATGCTTGATAGATTCTCTGCCCCATACTATGATGATGCGGCTACCAAGGAATACAATCGATTGAACGACACCAATGATTCCGTATTTGTAATGCGATATTTTGCAGAGACTGCAAACACTGGAAACTATGGCAATTCTGTTGCTGGAAATCTTAACATGGACCCGAGTGGGCAGACTGTAGATGCTCAGCTTTTCTTTGATCCTGGTTGGAATCAATATATGTATAGCAACACGTCTGGCCGCGATTTGCATTATGATGCAGGAGCAATGCTAGTACCATCAAACGCTGCTCTTGATTATTGGTGGAATCATGACGGTAAAGTTCTACAAAATATGTATGGATCGTGGGATAATGTTCCGATAAAAGTTCTTGTCAAGATGATGAATATTAATATGATTAACACTTTCTCAGAGACGGTTCCCTCAAAATTTAACAATATAGTTGATAACACTACTAAAGTACCATTGGGTGTCACCACAAGCGATGTAGATAGCTGCTTCATGGGTTGTAATGGTGTGATTTATCTGACAAACAAGGTGTTCACACCTGCAGACTACAGTAGCGTCTCTTTCCCTGCATTGGTTAATCAAAATACGATGAGTGTAATTTACTGGGCAATAGAAAATCTCAATTTTGAGCCTTATCTTAACTCAATGGATTCGTATTACAGCTTCATTACCCCAACCAACAATGCAATGTTGAGTTACGTTGACCCTTGCTCATATGCAGCATCTAAAACAGTGCTATATACATTCTTTTATGATGACAAGGCTAAAACCGTAAAGGCACATCGATATTACTATGATCTTGACTCTGGGTCAATTGACACTAGTACTTCCTTGTCTGATGCAACAGGTGATCAAGTAAAAGATAGACTTGAAGATTTGCTTAATGGGTTGATTATAGTTGGAAACGTCGAGGATGGGCATTCCTATTATAAATCAAAAGGTGGGTCGCCTATTCATGTTACTAATGCTGGGGTAGTGGGTTCGATGACAGTTGCCGGGGGATTACAATTGGAACGTAGCAAACATGTTATAATCAACAAAATATATGATCAAAGCGAGAATGGTAATGGTAAAGCCTATGTTGTAGATGATAACATACCTCTTACAAGCAAGCGTAGTACATATAACATTTTGCAGAAGGACGAACGTTATTCTGAATTCTTTAAACTTTTAGATGGAAGTCGCGGATCTCTTATTTCACAAAAGCTTAGTGGGACCTACTCTTGTGTAGATTATAACATCAGCCTTTTTGATGCTTACAATTACACGGTGTATGTGCCTACCAACGAGTCAATTATGAAATTAATTACTGATGGATATTTGCCTACGTGGGATGATTATGAGAAGCTAACAGTAGATGACTTTGGTGGAGACCGCAAGGCATATAATAATGGTAGAAACACTTTGGCGGATATCATCACAAATTTCTTGCGCTATCACATTCAGGATAATTCGGTTTTCATAGGTGGAAATATTATGAACAATGTGAAATTTGAGACTTCAAAGATTAATCCTCTTAACAAAAGGTTTTTCTCACTCACAGTTAATGCCGATGATAATAGCCTGTCGGTAGAAGACCAACTTGGTAATATGCGTAATGTCACTAAACAGAGTGGACTCTATAATAACATCGGTCGAGAATATTGGTTCCAGGTTTCAGGTTCTGGAACTAGTGCCGTTGACCAAATTTACAATGCTTCTGATGTCGTGGTTCATCAGATAGATGGGCCATTGTTCTATGAGCAAAATCAGTTAAGGCCATGGCGCGCGGTGATAGGCCTTTCAACTAATGGAGCTAAATTGTCTAAAGCAGGGAGGAAATAAAGATGAAACAGATAAGATTTTACTTATTGTTATCAATGCTTTGGCTTTTGGCTACTCATGTCAGTGCACAGATTACTGCTATTCATGGTTCGGTTCTTGATGAGTATGGACCTATTATGGGCGCTGCTGTTTGTCAGATAGATGGGACTGGACGTATCATAGAGTCTACTACATCTGATATTAATGGTAATTTCTCGATGAGAATTAGTAATACAAAAGACAAGCTAAGAATTAGCTATGTTGGTTGTAAGACAATTGTGCTACCGATTAACAAAGAGGAATATAATGTAACTCTGAAAAGTGAGAATGTAATCAACGAGGTTGTTGTGAGAGCACAACGCCGACTTAACGGTGGAGGACTTGCGATTCCTGAACGTGAAATTTCTTATTCTACTCAAACCATTTCTACTAAGGAATTCGAGGGTTTAGGAATGAATACCATTGATGAAGCATTACAGGGTCGTATAGCAGGTCTTGACATCGTATCAGTTAGTGGAAATCTAGGAGCAGGAACCACCATGAGATTGCGTGGAGCTAGCACCGTGAGCTCTCTTACCTCTAACAATCCTTTGATTGTGGTAAACGGGAACACTTGGAATGTTGACATGAGTAACTTTAATGTGAATTCTGCTAATGATGAACAGTTCGCCCAACTTTTGAATATTAATCCTGAGGATATTTCCAGTATCACTGTTTTGAAAGATGCCGCCGCCACAGCAATATATGGTTCTCAAGGCGCCAATGGTGTTATTGAACTAACGACCAAACGTGGTTCTTTGGGTAAACCGAGACTTTCTTATTCTCTACGCCTTACTGGTACTTACCAACCGGCAGGGTATAAAATGTTGAATGGCGATGACTATACTATGCTGCTCAAAGAAAGCTATTTCAACCCGGAGCAGAGCCATACATCTGCAGACATTAGGGAACTAAACTATGATCCTACATTCTCAGAATATGAGCAATATAATAACAATACAGATTGGAGAGACGCCGTTACACAAGTAGGTCTACGTCAGAATCATTTCCTTAGTGTAACGGGAGGTGGGGAGAAAGCTTCCTTTAGAATCTCAGGTGGCTTTGATAATGAAACGGGAAGCGTCATTCAGCAACAGTTGAATAGATTCTCAACACGTGTTGCTCTCGACTATTATGTCAGTGACCGTATAAAAATTGCCACAAACTTCTCCTTGACATACACAAAGAATAAACGAAACTATGATGACCTATTGAGCATTGCTAATCATAAGATGCCAAACATGAGTATCTATGAACAAGATAGTAATGGTAATAATACAGACACCTACTATGAAATGCTTCAAAATGCCTCTTCCGTATTTAATGGTAATCAGAAGTCTCTAGTTAATCCTGTAGCAAGTGCCAATCTAGCCAAGAACGACCAAAGGACGTATGACATTACCCCAGAGTTTCAAATTGATTATAGGCTCTTAGGTTTGGATGATAATCATTGGAGACTTGACTATGAGGGAAGGGTTTACATGAATATTTTTAACGATTATGTTGATAAGTTTTATCCACAGGCACTTACGACCGTGGCATGGAGTAATGCTGTAAACACATCTTATGTGGGATCATCCAAGAGCGTGGCATTTAACACTAAGCATACCCTAACCCTAATTCCCCATTTTACGAATTCGAATCATTCGCTAATGATGATGGGACGTTTTGAGCTCACTTCTGGAACTAGCAATGGAAGTAGTACTGAAGGACGTAATTTGCCGTCGGGTGGAATTACGATACCTGATGCAGGCGGACTTGTTTCTGGGCTTAATACGAGCTATAGTCAGTGGCATTCTATGTATTATACATTTTCAAGCCACTATGCTTATAAAGGGCGGTACATGGCAGACTTCTCTCTACGCGCTGATGGAACTACGAAATTTGGACCTGGTCGCAGATGGGGTTATTTCCCAGCTCTATCATTTCGTTGGAATATTATAGATGAGCCTTTTATGGAATCAGCACGTAGTTGGCTTTCTATGTTAAGTTTACGTCCAAGTTGGGGAAGGGTGGGCAATCAGCCAAACAATGACTATCTTTATGAAAGCAAATATAGTACTGCATCTCGTTATATAGACATGAGTTCGATGCTTCCTTCCAATATTAGACTTACAGACCTACGTTGGGAAACAGTCTCTACATATGATATAGGTATGGATATAGGTCTGTGGAATGATAAACTCAGATTAACGCTTGAATGGTATCGTTCCACAACAAAGGATATGCTGATGCCCAATATCCGCATTCCCTCAAATACAGGTTATTTGACTCTTGCTACAGGCAATGTTGGTTCAATGCGCAATTCTGGTTGGGAGTTTAATATAGACACCAATAAATTAATCGAAAAGGGGAAATTCTATCTTGATATTAACGCCTCATTTGGAAATAACCGAAATGAAATCTTATCCATGGATAAAAACGTGTTGAAATCTTTGAATTCTGAATTCACTTATAATAATGCGGAGGTCCTACAAAGAGTGCAGATTGGAAATCCATTTGGCGCCATCTATGGCTTTAGATATAAGGGAGTATATGAATATGGTTACAACACCTTTAATAAAATGAGTTTGGAGGAAAGAGAGGCATTCCTAAAGTCGGGCCACACTGCTCCTGTAGCAATGACAGCAGATAACACAGTGATTTATGATGACAAAGGTAAGCCTGTGCAAATGATGTATGCCTATTCAAACACAGGAGACGCAAGGAACTATGTTTTTAAGGGTGGAGATGCAATATACGAGGACATCAATAATGATGGCAATATTAATGCATTGGATATAGTTTATCTAGGAAGCTCTCTTCCAAAATTAACAGGAGGTTTTGGCTTTACACTTAATTACGATGGATGGAAATTAAATAGCCAGTTCACCTATCGTATGGGTAATAAGATTCTCAATATGGCTCGTTTGGATGCCGAGTCAATGTCTACGAATGACAACCAAAGTCAAGCAGTGAATTATCGTTGGCGCAAAGAAGGAGATGTTACTTCGATTCCTCGCGCCATGTATGGCTCTACGACCAACTATAACACCTTGGTAAGTGATAGGTTTGTTGAAAACGGAAGTTTCCTTCGTTTAAATTATGTTCAGCTGTCATATGCTCTCAAGAGCAAGTTGGCCAAGAGCATAGGGTTTTCAGCACTACGTTTCTATCTCAGTGCGAACAATCTGTTCATTATTACCAAATATACTGGTGTTGACCCTGAAGTGGGTTATGGAAGCTATGGAGCAGCTGTTGATAATGGTCAAACACCAAGGGCTCGCTCATATACACTAGGAATGACTTTTGACTTTTAAAGATAACGACAATGATACTGAACAAGCGAATATATAAACTTGGTTGGATGGTAGCCCTAGCCGCTACCCTTACCTCTTGCTCTGATTTTCTGAATGTAGAGCCATTGAATGAGATTGTCCTTGAAAAGTTTTGGAATGAAGAAAGTGATGTAGAAAATGTCATTTCTGGCTGTTATAGTACATTACAATCCCAAGCATGCATTGAACGAATGATGGCGTGGGGAGAGTTTCGATCGGACAACATTGTCGGCGGAACAAACGTTCAGAACAATCAAGATTTGGCTAATATTTTCAAAGAGAATATTAATGCAAGCAATAGTTTCACATCGTGGGATAAGATGTACTATGTAATTAATACTTGCAATACTATACTACATTATGCTCCAACAGTTGCTCAGAAAGATCCAAATTATACTGAGAGCGAATTAAATGCTACGCGCGCCGAAGTTTCTGCTCTACGTGATCTTTGCTATTTCTATCTTATTCGAACCTTTCGTGATGTCCCATATACAACGACACCATATCTTGATAATACTCAACAGAGTGCTGTCCCTGCTACACCATTTGATATGGTCCTTGACTCTCTTATTTTTGATCTCGGAAGTGTGCGACCGTATGTAGTAAAAAACTATCCGACCAACAAAGTTTATTATCAACATGGGCGAATAACACAAGATGCTATTAATGCGATTTTATGCGACATGTATTTATGGAAGCAAAATTATCAAATGGCAGTGCAATATGCTGATTTGGTAATTCAAGCAAAAACGGAGGAACGTAAAAAGGAGATAGAAAAAAATAGTAGTACAGGAAATCTTGAGGAACAATTGCTGAATGGCTACCCGCTAATCTCTGACCAAAGTGGAAACAGATATGGAAACGCTTTTACAGCTATCTTCGGTAATGGAAACAGTAGTGAAAGCATCTTTGAATTAATGTTTATGAATGACAACAATATGTTGTCAGATGGAGCGGTAAGTTACTATTATGGTAATGCTACAACTTTTCCTGGAATTGTAAAACCCGCTGAGTTTATTAGTACAGACATGACTCTTGATGTTCCTCAGTTATTCTCCAGTAAGTTTGATACACGTTATTATGAGAATATAGAATCGTTCGGTGGTAATACATTCGGTATCGCAAAATACTCAACAACTTCTGGTTCTGTCACCACGTCTGGAGTTTCACCATCAGGAAGCCACGGAAATTTTTATCCTAGTGAATACTGCCACGCTAATTGGATAATCTATCGCTTAACTGATGTAATGCTTATGAAGGCTGAGGCACTTGTAGAGATGGTGGATGAAAAAGATTCAACATCAGCTGGAATAGCAACACGTGACACTTTGCTCCATCAGGCATATGACATTGTCAATACTATCAATCTTCGGTCCAATGGGGCAACAAACAAAGAAAATATTGATTACAATTTGTATAGTAGCAAAACTCAGATGGCAAATCTTGTTTTACAAGAACGTCAAAGGGAACTCATGTTTGAAGGTAAACGATGGTATGACTTAGTTCGTCGTAGTCGACGCGATGGAAACACTAATTATTTAATTAGCAGGGTGACGCAAAAAGGTTCGGAAAATGCTTCTGTTCTTCAAAGTAAACTCACAAGAATGGATGCCATCTATTGGCCATATAATAAAGAGGAAATACAAGTTAACTCAAATCTTGTCCAGAATCCTGCTTTTGATAACGGAAATAATAACAGTTACGAGGGAACATCCAAATAGCTTTTAATATTTAAATATTTCGAATATGAATCACTATATAAAAGACCTAGCAAGATTTGTATTGTCTTCTGTAATAGTAATCGGCTTTTTAGCCAGTTGTTCAGATGATCCTGCAGAGGAAAACTATTATACATTCACTGGCCAAATGATGAGCGAGTATTTGCAGACACATGAAGAATTCAGCAAGTTTGCGGCTATAGTTCATCGAGCTGGACTAATGAAGCAACTTTCAGCGTATGGTCATTATACATGTTTTGCCCCAGTCAATGAAGCGGTCGATACTTATCTGAAGGGGCGAGGTTTGACTTCTGTAGATGAACTGTCAGATGCTGATTGCGACACAATTGCTCGTACACACTTGGTCAATAATATGTACACTACATCAGAGATGTATGATGGTACATTGACTACAGCTAATATGAATCGACGTTACATAGAAGTGACCCACGGATTGGATGAAAATCAGAATGCGGTAGTATTTCTCAATCGTATGGCAAATATTATTTTTGCCGTTCAAGACGACTCTGTTGAAAATGGCATCATGCAACCTATTAATGCTATTTTACAGTCTAGCTCACGCATGTTACCTGATATACTAAAGGATAATCCACGTGTTTCTTTATTCTATAAGGCTGTGGTTAGTACAGGCCTTTCCGATTCTTTATATGAATATCGCGATCCTACTTATGATATTTCGAAGTATCCACGCTATAAATATACTTCTCATGTAAACAGAGAAACAGCCACAGCTCCTGATGAGAAAAAGCAAGGCTTCACAGCTTTTGTACCTTCAGATTCAATATTGAAAGCAAAATATGGCATTACTTCATTAGAGGATCTATATCATAAGGCATGTGAAATTTATGACGTAACATATCCTGAGGATGTCAACAAACCTTATCATAGCATTGATTCTCTTACAAATAGAAAGAATCCGCTTAATCGGTTGATTGCATATCACATACTTACACGAGATGTCATTGGTTGGAACTATTTGACACCATTAAATAACATTGGTATTCTCACGACAGCTATGAATCCAGTTGATTGGTACGAGACGATGTTGCCCCACACAATGTTGAAGTTTGAGTGCCTTACTGTTCTGAAATATAGTGGAGGTGACGTTCTGGGTCAGCGATATATCAATCGATGCTATAATGATGACTATCAGATACATGGAGCAATGGTTAGTCAGACTGTTGAGGGAAATGTAGTGAACTCAGCAATTAATGGTAGATATTTTTATGTAAATGATTTGCTGTCATTTAGTACCGATACAAGAGACATAGTGGATAACTGTCGAATAAGAATGGACATGTCTACTATCTTTCCTGAATTAATGACAGAGAACATTCGGTTAAATGGAAATGTAAAAATGCAAGACCCTGATTTTGATGAGACGGGTAAATATGGCAGGAATTATTATTTCCCTGATGGCTACTTGAGGAATGTGAAGGTGAATGGCTATTTCATTTATCGCCGTCCTCACGATTATTATGATTCATATGAGGGAGACGAAATGAATATGTTTGGGAACTATGACATTACATTCAAGCTTCCCCCTGTACCTTATGAAGGAGAGTGGCAGATTCGCCTAGGCTATGCACAGGAACCTACCCGAGGTATTGCCCAGATTTATTTTGATGGAGTGCCACAGGGTATTCCTTTGGATATGACAAAGGCTTTGAATAATCCTTCTATACTTGGATCTGACTTCAAGGGCGACTATACTACTATGACTACCGCCCAGTTGTCAACAGACCAGAAGGTATTGAAGAACAAGGGATATTACAGGGGGGCTGCAGGAGGTTACCGTTATAATCAAGGAACGACTACACGAGTTGCTTTTGCTTCTCAGGCTAATACCTTTAGAATAGTTATTTGCACGGTACATATTGATCCAAACAAGGATCATTTCCTTCGTGTTCGTAGCGTTTCCACAAAAAAGGGAAATGACAACGAGCTTATGCTTGACTATTTGGAACTTGTACCCAAAAGTATATATGGTATCACCGATGAGGGAGCCATGGAGGATATGTTATAATTGATCTCCAAAAGGAAAGAGAATATGAAGACAAATAATATAAGATTAGTAAAGAAGTTGATTGGAGTTTTATGCATCGCCAATTTGCTTGGGTTAGTTTCGTGCTCCGATGAATGGGATAACCACTATATTCCTTCGGAGGCTAATGCTTCATCACTTTGGGAAGGCATTATTGCAGAGTCAGATTTATCCAACTTTGCCAAGGTACTAAAAGCAACAGGATTTGATCAAAAACTTTCAGGAAGCCAAACTTATTCGGTTTTTGCATTAACCAATGATGGGCTTAGTGATAGTCAGGCTGATAGTTTAGTGTCTGAGTTTTTGAAGCAAAAGGAGGCTGGAGTAAGAGAAAATGACAACACTGTTGTTAGGCAATTCATACAAAATCATGTATCCATGTATCGTCACCCAGTGTCGTCCTTGACCAATGACTCAATCAACATGATGAACGGGAAGTTTGAAGTCTTGACCTCATCGACCATTGGAGACCAATCGTTTGTTGCTTCAAATCAACTCCACAGCAATGGCGTACTCTTCAAGATAGGAAGAAAGGTGCAATATTTTCCGAATATTTTTGAATACTTGGGATTAGATAGCGACTTAGATAGCGTATATCATTTCCTCAACAGTTTCTCTACATACGAATTTGTCGAATCGGCTAGTGTTCCAGGGGGGATAGTTGATGGGCAGACTATATATCTTGATTCCGTTATGATATTGAGAAATAAGCTTTTAAATACACTGGGTTATATCAATAATGAGGACTCTACATATTGGATGCTTGCTCCAAACAATGCAGAGTGGACTCGACTTTTAAATGAGTATCGCCCTTACTTCAACTATGACAACACAGTGCTTAATCGTGACTCAATGCAAGAGACGAATGTGCGTCTTGCCATTCTCAACGGTACCGTCTTTAGTCGTACCTTAAACCCTGATAATGCCTTCCGAGATTCTGCCATATCCACTGTAGCTCATCCATATTTGATTCGTAAAATACTTGGAGAGTCCCCATATTATCTTTATTATCATCCCTTCGATAATGATGGAATATTCATAGGAACAGAAAATTTAGTTTGTAGTAACGGTATGCTATTGAAGGCTAATGATTTTCGAATAAACAAAAGACAGACTTTTTATCAAACTATCAAGGTGGAAGGAGAAAATCTTGCAAGTCAAGATACAATTATTGATGCTGAGCAACCTTTAGTAGTGCGTGATGTACAGTCTAACAATACTTTTTATGATTGTATTTCCAACAATGCTTTTGCAGAAATCATAGCCAGTAACACATCTGATGATCCGAACCACTTCCCATCACCAACCGTTTTATATTCAGTGCAGGGGCTTTTGTCAAATGTAGGATATGACATTTATGTTGTTATGGCTCCAGCGCAAGCATACGATCCGAATGCTTCCGAGGAGGATCTTCTACCTAATAAGGTATTATGTACATTACTCTATACTAACCAAGATGCAAAGCTACAGCAACGTCGTCTTGGTATCTCGACTACTACCCCTGGGATTGTTGATACTCTTAAGGTTGCAAGCAATTTGAAGTTTCCAACATGTTTTTTTGGATTAGCAAAATCTAATGTAAAGCTGCGTATCCAAAGCAACGTTGGTAGGAATGAGACATCAATATACTCTACAAATATGCGTATTGACTGTATCATCTTTAAACCAAATGAGATGTGAACTCATGTAAAAATAGAACAGTTCTAAAGATAAATCAAATGAAAAAATACATAGCATACTGCATACCATTCTTGATTTTTGGTTCAATCTCAGCGTCATCCCAAGAAGCTCAATTAAGTCAATCAAATGCTAAGAATGATTCTGCCAGGTCCGTCACAAAGAAATATCAAACTCGTCATATCACGGGACGAGTGATAAATGGAACTACGGATCAACCAGTTTCTGGTGCAATTATTCGTGTTGCTGAGATGGAAGGATATAGTAGCTTATCCCATTCTGATGGCACTTATGAGATGGACGTGCCAACTTTTGCTTATTCTATAGTTGTTTCGGCTCCCGATATGAATAATTCTCAAATGGGACTAGGAAGAGATATACAACAAAAAATTGTGAAAATATATCCTGAAGTGTTTCTATCCGAATACGCTCAAGGTACCAATTTGAGAGCTGACAAGCAAACTAGTGATTTTCGCTTTTCCAATGCAGTCAATATTGGAGAGGAAATACAAAAAAGAATGGGTGCTGATGCCTATACAATTCAGCGCAATGGAACTTTAGGAATTGGGAACGTGATGTTTTTGAGCGGACTTAATTCGTTGAACATCAACGCTCAGCCTCTCATAGTTGTCGATGGAGTGATTTTTGATCAGCAATATAATCGAAGTATGATCCATCAAGGATTCTATAATAGCGTACTATCAAATATTAGCCCAGCAGACATTGAGAATGTCACGATTATGAAGAACGGAACCGCTCTTTATGGGTCTAAGGGAGCTAATGGAGTTATACTTATTCAGACTCGTCGCAATCATAGCATGGCCACACGTATCACTGCAAGCATTTCTGCAGGTGTGTCGATAGAGCCTAAGTTTATTGACATGATGAATGCTACTCAATACAAGAGCTATGCCTCGGACCTGTTAGGAACAACCAACACGACTGCTTTAGACTTTAAGTTTCTAAATGAAGATCCCAACTATTACTATTATCCCCAATATCATAATGATACAGACTGGAAGAAACAGGTATATCGCACAGCGATAACTCAGAATTATAGCATAAATGTAGAAGGGGGGGATGGGGTTGCCAATTATAATCTTTCCTTGGGATATATTAATAATCAGAGCACATTAAGATATAATTCTATGAATAGAGTTAATATTAGGTTCAATACTGATATCAAACTAATGCAGAATTTTAGTGTTCGCTTTGATGCATCTTTTTCTAACCAGACTCGAAATCTTCGAAATGATGGTGCACCAGAAAATTATAGTGATGGCACACCGACTTCTCCTTCTTTCCTAGCATATGCTAAGAGTCCGATGCTCAGTCCCTATGCTTATGCTAACGGGGTACTATCTGAAAGTTTCTTGGATATTACAGATGAAACATATCTTGATGAGGCCTTGTCTCTTTATAACAACTATAATTATAAGCTTGCTAACCCCATAGCTATAAATTTATATGGAGATGCAGAGAACAAAAACCATTTTGAAAGTTCAATGGTTAATCTTAGCGTGACACCAAAATTTAGTTTTAATCCTCATATGTTCATGAGCGAACACTTCAGCTACAATTTGGTCAATGTAAATGAAAGCTATTATATTCCTATGAATGGTGTGCCAGATTATTATGTGGCAGCAGTTGGGGCATATCGCCAAAATGAGACACGTGCATTGGTTTCCAAACAAAACTCCGTATATAGCGATACTAGGTTGGACTGGCAACAACGCTTTGGTGCACACGATTTCCATATCTTTGGTGGGGCACGAATCAATTGGGAGAGTTATACCCTTAATAATCAGTTAGGATATAATACTGGTAATGATAAGACGCCATTTATGAGCCCGTCCCTTCTTAATGCACAGACAACAGGTGAAAATGATAATTGGAATTCTATAGCTTGGTATCTTCAGTCTGAATATAATTATCTCCAGCGTTATTATCTACAGGCAAATATAACAGCCGAAGCTTCTTCGCGTTTTGGCTCACAGGCGGATAATTCCTTGAAGTTGTTCGGAGTGCCATGGGGTATATTTCCTGGTATTCAACTTGGTTGGGTAGTTACTAATGAACCGTGGTTTGCCACAACACGTGGAATCGACTATCTAAGAATCAATGCAGGGTATGACATAAGTGGTAATGATGATATCGACTACTATGCAGCTAGAAGCTATTTCAGTGCCCATCAGTTTATGCAGAGTGTTGCAGGCTTGTCTTTTGACAATATTGGAAACACTCATTTGCAATGGGAAACGACAAAACGTTTTAATTTTGGATTTGAGTCGAACCTATTAGAGAATCGTTTAAACCTACGCTTTAACTATTATCTGAGCCACACTGACCATCTTCTCACATTTCAAAGTCTGAGTTATCTTTCGGGTTTGGATCAGAATTGGAGCAACGGCGGTGCATTAAAGAATCAAGGATTTGATATTTCAGCTACTGGCAAAGTAATTACTACCAAGAGTTTTCAGTGGGAACTTGGTGTAAGTTTAGGCCATTATAAAAACAAGATTACAGTACTTAATGACAATCAAAATGCTATCAACACTACAATCTATGGTGCGACAATCCATACGGAAATTGGGCAGGCCGCTAATTTGTTTTATGGATATAAAAGCTTGGGCGTATTCTCAACAAGCGAGGAGGCTAAAACGGCGGGTTTGTATATCATGGATGTTAATGGTGTTGATAAGCAATACTTTGGGGCAGGAGATCTCCAATTTATGGACATAAACGGCGATCACGAAATTACAGATGCAGACCAAACTGTTATTGGTGACCCCAATCCTGATATATATGGCAATATCTTTACTAGCTTCAACTATAACCGCTTGCGTTTGGATTTGAGCTTTAATTACTCATTGGGTAATGATGTATACGACTATTTGCGTAGTCAACTAGAGTCGGGTAGCCGATTTATGAATCAAACGACTGCAGTTGTTAATAGATGGCAAACAGAGGGACAGATTACAGATGTTCCCAAGGCGGTTTTCCAAGACCCAATGGGCAATGGTCGTTTCTCAGATCGATGGATAGAAGATGGTAGCTATATGAAATTAAAAACAATTACACTGAGTTACACGCTTCCTGTGCACTCTACTTTCTTCCAAGGATTCCAATTCTGGTTGCAAGCTAACAATGTTCTAACATTCTCTAAGTACCTAGGTGCTGATCCTGAATTTGCCGCTACCTCCAGGGTGCTAGGACAAGGCATTGATCTGGGGCAACTACCTCAGAGCAGAAGCTTTGTTGCTGGAGTGAAGATAAATCTATAACTAATACGATTATACTGAAACATTATTCAGAATAGTAACGATAATAGAAATTCATTATGGATATCAATCATAAATTCTTAATCCGAAACGCGATGTTTAGTAGTCCACAGAATAGAAGTATTTGTTTTTCCATTAGGCAACGGTGCGTAATGGCAGTGACTCTTTTGTCACTCCTTGTCTTTGCTTCATGCTCTGACTTTCTCAATCAGGACTCAGAGCGTGTTATCATTGCCGACCACAATCATCTGACCCAAGCAGAAGACACACTATATAGTGTCGTGGGCATCATCAATAAAATGCAAACTCTAGCCGATCGCACCATACTTTTGGGAGAACTTCGCGGTGATCTTCTAGATGTAGATACTCATACCGCTGCTGACCTTCGTGATATTGCAATGTTTAATATTGGTGATAAAAATGCATATAATTCACCCCGTGACTATTATGCTGTGATAAACAATTGCAACTACTTCATTGCAAATGCAGATACTGCAATGAAGAATAACCGTAATGAGTATATCTTCAGAAAGGAGTATGCTGTAGTAAAAGCTTATCGCGCATGGACGTATATGCAGCTCGTCTTAAATTATGGAAGCGTGCCATTTATTACGGAGCCTATTTTGAGCAAGGGTGATACTGACAAGGAATATCCCCGTATGGACATTCAGGGTATCTGTAATTATTTTCTCAATGATTTAAAGGGGCTTGAGCGTATTGAGAACCCAGGCTATGGCTCCATAAGAAATACTGACTCCAGATTTTTCTATTTTCCCATTTATCTAATTATTGGGGATATGAATTTATGGCTTGGCAACTATCGCGAAGCTGCCATGGACTACTATTATTATCTCTCAAATCGTAATGGGACAAATACAGCTTACCCGACAGATATCAATGCTATAGAATGGGACAGGAGTGATACCCATTGGCTGATGACGAGCAATCAGTGGCTTAACTACTTTTATGAGCGATCTGAAATATATTCCAGAGACGCAGAGGTGATTACTATGATACCTGGTGATTCTATTCCGTCTGAAGGGAACTATAGCAACTTAAGAAACCTTTTTAATGCTAATATAAACAACGAATTTCAGGTTTCATTGGTTCCTTCAAAAAGAATTCAGGAGATTTCAACGGCTCAGGTCTATTGCCATCTTACCACAGGTGGTGACGTGATTTACGCCCCCAAAACACTTTCGGATAATATGTCAGGTGATCTTCGTTTACCAGCAATATGGATGAAGAGTACAATGAACAATATATATACTGGTGCTAACACAGAGATTCAACAAATAAATAAATACCTGACACACAATGTTCACGTGTATCGACGTACTATGGTTTATCTCAGACTTGCGGAAGCTCTTAATCGTGCGGGCTTCCCACGCTTTGCAATGGCCATTCTTAAGACTGGCGTCAACGACCAAGTGATAAGCAAAGACATCATTCCGTATTATCCCAATGACAAGGAATGGCTCTCACAGTTCCAGTTTCCTGCTAACACTTACATCATTAGAACTGATGCTCAACTCACAAACGAGAACACCATGGGCATCCATTCACATGGCTCTGGATGGAGTGAACATAATAGTTCCTATGTCTTGCCAGACGATTCTACGCTTACCGACGAAGCGCGTCTTCAGTATCAGATCAATGGTGTAGAAGACCTAATCATGAGTGAAGAGGCACTTGAATTTGCTTTTGAGGGAGTACGATTCTATGATTTAATGCGAGTGGCACTTCGACGTAATGACCCTGCTTATCTTGCTGATAAAGTATATTCTCGAAGAGGAGTAGATAATAAGGAAGAGATGAAGTCGTTCATTAAAAAAGATCTATATCAACCTGCAAATTGGTACATGACATTAAAATAATGTTTTTGACATATATAGTTTTACATATAGATATATCCCTATAAAGATTATGAGGAGTTTAAGGAATAATGATTTGTCACTCGCTTGCTGTTTCAAATTGAATCAGCGAGTGAAACAAATTGAATCACGCTCTGATTCAATTTGATTCACAGTGTAATTCAAATAGAATCACTATCCGAACTCTATGATTTCATACTATGAGATAGATGTAAAGACAAAGGCTTAAAATATAACTGATAATTAAAAAAGCAAATAGAAATGAGATTTATTAAACTTTTTGCGTTGTCTTTGTGGGCATGCCCACTAAGTAGCCACGCACAGACCATAAGAACATTATTTATGTCTACGGACTTTTATACTGCCATTCGGATTTCGTTGCAGACAGCAGTCCCACAAGCGACAGGCTCGGAAAGAGGGCCAGTAATAAATTTCTCAACAGAAATGATTAGCGTCAATGGTCGCTCTCTGAGTTTAAGCACGATCAAGGGACTCAGCTTTACGGTTCAGACGGTGGATGGCATAATGGACCAAACGTTAGCCACTAATGAACGAGACAAAGTGAATGTATATTTGCTTAATGGTCAGTTGGTACGTAGTAATGCCAAGGATCTTGAATGTCTGCCAAAAGGAGTTTATATTGTTAACGGAAAAAAATATGTTGTAAAATGAAGAGATTTTTACTTCCTCTCATATATTCACTGATGTCAGTCTTGGCTGTTAATGCCCAGGATTCTCTATACTTTAAGGCAAATGATCGCTTTCAGCCCAATCGTTCGTTATTCAGTACTGTGGGTTTGGACTCTGTGGAGGTTCTTGCACGTGGCACAACACCTGTATTTCGGAGATATTCACCGGATTATACTAATGGCTATGCCGACTTTCGTGCGATAGGATTGACTGCTCTTGATGGCACTTCCTTGGGCAGTGTTACTTTTGGATATCCTGGTCGAATTCTTTGGAAACCATTGACATCTGACGCAAACTATAACAATGATTATAATAATCCTGACAGCAGATGGAATTTTACTCGAAGTCGTGAAAGTGAACATTGGGTAGTATTTTGGGACAGAGAGTTTGGAGCAGACCCACTAAATGCACCATCTGCAATTGACAAAAATGGATATACGGTGGACATGCGTGTGGATATTGATGATATGCTGATAAAGGCAGAACAATTTTACGACACCAATGTCGACTCATTACACATGGCATATACTGGAGAAGGTAAATCCCAATTAGATACCTATAAAGCAGCGATCTACCTCATTTACACCACAGAATGGACTGCTTACGGTGGAGGCAATGATTATAAGGTAGGTACGCTTTGGGTGAATCCCTCAACGTGTCACCCCATAGGACATACTATAGCTCACGAGATTGGTCATTCGTTTCAGTATCAAACTTATTGCGACCATTTGCTTAATGGAGGGGCCGACAACAAGCAATCGGGATTCCAATATGGGCTTCCAGGCAGCAATGGTGGTAATGGTTTCTGGGAGCAATGCGCACAGTGGCAAGCCTTTCAGAACTATTTGTCGCAGACTTTGTCAGCCTATGATGTAAATGTTTGGATAGCCAATCATCATCGCCACTTTGAACATGAGTGGCAACGCTATGCTTCATATTGGGAGCAATTCTACTGGACTGAGACAAAAGGACGTACAGCCCTTGGGCGGATATGGAACGAAAGTCATTACCCTGAGGATGGAAATCAGGCTTATATGAGGATTTTCCTTAACAATAATTACGATACACTGAAGCACGAGCTTTTTGCATATGCTCAAAAAGCAACAACTTTCGATTTCGCCCAGGTTCGTCGTTATGCCAGTATGACGACCAGTGATCGTTATACATTTTCGCCCCTTAGTATAGGCGACGGATGGTATCAAGTGTCCTATGCTGAATGTGTTCAACCGACAGGATTCAATGTGATAAAACTTGCTGTGCCTACTGCTGGTACACAAGTAACATTCCATATGAAAGGCTTGCCTGTTGGCTCGGCACTTGCTTCCGGTGACGCTGGAATTCAAGTGAATGGGGATGGCAAGACTATAGGCACCACAACCAACTATAACACGACGGCAGTAGCAGGACACGAAGGTTGGGCCTATGGCTTTGTAGCCTATCAAAGAGATGGGTCGAGGGTATATGGAGATATGAATCTACTATCCACAACAAATGCAGAAGTGACAGCAACGTTTACAGTGCCAGCTGAAACTTTCAGGCTTTTCGTGGTGGTTCAAGGCACCCCAAATGAATATCGGCAGTGCCCATGGGATGAGAAAGAATCGACAGATGACCAACTGCCCTATCAATTTAAAATAGAAGGGACAACTCTGAAATGATGTAATCAGCATATTTGTCTATCGAAAAGATAAAAAAAATGAAGATAAAATCTATCCTATTACTGACGTTTAGTATCGCATTATTGCCAGCAACTGCACAAAAACAAGTATATATCCCAAAAGATTTGAAGGGTTATGCCCTAGAGAATGACACGAGTCGTTGGTGTTGGAAGCATTCTGCCCAAACAGAAAATCTAGTTTTTATGTGGGAGAAAGGATTTGGAAACGACACTTATAACCCACCTACACTTGACGGACACACTATGAGTATTGACTTGGGCAACTTAGAGGATAGAGTAGAGGGCTTTTATAGATATTTTCGTGATACTCTTAAATTTTCACTTCCTGGTTCGAAGGCAGATTACTATAAAATGATGGTAATGATCAATTATTCGCTTGAGGGCACTGCCTATGGAGGGGATTATGACAATTTCATAGGCGCTTTGTGGGTGGCTCCCAACCGAATACAGGATAGGAAACTCAACTGTCTGGCTCACGAACTTGGCCATAGTTTCCAGGCTCAGATTTCTGCCGATAGTGTTGGAGTGGCTTGGGGTGGATCCGGATTTTTTGAGATGGCCTCCCAATGGATGCTTTGGCAAGTCAATCCAGATTGGCTTAAGGATGAAAACTACCATTATGAGGCATTTAAGAAACTCACACATAAGGCTTTTCTTGATGTGAGTAATATTTATCATTCACCTTACGTTATTGAATACTGGTCGGAGAAGCGTGGCAAGCCTAGTATAGCTGAGTTGTTCCGCAAAGGTAAGCAGGGTGAAGATCCGGTCATGACGTATAGGCAACAGTATCAGTTGACTCAGGAACAGTTTAATGATGAGATGATAGATTGCTATCAGCATCTCGTCAATCTCGACTTTTCGCATGCCTATCAAGAGACTCGTCCTTATGCCTGCCAGTTTTTGACCAAGATGGAAAAGACAGAGAAGGAAGGATGGCTACGACCAGTTAATGATGTGATACCTGAGGATTACGGTTTCAATGCCATTAGACTTTCTTTGCCATCTCGGAGCAAGAAAGTGTCAGCTCAAGTTCAACCTCTCGTTCAGCCTAATACAGATGGCCTGCGTTACGGCTTTGTAGCGGTAACCACTGATGATGAGTCTGTTTATGGTAAACCTGTAAGCCATGGAAAAGCCCAGCTTAAACTGCCCAGAAAGCCTCTAAAGGCACTATATTTAGTTGTGATGGGCGCACCGGCTGTACATCAAATAATATCAAGAACCCCTAACAGTATCAATAAGCAATATCCTTATCAGATAAAACTATCAGACACTATGATCTGTCTCGATGTAATGGTATAACATTAACATTCATGCGTAAACTCCTGTTCTTTCTTATATATATCATTTCATTGCCGATGTATTCATCGGCTGTAACCGATATTCGTTATCGTTCTATTACCATGGCGGATGGTCTTAAAGCCAATACCGTAAGGTCTTTGACCCAGGATAAACATGGTTTTATTTGGATTGGAACCGATTATGGGTTATGTCGTTATGATGGAGTTTCTGTTAGTACTTATCCCATCAAGGATTTGAGAGACCAGTATATCACGGATGTACTTTCCTTTGGAGACTACATCTTGGTAGGGACGAGCACTGGAGTATATCGTCTTTGTCTTTATTCTGAGCAGTTTGAAAAGTTAGGAAACAAGACTCAGGATGGTTTGTTGCTAAACGCACAAGTCACTTCTATTAAAGCGGATCGAGATAGTAATCTTTGGATTTCTACTATAGGTCAAGGTGTTTTTAGTTATTCTAGGAATGATAATAAGCTAACGCATTTTTCAGTAAAAGAATTAGGCAAGACCTCCAACAAGCTCTATATTGACAATGAAGATCAAGTGTGGCTACTATCTACCTCTGTCTCATCACCTGTAATGAGATTTGATAAGTCGCGCAATAAATTTCTGAAGGTTACTTTTAATACTTCACTATCAGAGTATGGATCTATGGCTATGATTCAACTAAATGATGGTTCTCGATGGTTGGGGACTTGGAATCATGGCCTGCAAAAAATAAGCGAAACGGAGTCGTATATGAAGGGAACATTGACAGGTTACATTGTTCCTATCCCCTCGAAATATATTGCAACACATATCCATGCACTCTATGAGTTAGCTCCCGATTGTGTGCTTGTGGGATGTGATGAGGGCCTTTTAATGTTCAATCCGCAGACAGGGTCACTTGATGCATACTCTCCCTTTGGTCATAATAGTCATAATATGGCTACAAGTATTAGCTTTTCTTTGGCGGCTCCTCATTTTGTATACTCTATCTTACAAGACAAGGAAGGAGGCGTCTGGTATTCCACATTCTATAGTGGGGTAAACTATATTTCACCAGTAGGTCAGCGTTTCCAGTCGTTTACGCCTCTGGGTACTAACGCCAAATTGGGCAACGTCATTTCTCGATTTTGTGAAGATCAATCTGGTAATATCTGGATTGCGTCTGACGATGGTGGTGTTACCTGCTATTCTCCGCAACAAGACAAATTCGTAGATTTCCCAAGCAAGCAACAACTCAAAGGTGTTAACGCACATGCGTTCTGTATTGATGGACAGAATCTTTGGATAGGAACTTATTCTCAGGGCATTTTTATTCTGAATACTAAGACCTACGAGCTGTCGCATGTCGCAAATTTCCCTCAATCAGTCTATGCCTTATATCGTGATAGCAAATCGCGAATATGGATTGGTACAATGGAAGGGACTTTCTTGTACAATCGAGATAATCGTAATTTCATTAAGCTACATGATTTTTCAGCAATAACTATAGACATTGACGAAGATCATAAAGGTAATCTCTGGTTCTCTACTCAAGGTGACGGACTTTGGCGATTCAATAGTTCAAATAAGGTGTGGAAGCAATATAAACCTAACGGCGAATCGAATGCCATGCTTGACATTCAGATTAATAACATCTGTGTGGATGTTACTGGGCGCATCATTGTGGCTACGCCAAAGGGAGTCTGCGTATATCAACCCCAAACGGACGACTTCATCAAAATGAATCTCAAGGAGGGCGTCTACTCAGTGAGCAGTGTCATAGAGGACCAAGGCGTTTTATGGATGTCGACTGACAAAGGCATCATTAGCTATTCAAAGAATGATGGAGTGCAAGTCTTCAATAGATATGACGGCTTAGTTAGTGAGTTGTTCCAACCGAACGCAGGACTCATGGCTTCTGATGGATGCATCTATTTTGGTTCTATTCAGGGATTCACGAGGTTTTATCCTTATCGTATTAGGATTAATCGGCAAGCTCCATCGGTCTTTATTACACGTTTGGAAATTTTCAACCAAACAGTTGTTACAGGCTCAAAGCAGTTGCCAAAAGCACTTCAATACAGCGAAAAGATCGATTTAAACTACGATGATGAGATGTTTAGTCTATATTTTGCTGCATTAAGTTATTGCTCTCCTGAGAAGAATCAATATGCCTATAAACTTGAAGGATTTGATAAGGAATGGAACTATGTCGGCTCTACGCCCAAGGCAACGTATACCAATATACCTGCTGGCACATATACATTTAGGGTGAAAGCAACCAATAATGATGGTATATGGAGTAAACAAGAAGCTACCTTAGAGATTGTGGTACATCCTCCATTTTGGTGGACTTTGCCAGCTAAGATCTTGTATTTGCTGCTCATCGGTGGCATGATATGGCTTTATGTTCATATGCGCTTACTTAAGGAAGAGAAGCGGCACAAACGTGAAATGCAGAGGTTTAATGACAGAAAGGACATGGAAGTAAAGGAAGCTCGCCTTACTTTCTTTACGATGATTGCTCACGAAATACGTACTCCGGTATCGCTGATTATTGGCCCACTTGAAATATTAATGAAAGATGTAGTAAATAGTACCAAAACAAACATTCCTGTTAGTTATCACGAAAACTTGCAGATTATTAATCGTAACGCCCATAGACTATTAGAGCTGGTAAACCAATTGCTAGATTTCAATAAAATACAACAATTAGAGCCACAACGCAACTTTGCCGAATATAATATCCAAGAAATCATGGAATCAGTTGCGGAACGTTTTAAACCAACTCTACAACAGAAAGGTGCCGATTTCCAAATCGATTATCCTTCTGAGGAGTTTGTTGCAATCGTTGACAAGGAGGCAATCACGAAGATCATTAGTAACCTAATGACAAATGCTACCAAATATACACACAATATGGTGCATTTGTCTTGTAAGGTTTCTGAAGATAATAGGACTTTCAATATCGAAGTGGAAGATAATGGGGTTGGAATCTGTAAAGTAGATCAGCAAAAAATATTTAGCCCATTCTATCAAGCGCAAGACAACAAGCCTGGAACGGGTATTGGACTCTCTATCGTAGAATATTTGGTAAATGTACATGGAGGTCATATTTCAGTTGAATCTCAGCTTGGAAAGGGATCTATTTTTAGAGTTACAATTCCTACGACACAAGCCAATGTCATCACAAAACCTTCAAAGCCCGCGCAGGAAAGTAAAGAAGAAAAGCTATCTAGACCTGTTTTGAGCGATTCTAATGCTAAACAAATAGTGCTGATCACTGAGGATGATGAGGACATGCTCCGATTCTTGGCAAATAATTTTAAAACAGATTATACAGTGATTACGGCTCGTAATGGGCGTGAAGGGTTGCAGCAAGTGACGCGTCACCAGGTTAGTCTTATCATCTCTGATTGGATGATGCCAGAGATGGATGGCGCGGAATTCTGCAAACTTCTTCGAGCAGATTATCGCTATAGTCACATTCCATTTGTGATGCTTACTGCTAAAACAGACGATGAGAGTAAAACCCAAGGCATGAACTGTGGAGCAGATACTTTTATTGAGAAACCTTTCTCTATGGAATATCTGCGTGCATGCATTAAGAATATGATTGAAATTAGACATATGCTGTTTCAAAAGTATTCTGAATCACCTGATACGCCAATCTCAAGTGTCACTACTTCTGTAGTCGACAATGAGTTGTTATTGAAAATGATACAGGTAATCGAGGATAATCTTGAGGATCCTGGACTGAATGTTGGTTTTTTAGCAGAACATCTGAATATTAGCCGAAGTGGCCTATTCACTAAAATTAAAGCTATCACAGACGTAACACCCAATGAGCTTATTCAAATAGTAAGATTGAAGAAAGCGGCCCAACTCATTGCTGATAAGAAATATAGAATTAATGAGGTAAGTTATATGGTCGGCTTTAACAGTCCATCATATTTTGCTAAGTGTTTTCAAAAACAATTTGGGGTAAAACCTGGTGAATATGCTTTATAGCAAAGATAGTGACTACTACTGACTTGGGTAAACAATAAAAAATGCTCAGAAAACCTTAATAATTTGGTTATCTGAGCATTTATAGTTGCGGAGGCAGGACTCGAACATGCGACCTCCAGGTTATGAGCCTGGCGAGCTACCAACTGCTCCACTCCGCGATATTAGCTAAACAAATTCTTAACGGGTAAACTCGTGTTCCTTGTTTGCGAGTGCAAAGGTACAACATAATTATGATACCCCCAAACAATTTACTGTTAAATTAGTATATTTCGTGATTTCCATGTAATTTATATGCTGATGTTTGGTGTAATCGTGGAAAAATCATATATTTGCACAAAATAATAGGAATTGTGCAAAAGCCTTGCGCGTTCCATAATATAAAGAAAGATAGGCACATGTCTGTTTCAAAGACTAGGCAGAAGTTAGTGGATGTCGCTCGACAGTTATTTGCTAAAAATGGCTTTGCTGCCACAACAATGAATGATATTGCTGTGGCGTCAGGCAAGGGCCGACGTACGCTATATACCTATTTCAGCAGAAAAGAGGATGTATATTATGCCGTCATCGAGTCGGAGTTGGAGCGTCTTACTTTTAAGCTCGACGAGGTTGCTTCTAGAGGCATACATCCCATGGAAAAGATTATTGAGCTTATCTATACTCACCTTAGCATGATTAAGGAGACCGTTGTTCGGAATGGCAATCTGCGTGCCGAGTTTTTCCGTAACATTTGGACCGTGGAGAAAGTTAGGAAGAATTTTGATGATGCAGAAATAGAATTGTTCCGTAAGGTCTATGCCGAGGGAAAGTCTCAAGGTGATTTCGATGTAGATGACGTTGAATTAGTCGCCGATATTACTCACTATTGTATCAAGGGATTGGAGGTTCCTTTCATTTATGGAAGGCTTGGCCATGGGTTAACTGAGGAAGCAAGCCGACCAATGGTGGCCAAAGTGGTATATGGTGCCCTAGGAAATAGGCGAGGATCTGCGAAATGACTCAGATTCCTAGTATTATTAAATAAGCCTTAGATTTACTTGAATCAATTATTATCAACATTAAAATAGAATCAACATTAAAATGGGATTATTAGAAGGTAAAACAGCGCTCATCACGGGTGCCGCACGTGGTATTGGCAAAGCTATTGCCTTGAAGTTTGCACAGGAAGGCGCCAATATTGCATTCACAGACCTAGTTATCGATGAGGAACATGGTGGGCTAGAGACAGAGCGTGAAATTGCTGCACTTGGTGTGAAGAGCAAGGGCTATGCTAGCGATGCATCAAACTTTGCCCAAACAGAAGAAGTGGTCAACCAAGTAAAAGCTGACTTCGGTTCAATTGACATCTTGGTCAATAATGCAGGCATCACCAAAGACACCTTAATGCTCAAGATGACCGAGGGGATGTGGGACGCAGTGATCAATGTTAACCTTAAGAGCGCCTTTAATTTCATTCACGCTTGCACACCTATAATGATGCATCAGCGTGGTGGCTCTATCATTAACATGTCCTCAGTTGTTGGTGTTCATGGCAACGCTGGTCAATGCAATTATGCTTCATCTAAGGCCGGACTAATTGCCTTGGCTAAGAGTATTGGTCAGGAAATTGGTAGTCGTGGCGTGCGTGCTAATGCTATTGCGCCTGGTTTTATTGACACAGCCATGACCCAAGCTTTGCCAGATGATATCCGCAAGGAGTGGATTAAGAATATTCCACTTCGTCGTGCTGGTAATGTAGATGATATCGCCAACGTTGCCACATTCTTGGCCTCTGATCTGTCAAGCTATGTCACCGGGCAAGTGATACAGGTTGATGGCGGCATGAATATGTAATTCTTTCGAGAACAATATCTTTTGGCGTTGTGATTCAATTTGATTCATCGCGTGATTCAATTTGATTTATGGTATGATTCAATTTGTTTCACTCTGTGATTCAATTTGAATCACAACGCCAATATTGTATTATCAAATTACCTACGAGATGATTATCGTTTACGAGGACAATCACTTGATTATTGTTTACAAGCAAAGTGGAGAGATTGTGCAGGGTGATAAGACAGGTGACGAACCTCTCTCTGAATCTGTAAAAGCATATATCAAGGAAAAATACCAAAAGCCAGGTAATGTGTTTCTTGGTGTGGTTCATCGCTTAGATCGTCCTGTGGCTGGATTGGTGGTGTTTGCTCGCACAGGAAAGGCTTTGTCTCGGCTTAACGAAATGTTTCGTAAAGGTGAAGTGCACAAAACCTATTGGGCTATTACTAAGGATGCTCCAACAGTCTTGATGGGGACATTACATCATTGGTTGGTCCGTAACGAGAAGCAGAATAAGAGCTACGCTTATGACCATGAAGTACCAAACAGCAAAGAGGCATTTTTGAATTATCGCGTTATTGGTCATAGTACAAATTACTATCTCTGGGAAGTACAATTGCTTACAGGTCGCCATCATCAGATCAGATGCCAACTCGCCCATGTTGGTTGTCCTATTAGAGGGGACCTAAAGTATGGCGCCAAAAGAAGTAATCCAGACGGTAGCATCTCCCTCCTGTCTCATAGCATTTCTTTTGTGCATCCTGTTTCCAAGAAAAACATTTCTATTGATTCGCCATTACCAGACGAACCACTATGGCATGATATAGCAAAAAGCGTGGAGAAGTAAGACTTTTCCCGCTTTTTCTTTTATTATTCGAAGATTTATTCCATTTTTTTTATTTACTTTGCACTATGTACACGTCGACTGGTGTCTATGAGTAAATATCTGAAGTGGGGTGGTATAGCGATCCTGATACCAGTTCTACTTATTGCCTTATTATTCGCATTGTTTTACTTTCCACCCTTTCAGCGGTGGGCAGTAAGGCGGGTTACAGCCTATGCTTCCGAAGAGATGAGTATGGAAATTAGCGTCGGCCATGTGCATCTTGCTTTCCCCCTTGATCTATCTATGCAAGAAGTTAAAGTATTACAACCTAATGATTCTCCACTCAACAAGAAGGATACGGTAGCGTATATAGGTGATGTTCGTGCTGATGTCCAACTTTTTCCATTGTTGAAAAAGCAGGTAATGATAGATGAACTATCATTCAATCAGATGACAGTAAACACGGCTCATTTCATTCCTTCTGCACGCATTAGAGGCAAGGTGGGCCACCTTGACCTACAAGCACATGGCATTGATTTAGGAAATCAATTGGTCAATGTCGATAATGCTACGCTTGATAATGCGAAATTGAGTATTGAACTGAGTGACACAGTCCCCCCAGATACGACACCTAGCACTAACTTCTGGAAGATAAAATTGGCTAATCTTAAGGTGAGGAATACGGACTTCACACTTCATATGCCTGGTGATACATTGTCTGTGAATGCTTATTTAGGAAAGGCCTCTGCTCGATACGGCTATTTCGATCTTGGGAAAAGCTTGTACCAAGTTTCTCATCTCAACTGGGATGATGGTCGAATGAAGTACGATCAGAATTTTGTTTCTAAGTGTAAAGGGCTTGATTACAATCATTTGGCACTCGATAAGCTGACACTGAAGGCTGATTCCTTTTCGTTTGGTAACGCAATCACCAGTGTGATTATTCGTGAAGGTGCTTTCAAAGAGCAAAGCGGATTAGCTGTAAATGAGTTGCAAGGCCGTTTCTATATGGACAGCACAAGTCTAGCGCTTCCATCGCTGATGGTGAATACGGAGGCTGGAACAAAATTGGGGCTTAACTTTCAGATGGATAATACTGCCTTTGATGAAATTGCTCCAGGGAAATTCTCCGTCAGCCTCAAGGGACAAGTCGGTAAGCAAGATCTTATGACTTTCATTGGAAGTAAACTGCCTTCACAACTCCGAAAGCAATGGCCGAATAAACCATTGATTGTAATTGGCGACGTTCGAGGTAATATGCAGAAGTCACGAATTAAGATTAATGACTTGTCTATTCCTGGAGTCTTTAAACTCAAGGCAGACGGATTTGCCGAGAATCTCCTTGAAATGAAGAAGTTAAAGGCAAATGTGGATGTAAATGCTAAAGCTCAAAACCTTAGCTTTGTGTCCGCTTTGTTCGATCCGAGCATTCGGAAGACCTTCAATATACCTAACGGAATTGGTTTTGATGGCAATGTCAAGGTTTCTGGCAACGAGTATGCTAGTACATTCAAGGCAACACAAGGCGGTGGAAATTTGCGTGGGCATGTTGCGTTTGACGCTAATAAGATGGCTTACAATGCAATGCTCACGGCCAACTCATTGCCTTTACAAAACTTCCTGCCACATCAAAACTTGCATCCGTTTACGGGGTCTATCGAAGCCAAGGGAGAAGGTGTTGATTTCCTTTCACCCAATACTCGTTTGATGGCAAAAGCTAGAATCAATAAGTTTAACTACGGAGAATACAATCTGAATGATATTGATGCTACTGCTACCATTCGTAACGGACACATTGTAGCTGATGTGGACAGTCGAAATCCATTACTTCAAGGTAAATTCACTATTGATGCTTTGACCGGTGGCAAAAACCTGCGCGCTACACTGACAGGTGATCTCCATAGAGTGGATCTTTATAATCTGCACTTCACTGAGCAGCCACTTGTTATTTCAATGTGCACGCATGTTGATGTATCAACTGACTTAAAGCAAACTCATCAAGTTCGTGGCACCTTGAGTGACATCACTATATTGAATAATGAAAAGTATTATCGACCTGAGAATATTGACATTGATATGCTCACTTCTCGTGATACAACGCACGCAATGGTCTATTCTTCCGACTTTCAACTTAATATGGATGTATCGGGCGGATATGAGCAACTATTGAAGAGCGGACAGAAATTTGTGTCAGAAATGCAAAGTCAATATAAGAATAAATATATTGATCAGATACGTCTCAGAAAGCAGCTTCCTCTAGCGCGCATATATCTTGTTTCAGGTAAAGCCAACATCATAAGTCACATTCTTAGACATTACGGCTATGACCTGAATAACGCATATGTCAATTTGACCTCATCACCAGTTAAGGGACTGAACGGCAGTTTGCAGGTGGACTCCTTAGTAGCCAATGGCTTTGAGATAGATACAGTGCGTTTCAACGTTTTTTCGGATGAGTCAACCATGACCTATACAGCCCAGTTACGTAACGGAAAGGATAATCCCCAATATATTTTCAATGCCTTAATCGATGGTTCCATAAATGAGCATGGAACAAGCTTAAAGACACGGGTTTATGATCTGCATGATCGACTTGGCGTGCAACTTGGATTGCAGGGGTCTATGGAGCAGAATGGTATTCGTGTGCATCTTTTCGGAGATGACCCTATCATTGGCTATAAAAAGTTCTCAGTAAACGACAACAACTATATTTTTATGGGAGATGATCGTCGTGTGAGTGCCAATATGGTTCTTCAGGCAGCTGATGGCATGGGTATGCAGATTTTCTCCAACGATCAAGATTCCACCGTCTTACAAGACTTATCCATTAACCTTCATAAGTTTAACATCGGCGATGCGCTTGCTATGATCCCCTATACACCAAATGTAGAGGGCATCCTGAACGGCGACTTTCATATCATTCAAACATCAAAAGAGATTACGGTATCATCGTCAGTCAATGTAGCCAACATGATCTATGAAGGCAGTACAATAGGTAATATTGGGTCAGAATTCACTTACATGCCGCGCTCTGACGGTGGACATTATGTAGATGGGATACTCCTTCACGAAGGCAATGAGATCGGTGTGCTGACTGGAACCTATTTTTCGCAAGGCAAGGGTGTGTTGGATGCCAAGGTTGATCTAGAGCGTTTCCCTATGGACATGGCAAATGGTTTTATACCAGATCGACTCATTGGTTTCAAGGGCTATGCCGAAGGAACACTGTCTGTAAAAGGTTCTGTGAACAGCCCAAATGTTAATGGCGAGGTCTTTTTAGACTCCACTTATATGTTTAGCGAACCCTACGGAGTTGAAATGCGCTTTGCCGATGACCCAGTTACAATAAAAGACAGTCGACTGCTCTTCGAAAATTTTGAGATGTTTGCTCATAATGAGAGTCCGCTCAATGTGCAGGGATATTTTGACTTCTCTAATATGAGTCGCATGAATATGGACGTTCGCATGCGTGCCAACAATTTTTTGCTTATCGACTCAAAGGAGACTGGACGCTCTGATGCATTTGGCAAGGCCTATGTCAACTACTTTGGCACTATGCGAGGGTTGTTAAGTAATCTCCAAATGCGAGGTCGATTGGATGTATTGGGAACTACTGATTTGAAGTATAATCTGAAAGACTCTCCACTTTCCAATGACAATCAGTTGGAAGGGCTGGTGGATTTTGTCGACTTTAAAGATACTACAACCCAAGTAATCAATCGCCCACCTATCACGGGACTCAACATGGACCTTTCTATCAGTATCGATCAAGGTGCTCATGTTGACTGTTTCCTAAATGCGGACAAGTCCAACTATATTGATATAATTGGCGGTGGTGACATGCGTATGCAATATAATATTGTAGACAATGTACGTCTTAATGGTCGCTATACTATCAGTAGTGGTGAGATGAAATATTCTTTGCCCGTTATTCCATTAAAGACTTTCACTGTCCAAGACGGTAGTTATATAGAGTTTCGTGGTGACCCCATGAACCCCCGACTAAATCTTACTGCCACCGAGGAAACTCAATCAACTATTGGCAATGGGACTAATGAGGCTAGGCTTGTGAAGTTCAACTGTGGGGTAGTAGTGACCAAAACACTACAAGACATGGGGTTAGAGTTTATTATCGATGCTCCAGAAGACATGACGATCCACAATCAACTACAGATGATGTCTAAAGAGGAACGTGGAAAAATAGCTGTAACTATGCTCACCACAGGCATGTATCTCTCGGAGGGTGGTACACGTGGATTCACAATGAACTCTGCTCTAAGTTCTTTCTTGAACAGTCAAATCAATCAGATCTCAAACAAGGCACTACGATCTTTGGATGTAAGCATCGGGGTAGATAACTCAATCCAAGGTAGTGGCGCATTCCACACAGATTATTCATTTAAGTTCGCAAAGAGATTTTGGAATAATCGCTTGCGTGTATCTATTGGTGGCAAATTATCATCGGGAGTCGATGCAGCCATGCAGAACGAGACATTCTTTGATAATATAACCTTGGAGTACCGTCTAAGTCCTACCTCAAATCAATATCTTCGTTTGTTCTACAAACGTAACAACTATGATTGGCTGGAAGGAAACATCAGTAAGTATGGAGGCGGTTTCCAATGGAGAAGGAAACTTAACAGTTTAACGGACATCTTCCGATTTAAAAGCGATGTCACTGATTTGCCAGCAATTCGTGTTGATTCGATTCAGAAACCTATTACAAAGGAGGCGTATGGAAGTGGAAAATAATCATATATTATCTCACATCTTTCATGTTTCAGAAGTTACCGGGCAAAAATATGTGTTATCGATCAAACTTCGTACTATTATGATACTGCATTTTTTCAGTTATCACAATTTGCCGTGCAGGCTCCGCCAAAGAGCTGCTTTCATCTTTTCTTTATTTTCCATATTCACTCTCTGTTTCTTTTCATCGTGCTCATCTACTAAGAGCCTGCCTGAAGGAGATCAGCTTTATATTGGTCTATCGGCAATAAAATACAATGCACCAGAAAAGGGCGAACACTTCACAACAACTCAGGACGAACTTGAAGCTGCACTGTCAACGCCACCAAACGCTGCGCTTTTTGGTAGCAGTAGCATCCGATCACCTTTTCCTTTTGGGCTTTGGGTATGGAATGAATTTGTGAACCGCGAGGATAATTTGAGTCAATGGATACTGAAAACTTTTGGTTCGAAACCAATATTGATGAGTTGGGTCAACCCAGAACTTCGCGCTTCGGTTGCCAACGAGGTTTTAAGAGCACATGGTTACTTTCAAGCTAAAGTTACTCATGAGGTCATAACGCAAAGTAATCCTAGGAAAGCGAAGATAAGCTATCAAGTTGACATGGGACATTTATTCACCATTGACAGCCTGCAATACTTGCGTTTTCCCAAGGCTACCGATAGTTTACTTCGTGTTACACAGGCTGAAGCAAATATCAAGAAAGGTGATGCATTTGATGTATCCACTCTTGAAGCCGAACGGACACGCGTTAACAGGCTTTTCCGTAATAATGGTTTCTTTTACTATCAGCCTGGATACGCCTCCTATTTGGCAGATACCGTCTCTTCACCTGGCAAGGTTTCCTTGAAGTTTCAACAGGCAGAAAATATCCCACAAATAGCAAAACGCAGGTGGTATATTGGTAATGTAGACCTGGATCTTCGTAAACAGTTTATGGAACAGCTTCTGGATTCTACGGGAAGACGTAGCATGACCATTCATTATAATGGTCGTCGATCACCTATACGTTCTTCTGTCATTCGCAATTCTCTCAAGCTTCAAAAAGGCAAACTTTACAATTCAAATGACCATGAGGAGAGTTTGGCCAGCCTAACGAGTACTGGGTTGTTCAGCTTAGTCGATTTTACATTCACGCCTCGGGATACAACCGGACTAAATGACACCCTTGACTTGCGGCTAAATTGTGTCTTCGACAAGCCATACGACTTCTACGTTGAGGGTAATCTCACAGGAAAGACTAGTAATCGCTTCGGTCCTGGTTTGGTAATTGGTCTTACCAAGCGCAATGCTTTTCGAGGGGGCGAACTATTAGACATTAACTTACGTGGAAATTATGAATGGCAAACAGGACATAAGGCACAAGGAACAACATCGGGCTTTAATAGTTATGAATATGGCTTTGATGTGTCATTGCAATATCCACGTCTAGTCATCCCGTTTGCTGAACAACTAAGGCGGAGGAATCGTCAGCGTGGGCAACGAAATGATCGCAGGCGTTTCTTTGTTCCAACCACAACAACGCTGAAAATGTCGTCAGATATTATCAGTCGAGCGAACTTCTTCAAACGACACATTGTGTCTGGTGAATGGACATACAACATACAGTCATCACCCACTAGTCGCCATCAGTTCAGTCCACTTATCTTCTCCTTTGAGTTTATGCGCAGCAAAACACCCGCTTTTGACTCGATCTTGACGGCAACTCCATATTTGCATTATACCATGCGCGACCAGTTTGTGCCGAAGATGCAGTATGTTTATACTTACACAAGTCCAACCACTTACCATAACCCTATATGGTGGCAAACTACCCTGAGCGAAGGTGGAAATTTGTTATCTTTAGGCTATTTGATAGCAGGAAAACAATGGGGCGAGAAAGACAAAAAGCTTTTTAAAAATCCCTATGCGCAGTTCTTAAAAGTTGAATCTGAACTAGTAAAGAAATGGCAACTCACCCAACATAGTTCGCTGGTGGCCCATTTTGATGCGGGTGTAGCTTGGAGTTTTGGCAATTCTTCGGCAGCTCCATACAGCGAGCAGTTCTATGTAGGTGGAGCTAACAGCATTCGTGCATTCACAGCACGCTTCATCGGCCCTGGTAGCTACCATAATCCTGAGGACGCATCTGTTTATTACCTTGACCAAACTGGAGACATTCGACTGTTAGCAAATCTGGAATATCGCCCCCGTTTGTTCGGAAACCTTTATGGAGCAGTGTTCCTTGATGCTGGCAATGTTTGGAATATCAAAAACGAAGATCGTCCAGGTAGCACCTTTATGTTCAAGAATATTTTGAAGGAGACTGCCCTTGGTACAGGTATTGGTTTACGTTACGATCTTGAATTTCTAGTTATTCGTTTGGATTGGGGCATCGGTATACATGTACCCTATAAGCCTGGATTTTATAATATGGACTCATTCAAGGATAGTCAAAGTCTTCACTTTGCAGTGGGGTATCCGTTCTGATTTATGGGTAAATGGTTTTTCGATAGACAATTATTTTGTAACTTTGCATCAATAAAGAACTATTCATTTAAAAATTAAATAACAAATGAAACCTACATTGTTACTCCTCGCTGCAGGAATGGGTAGCCGCTATGGTGGCTTAAAGCAGCTTGACGGTTTAGGACCCAATGGCGAGACTATAATGGATTACTCCATTTATGATGCCATTCAGGCAGGATTCGGCAAGATTGTGTTCGTTATTCGAAAAGATTTTGAGGACCAATTCCGCGAGAAAGTGCTTTCAAAATATGAAGGTCATATCCCAGCTGAGCTTGTATTCCAAGGTCTTGATGCGTTGCCAGAGGGCTATTCTGTACCTGAAGGACGTTCAAAACCATGGGGAACAAATCACGCAGTTATGATGGCAAAGGATGTAATTAACGAGCCTTTCTGTGTTATCAATTGCGATGACTTCTATAACCGCGACAGCTTTAAGGTTATTGGGAAGTTCCTTGCCGACCTTCCAGAAGGAAGCAAGAACCGTTACGCAATGGTTGGATTTCGCGTAGGCAACACCCTTAGCGACAATGGGACTGTGGCACGTGGTATCTGTTCCAAAGACAAGGACGAGAATCTGACTACTGTTGTGGAACGTACAGAGATTGAGCGTCATGGTTCTGATGTGCAATATAAGGACGAAAATGGAAATTGGATAAGTGTGCCCGATAATACTCCCGTATCCATGAACGTGTGGGGCTTTACGCCAGACTACTTCGAGTACAGTGAGATATCTTTTAAGAACTTCTTGTCTGACCCGAAGAATCTAGAGAATCCCAAGGCCGAATTCTTCATTCCGCTGTTGGTCAACCAACTCATCAATGATGGTACAGCTACTGTCCGAGTGCTAGATACTACTAGTAAATGGTTTGGGGTGACCTATGCCGCAGACCGCCCTGATGTGGTATCAAGAATTCAGAAGCTAATAGATGAGGGTGTTTACCCTGCAAAACTCTTCTGATATCGTTCAAGATTGACTTGTTCTGACTAATTATTATAAATTAGTAGAACACAAAGCTTAAACATATTATATTAATAATATCCCGTGTAGTCCATAAATAGGGCTGCACGGGATACTTGTTTATTTGATACTATTCACACAAAGTGAAAATGCTTTCTTCTTCATCGTCTTTATATTGACAGTAAAGTGTTACCTTCTTAGCTTTATAACATCACAATTATAAAATAAAAAGGAAAGGGCGAAAGCACTGGAATATGTATTATTGCCGGTACTATCGCCCTCAGGAGTCTAGTTTAGTTGATGTGTTATAACTGTCTAATATTAATATGATAACTTGTTTGCTGTATATTAAAATACTATTCTTTAGCCATCTGACGGAGCTCAATCTTCTTGTTAATATCGTCAATCACTTCATCAGAAAGTTCATATTTGGAGATGATGAAGATTGCGAGGACAAGGAGTATTGCAGGTATTATAGCAACAAGCCATAATATTCCTTGTTCGGCCATAGGACTTTGTACAGTAGAGTTAGTCTGATCAAAATCAACGAATGCAAGTATCATTCCAGGAACTACGCCTCCAAGCGCCATACCTGCCTTATAGAATATGCCAGTCAGTGCGTTGACAATACCAGAGATGCGACGCCCAGTGGTGTACTCGCCGTAGGAGATTACTTCTGGAACCAATGCCCACATATATCCTGTAGCAACGATAACACCCGTGGACTTGACAAATTGGGCAACATACACTAACCATATTTCATCCTTCAAAGTTGGAACCATTGAGATGATGTAGAGCATGGCCATACCAAAAATGGCAATACCTAGAAATACATAGAACATTTGTTTTTTGCCGATGGCGCGTTTGATGGCTGGTACCATGGGCATAAAGATAAAGGCTGGGATGGAACCCAATCCCATGAAATTAGCCATCTGGTCTGGAGTGCCATGCACATTGTAAATCATGTAGTAACTACCTGCTGAGTTTCCGATGGCCATCATTGCAAAGGCAGTAACAAAAAAGAAGGCAAGCACTCTCAACGGTTTGTTGCGCACAAATTCAGTCCAAAGGTCAGAAACCTTTACGTTGGCAGTCTCACTTTTGTCCATTACCACACGCTCCTTCGTCTGAGTAAAGCAGAAGATAAGCAGAGCCAGTCCGATTAGGGAGTATATGAGCATCGTTGTGAACCATGCGCCGGAGGCTTCCTGTGTGTTGACCTTGCCATCGGACGCCAATGCAGAGACAATCTTTGGAATACCATATGCTACGGCAAGACCACCAAGGTTGGCAAAAAACATTCGTACGGATGTAAGTATCGTAATCTCGTTTGTATCCCTGGTAAGGGAGGCATTGAGTGCGCCATAAGGTACATTAACAAGTGTATAGCACATCGACATACCTACATAGGTAACGTAGGCATAGACTAAAGACCCGTGAAAACCATTCCAAAAACATAGAATAGCAAATCCCGTTAGAGGAATACCACCCAAGACGAGGTATGAACGGTACTTGCCTAGGCGTGGAGAATGTTTGTCGACAAATGTGCCTACGAGCGGATCCCACAGTACGTCAACTAGTCTAACGATAAGGAACATAAATGCTGCCGAGGCTGGATTAAGCCCATACACATTGGTATAGAATATCAGCAGATACATGCCGATAGTCTGGTAGATTAGGTTTTGTGCCAAGTCGCCAGACGCGAAGCCGGTGCGTTGTAGCCACGATAGTTTGTAAAATCCGCGTTTTTCTACGGAAGCGATAGTTTGTTCCATTTAGGGTCTATGATTATTTGAGTTGTTTGTGATAGTGCAAAGTTAGCCTTTTTCTTCTGTCTGCTACTTTCTTAATGTTTCTAATTGTTTTATATTTGTATCATACCCATGAGCTCTAGCTAACAAACGGCGATGTGTGTTGTTGTAAACGTCTTTTACATACAAAACAGTTTGCACTTCTAATAGCTAGCGCTTACCTATAGAATAATCAAGGCGAGAACATTTTAGATGCCCTCGCCTTGTACTTACACGGCTTACGAATCAAATGAAGCGAGAAGTTTAGTTTAACCGACCCTCAACTACAGGCCAGTTGATGATACTCCACATCGCCTTGACATGATCGGCGCGCCGATTTTGATAGTCGAGATAATAGGAATGTTCCCACACATCTATCCCCAACAATGGATTGAGTCCATAGCGCAATGGATTGCCTGCATTTGCCTCCTTGGTGATAACCAGCTTTCCGTCTTGATTTTGAGACAACCATGCCCATCCTGATCCGAAGAGCGAAGTACAGGCTTGCTCAAAATTTTCTTGAAAGTTGTCAAAGCTACCGAATTCGCGATTAATAAGTTCTGCGATTCGTCCGGAGGGTTTGTTGTTGACAGTGGGTGACATGAATTGCTTAAAGTATAGGGTGTGGTTCAGTACTTGTCCTGCGTTATTTAATATGGCACCATCCGGAGCAGCCTTGACAATTTGCTCAATAGACTTACCTTCCATTTCTGTACCAGCAATGAGTTTGTTGAGCGTTTCAACATAACCCTTCAAATGTTTACCATAATGAAAATTGATGGTTTGTGCGCTGACGACAGGCTCCAATGCGTTGGCCTGGTAGGGTAGAGTTGGCATCTGAATGCCTACCGCTAATAAGAGTTGTATAAATAATGTCATAATCGTTTCAAAAATATGGGGTTTATTAATTACTAATCTACTATTTGTAAATATAATATTTATTCCTTTCTTAGACGAATAAATTGTAAATATTACATTATATTTAACGAATATATAGAATTATCATGGTCGGAAAGAAATGCATTATTTGTATTCCTGACCTTAATGATAATTTGTCTAGTAGCCAATAGATATCTTTAGGGATTGTGATTCGAATTAGTTCACTGCGTGATTCAATTTGAATCACGGTCTGTTTCAAATTGAATCATCAAGTGTTTCAAATTGAATCACAATATGTTTTCATTTACATCACCAGCAATTTGACTATGCCTAAATTTACTT
>DHOP01000089.1 GCA_002407775.1 Prevotella sp. UBA5387
CCTGTTTTGACACACCCTCTTTTTGTATATTTCAAACGTTGTTTACTTTTTACTAAAGGCTAACTCGCCAATTGTAAATAATGTGCTCTTACTTATTCAGTACCTCTAATCATTGCCTTTGCCTTAACTACAGGCAAAGAATGACCGGCGCCTACATAATTAACTAATTGAATATTAAATATCAATATGGAATAGGCTGGAATGCCATTATGCACTGTTGCCCCATATGCCAAAGTCCAAGGCACATATACATCCCAATCATCACCTATGTTCATATGCTGTAATGCCGTGGCAAAGCCATCGGTTAGTGAGCTCACGAGCATCTTCATGGGTGCGGCAGTGGTAGTTGTCGTTGCACTTCCCCATGAAGAATCAAATTGATAACCCTCTGAGTAGGAAGTTGAAGGGAGTAATTTTCCCTTGTAGTGTACAAGCACAGAATCAGTGTAAAGCGGACTTCCGACTCCTTCTCCGTTGGTATTGACATGAACCACAATATAGGAAGTGTTCTCGCTATGGAGAGTGTCTTCTATGTTCCAGGTCTTGAAAACCTTCCAGGTTTGGTCACCAGCGGCGATTCGTTCATTGGCTTGTGCATAAATGGAGTTCCACTGTTTCAGATTGTTGTTTTGCCAATCGGGAAATTCCACAACGTCATTTGATGACTCGGAACATGCAGTAAACAATGCCAACGGAAACAGCATTATTGGAAAGAGCCTAGTGATTTTTTTTACCAATCCTGTCAAGTTATTGTTATTTTTTAATGCCATCGTTTTGTGGTCATTATGAATTAATATGGTTGGTTAACCGTTGATTTATTTGTCAAGACCCTCAATCTCCTTAGCAAGACGCTTCAGAACGGTAGTGATACTTACGCGTTCCTCAATCAACAGTCGAAGGTCGTTAATGTCAACACGCTCTTGCTCCATGGTATCGCGGAAACGTACAGTGACCTTATGGTCGTTTGGTGTATCGTGATCCACCGTCACACAGAATGGTGTTCCTATGGCATCCTGACGGCGATAACGCTTGCCGATAGAGTCTTTTGGATCACCATAGTGAGTATTGAAGTGGAATTTGAGGTCGTCAACAATCTCATGTGCAATCTCGGGAAGACCGTCTTTCTTGTCCAATGGGAATACGGCGCACTTCACTGGGGCAAGAGCCTCTGGCAAGCGGAGTACCACACGATTTTCGCCGTTATCCAATTTCTCCTCTTGGAAGGCATAGCAGAGCACGCTAAGGAACATTCTGTCCACACCGATTGATGTCTCAACGTCAAATGGTGTATAGCTCTGTTCTGTGTCTGGATCAAAGTATTTAATGCTGCGACTGCTAAATTTCTCATGTTGAGACAAGTCATAATCAGTGCGACTATGAATTCCCTCAACTTCCTTGAAGCCGAACGGCATCTTAAATTCAATATCCGTAGCAGCGTTGGCATAATGGGCCAGCTTCTCATGATCATGGTAGCGATAGTTTTCAGCACCCATTCCCAGAGCCTCGTGCCATGCCAAACGTACTTTTTTCCAGTATTCAAACCATTTCATCTCGGTTCCGGGCTGACAGAAGAATTGCATCTCCATTTGCTCGAACTCCCTCATGCGGAATACAAACTGGCGTGCCACAATCTCGTTACGGAAAGCCTTACCAATCTGGGCAATGCCAAACGGCAACTTCATACGTCCGGTTTTTTGGACGTTCAAATAATTCACGAAGATACCTTGTGCGGTCTCTGGGCGCAAATAAATCTTATTAGTTGCTTCTGAGAGGGATCCCATCTCAGTAGAAAACATCAAGTTGAACTGACGAACGTCTGTCCAATTCTTAGTGCCACTAATCGGGTCCACGATGCCCTCATCGAGGATTATTTGCTTTAGCTCAGCCAAGTCGGGTCCCTGCATGGCTGCTGTATACCGAGTGTGCAAGGCATCCTTCTTCTGCTGATTCTCTAAAACTCTAGGATTTGTCTCCTTGAACTTAGCCTCGTCAAAGCTTTCACCGAAACGCTTGGCTGCCTTAGTGACTTCCTTTTCAATCTTATCGTCATACTTGGCAATCTGATCCTCGATAAGGTTATCAGCACGATAGCGCTTCTTTGAATCGCGATTGTCGATCAAGGGATCGTTAAACGCATCAACATGGCCGCTGGCCTTCCATACTGTGGGATGCATGAAAATACTTGCATCGAGGCCAACAATGTTCTCATGTAGCAGTACCATCGACTGCCACCAATACTGTTTGATATTATTTTTGAGTTCCACGCCGTTCTGACCGTAGTCATAAACAGCAGCGAGTCCATCGTAAATCTCCGAGCTTGGAAAGACAAAACCATATTCTTTGCAATGGCTTACAATCTTTTTGAAAACATCTTCTTGTGCCATGATAGTTGTTCTTGTTTTAATATAATTTTGCAAAGTTACTTGTTTTCGGTTTATTTTCGTCATGGATAAGCGTTAAAATAGAGTAAATCACGCACATTTCTACTGCGCCGACTCGTCCTTGGCAACATTCGTCCGCACCCAAGCCGACTGATAAGTAGTACCCCTCCATTGTATGGTTGGTGTGTTCGTGCAAGTGTTTTTAACTCTCGCAGATTTCATTAATTTCGCAGGTGTTGACCCCTTTCTATCCCACCAGTCTCGTCCATTTGTCACTTTGCAAGCAAAACACGTTTTTTTACTTTCTTCTTGATAAGAAAAACGACCATAAAACCCCTCTGTTTTAGAACGACTTTCCCCTGTTTTTAAGTGGTCGAGGCATCGTTCCAATCACTTTTGCGATCCAGCTGACTTATATCAGATTTACTTTA
>DHOP01000006.1 GCA_002407775.1 Prevotella sp. UBA5387
ATCATGAATCTAATATCTGCCGTGGCTGCTTACTGCTTCTTTGACAATAAGCCTGCGGCTCTTGTGGGATATACTATTGAGGATACAAGGCAGCTCTCTCTGTTTTGATGGCTTTATCCCGAACTGGGGTATGACTGCCAATAAAACTATTCCAAGCAGATTTGTTTGAACTCTTCTTACAGATAGAACTCTTCTGTAAGATGAATGTTCCATGCTGATTTCTCACCGTCCGAAGTGAGTAAGGTTTCTTCGGTGAGGGCGGGAGGAGTGGTGCGCCGCTTGGAAAAAGCAAGGAGACAACGTTCGATGGGTTTCGTAGACTTGGTACGAATGAGCACGCGTCGAGCCAGGAAGAAACCGAGGAGGTAGGCTTCTGCCGATATGGGTTCGATGCTTTCGCAAGGGATGACGATGCTCGCTTGGCCATCCGCAGATAACCAATCCTTTGCAAATCGGAAGAATTCCTTGAAGAATGAGGTTTCGGCATGCCGTGCCACGGCACGAGACGTGTTGCTATAGTCAGCCGAAGAAAGGAAAAAAGGAGGGTTGGAGACAATGGCATCGTAAGGCTTCTCAGGCTGAAACTGTTGAAAAGGCATTTCAATGATCTGCACTCGACTCGAAAATGGCGAGTCATTTACATTTTCTGTCGCTTGTCTTGCAGCCTCGGAGTCTATCTCCATGCCATCAATATGGGCATCAAGATATCGTTGTGCCATCATCAAGGCGATAAGTCCACTGCCCGATCCGATGTCCAGAATGCGTTGCCCACCATTCGCCCACGCGCCAAGCAATACGCCATCGGTACCAATCTTCATGGCACAACGGTCATCGTGGAGTGTAAATTGCTTAAAAGTGAAAGTCCCTGACATCATATTGTTAAACGCATGATGCAAGGATATTATTTTATTGAAAGTGCTAATATTAACTGCTCAACACCTCTTGGTATATTGTTAGTACTTAATTATTGATTATAATGCCGTGGCATTCTGCAAAGAAAGAAAAAGAGAGAGAGAACCGATAGATAGATTACCCTCTCTCATAACTATAATATATAACAAATCTAAGAAACTGCTTATTTATATTTGCTAATCCATTAGGATACTGTTTCAGATTGGTTTCATTGAAAAGAAATCCAGTCTAACGCTGCGTCGCCTGAAAGATTAGTAAGTCGTAGACTTTGAATTCCACTGATGTTATTGTCGGAACAAGGAAATGTCAGTTCGCGCCATCCATCTCCGGCCGGCATTTCGATTGTCGCAATCGGTGTGTCTTTGTCGCCTGTTATAGATAGTCTGCATCCCTTGGTGCGTACTCGGACAATAAATTTGGTTACTGGGCTTGTGAAATCAACACGGTCATAGGTCACCCACGTACCTGGGCGGGACAAGCTGACGTACCATCCTTTGAATGTGTTGGTACTGTCAAGGAAATCTATCCATGCACCTACTGGGCATAAAGAAGAATATCTGTCTATCTGAATATGGGCGTTTGCCGGGGTGTTTCCAACTCCACGTAATGTAGGAGTGACAGGAAGAATAGTGCCATCTGCGTTGAAAGTGAGTTTATCAATGCGCACACTGCGGTTTTTGTCAAACCGAGGGGAATAGTCATTGTGGTGATAGAACAGGTACCATTGTCCTTTGAACTCTACGATGGAGTGGTGATTGGTCCAACATCCCACGGGCGATTGTTCCATAATCAGGCCCTTGAACTCGTAGGGTCCCATTGGATTGTCACTCATGGCATAGGCCAATGTCTCTGTCTTGTCCTGTACCCAAGGGAAGGTAAGGTAATATCTTCCATCGCGTTCGAAGGCGAAAGGACCTTCCTTGAAACCTTTTGGGAATGACTCATCAAGTCTTACTGATTCTCCAACAAGGGATAACATGTCGTCGGAAAGCTTAGCCATACGGAGACCCATGCCGGACCAAACCAAGTAGGCCTCACCCTTGGACGTCTGTAACACACATGGATCTATTCCCATTGCGCCCTTGATAGGAGTTGCTTGAGGCACATAAGGTCCTTCGGGCTTATCGGCAATGGCTACGCCAACCATGAAACCCCTTCCTTCCTTAGGAGCATCGGGGAAATAAAGGTAGTACTTCCCATTCTTCTCCACACAGTCGGGCGCCCACATGGAATAACCATCAGGCTTTCCCCATGGAACATTTTCTTGACTGAGGATCATGCCATGGTCCATCCAATCCACAAGATTGTCCGAGGAAAAGACGTGATAATCGGCCATGCAAAACCATTTGCGCTCAGGCTCTACCGGACTGATGATGTCGTGAGAAGGGAAGAGATATATCCGATTGTTGAAGACACGAGCCGTGGGATCGGCCGTAAACTGGTCATGGATGATAGGGTTCTGTGCTTGCACACTTGTGCCAACCATCAAAGTGAGGACTAAAGCAAGAATCTTGTTCATGTCAATTATCTTTTTGTAAAGTTCCACTTGGAATTATCACTATTAGCATCAAAGGGGGCAAGAGTGGGTGTACTGTCTCCTATGGAGTAGATAACCATTGGTTCGGTAGTACCAGGAACAGCCTTCGGCATGATGCGGAATGTGCCATCAGTCAGCTGATCGATGCGCCACAACTGTTCTGGAACGCCTGTAAATTCCGGTATAGTGGTCAACTCTTTGTTCGCGGTGGCAGTAAGGGCACGGTTGGTGCCAGCAATGACAATCTTGTAATAAGGACCGCCAAGATAACCTCCTGCATTGGGGACAGCCTTGATTTCCCATTTCTGATGAGGACGGAACATATAGTCGCCCGTACGAACGGGAATGTTACCTTTGGGCCAATCTTTCATGACTTCTTGCAAAGTCTGAAAGGCAATGGGCTTCAAGATCTCATTGTCAACTTTCTTAAACCACCTTCGTCGTTCGGTTTCCTGCCGTGTGAAGTCAACTGCCAACTCCAGGGCATAGCCCCTTCGCTCGGACTCTATCTCATAGACACCTTCTTGGAAAGGTTCTCCGACGATGGGCCAATCATTCTTCCATAACAACGGTCGAATGGCCAGCACACTATAGCCGCCACGACTGTAGTCAGCTTCAAAATGGCATGACAGCTTCTCCACCTCTTTGTCCACGATGAATCGGCCAAAATGTCCAGCGCCTACCTGTCCGTAACCTGCCGCCAACACCATCTTTCCACCGCCTTTGAGCATGTCTCTGCCCACATTGTCAAGATAAGGGCCAGTGATGTTGCGCGAGCGACCAACGACAATATTATATGTGGAGTTCACACCATCACAGCAAGTTCCATGCGTGCCCAATAAGTAATACCAACCATTGCGGTAAATCAAATCAGTGGCTTCACAATCAATAGCAATATTAATTGGTTCGTTACCTTCGATGCGCTTGCCTGTATTGGGGTCTAATTCAACGATTCGGATAAAGCCGAAATACGTTCCGTATGACATCCACAACCGTCCGGTCGTTGGGTCTAAGAGTAAACCTGGATCTATGGCATCACAATCTTCGTATCCATCAGAGTTGGCTACTTCAACGGGTTCTGTATACTTAAAATCGGGTGAAAGAGAATTTAATGTCTTGTTCCACATCGTCAGGACGCATCCAGTATGCCCGCCATTCATTCCTCCCCCAGTGCCGCTATAAGCAACAAGGTATCGATCTCCTATCTTGAGCGCATCGGGGGCAGCACCGCCACCAGGGCGAATGGCACCCGTGTCCCAGGTCCATCCGTCGGCAGACATCAAGCCATCGCCACCTGTTCCGAACGTATAGTATTTTCCTTCACATTCCATTATCGTAGAAGGATCATGGATAAATGGATTGCCTATCTGTGCACTTGCCAGGGCATTCCATAGTATTTGGCACATGGCCAACATGATATATCGTCTCATTGCCGCTTATTCTATAGTGACATTGTTGATAGGCCGTCCATTCTCATCAATGAAACGTACGCAAAAATCGCTCATGCCGGGACCGTTTATGATGGCCCCTCGTAAGATATTGGTACCCTTCTTAAGGGTTAATCTATGTGAAACCACATCGTCCATCACCATGCGACGATCGCCTGAAAGAATAGCGGCTTCCTGACCGTTCACCCACCACTGGGATGCTGAATTAGATCCCACGGCTAGCCGAACATTGGCCATATCATTAGAACAATTGACGATGGTCTCTGCCCAAAACACCTTTCCGTAAGGGTTCTGATTCATGCCCGTAGCCAGACGGTAAAGCTTTACATTATAATTGGTACTTTCTAAGTTGTACCATTTATGATTCTTTGTTGGCTGGTTGTCCTTGAAAGCCTTACGAATGTAGCTGTCAGTGAAGAGTATATTGCTACGATTGGGTTTGGAAATGGGCTCTGCCAACCGCCAACGACGTATGAATCCATCATTATCTGGCGCAGAGACAGTACTAGTTGTAACGGGTTTAAAGTAAGCCTCGAAGTTGTTGGCACGGTCGTGAATGATTCTATATTTGCCACTGAGATGCATGAAGGCGAAGAGCTGAAGCAGCCCGTCGTAGTACTCATCAAAGAAGCCGTCGAAGTAAGGCTCATGCTTTGCCTCCCAGAAGTGGCGCACAAACTCCTCCCGATGAGGATTATCGCTGGCAATGGAAGCGGCTGCCAGTGTGCCGATTAACCCCAAAGAGTGACGCAGGGCCTTGGCATAGTTGCCGGCGCGAAGGGTGTCTTGCACCGTGGATCCATCTACATTATATTGGTCAACGAATTTGTCGATACCTTTACTATAGAAGAATGACTGGATCTGATTGGCGTAATCGCGTTGCCACTGGCTGTCGGCACCACTCCAGATGAAGTCGAGTGTAATGTTCATGGGTACGCGCCAAGAGTCGTATCTGAAGGCATCCATCGGTACAAAGTGCTTAGGTCGAGGACGCTCGGCGGTGAAATGATATTGCATTTTGCTACCATCGTAGTTGCTATAGTCGGGGTTCAAGCCGGTCACACTGTCGATGGCATGATGCAAATAGGCACGACTGGCAGCGGCACATTTATTCCAAAACTCCTGTCTGCCGTCGTCGGCATAGCTTGCCCACACCTCGTAGAAGGCAGGAAGATGGTAAGACGGGTCGGTGAAACTTGCCCCGTAGCTCGTCGGGGTGAACGTGATGAGATAGTTGTCCTTGTTGATGAGGCTATGCACGCCATTGGTACCATCCTTCGCAAAGGCATTATTAAGAATATATTGAGCCTCTGCCTTATAATTGATGCCAGTGTCGTTGCCCCATCGATTAGAGGCAAAGAGCAAAGCGGTGACAAAGTATAATTCACCGTCGGATGCAGGTCCTTCAGAGTTGCGTGTGCCATCGATCTTGCAAGACCATGCGAAATAGCCCTCCATTGGTCCGTCGCGATGTTGCATATAGCGTCGTGCCCATCGCCAAAGACGGTCGAACATCTCCTTGCGATCTAGCTGCACGGCCACCATCAAACCATAGGACATGCCTTCGGTGCGCACGTCTTTGTTTTTGATATCAGATATATATGCCAAGGAGTCGCCCACTTCGAAGTATATTTTACGTGGTCCTTCGAAGCGATCATAGAGTATCTCATTGAACCGTTTGTCTATCTCGCTTTGCGTGTAGCCTAATTCTGCAAATACGTTGCGATAGCTTTCCGGTTCTGAGATGCGTTTCGCAGGACTGTACCACGAGTTTTGCTGCGATTTGTTGCTTCCGCTGGCACCCCATGATTGAGCCTCTGTAGGAAGGGGTGAGGCACAGGCCCACGAAATGAGTGCGGTGAGAAAATAGGCAGACATCTTGTTCATCAGTTTTTGTGTTGAGATTAATCGATTGATATAATATCGGTTAGTTGTCTTGTGTGGCAAAGATATGATTTCCTATCAATTAATGGATTAACCTATGTTTCATTCTTTTTACGTTTTGTTGCATCATATTATCAGACCACAAGAAACTACAATTTTCCAAATACATTGTCTGTCAATCGATCGAACACATTCTTGTCCTTGGCATCCACATTCGCCTTGGTAAGCACGAAGTTGAGGAACGAATTGAAGTGAAAACAAATAAGGATTGTCATAATCTCGGCCTTGCTTATGCGCCATTCACGCTTGCGGTGCTTCGTGGAATCTGACTCCGGGAGCCATGTTTTCTACTTACCGTTTTTGCCAATACTTGAGACAGTTTTCAGTTCGTTGCTGTCTTTCTCTTTGGCCAATAAAATATCTTGGTCTTTAATTTGCTTTCATCCATAGAAAATGTTTTTTAAGTTCCGAATTACCATATAATGCGTAACAAAGGTATGTGTAAGCGACTGAATAATAAGGGTATCTTATACTGCTGGCAGCTTTTGGCGTCGATTTGGACGTATGTGACATCGAAGTGAGAAAAACTGGATTTATCGGATGATCTGTTGTTGTTACCTTTGGTGGATAGCGCTGAGGATAAAGCTGTTAATCAAGAATAATAAAGTTCGCAAACATTCTGAATTATAGGAATATGGTTATCTTTGCAAGTAGATTCATTGTTAATCATGTACAGATATGAATTGTTATGAACATCCTAAATTAACTATGGTAGCCCAATGCCCGGACTGCGGCAAAGGATTATGCGCCGAATGCGCTTCCATTTACTCCATATCTATATGTAAAAAAGGCAACAGGAAGCGGATCAATGCGGAAAAGGGTGAAATAATCAAAGAATTGATACTGACGTTCGGCATTGGTATTTTGCTTGCCGTACCGTTTGCCCGGTGGACAAACGGTGGACTTTCTTTTGATCTGGTATACAATGTAATTTCGTATGGAATCCCAATCTATGTTTTTTCCTGGGACAGTCCCAAGCTGAAAAACATTAACAAACCTCACTCCGGGGTTTCCCCTGTTTCTGCCGATCATTGGCTGGATAATTTATTTTATTATAAAACTATGTTTGTCAATCTGTGTCGGACTTGTGATGTTGCCAGTAAGAACGGTCAGGAATATATCGCGGTTGATTGCCTTGCAGAAAACAAAAGCTTGATAGGATTGAAGATGTGGACTAATCTTAATATGTAAAAGAGGCTTTACTATGCTTGATAGAATACCAAACGCGGAAGAAATGACTGCTTTAATCGGGCAGCCTTTATATGATATATGGCAAAAGTTGTGTGCCATGATTGATGAAAAATATGATATGGAACGTCTATGGAATAATGGCGGTAAAGCATGGACATACGAATACAAATATCGTAGAGGCGGCAAAACGCTTTGTGCGTTATATGCAAAAGAAAACGTTATTGGTTTTATGGTTATCTTCGGAAAAGATGAAAGGACAAAACTTGAATTAGCCAGAGAAAATTATCCTGAAGCTATACAAAAAATCTACGACGAAGCAAAGATTTACCATGACGGAAAGTGGATAATGTTTGAGCCAGTTGATACTTCCTTGCTTAATGACTTTATTCATTTGTTAGGCATTAAAAGAAAACCAACCCGAAAAATTTGATGATGAAAAGATATATAGCCTTTTTAAGGGGTATAAATGTAGGGGGTAAAAATAAAATACCAATGTCTGAATTAAAGGCAGGTTTTGAAGAACTTTGTTTTGCTGACGTTAAGACATATCTGAATAGCGGTAATGTCATCTTTTCAAGTGATGATGAGGATACTTTCGGTCAAATTGAGAAAATGATAAAAGACAGGTTTAATTTGGATATACCGATTTTTGTCATATTAAAAGAAGAATTGGAAGATATATTATATAACGCCCCTGACTGGTGGGGAACTGAAGACAAGGAGATATATGATAATCTAATTTTCATAATGCCGCCGGCAACATTTGCCGATGTGCTTAGTGAAATAGGAGAGCCTAAGGAAGAACTCGAAAAGATAAAACATTACAAGAAAACAATATTCTGGTCTTTTAATCGAAAGGATTATCAAAAGACAAATTGGTGGTCAAAAACTGCTAACGCAAACATTAGCAGCAATCTGACGATACGAACGGCAAACACAGTTAGAAAGATAGTTAAGATGTAAGAAATCAGTAAATTGGAATTTTCCGATAGGAGTACAAATAGTAAGAGGGTGCACTTTAACACTCATTCACCCTCTTACTATTTTTTTCTGCTTGTTTCGGTAGCAGTTTACTTAATTCGGTTTTTTTATCCGTTGCAATTCGTCGGCAACAATTTGTTTGGCTTACAGTTGGCCTATTGTAAGTTTTATAGTTTGGAGGTCTTGTGGACGAGAGCTGTTGCCATACATCACCTCATAGTTTCCTGGCATGGTGCGCATGGTATTGGTGCCAGTGTCAAAGAACTCAAAACACTTCTTGTCAAGCATTATCTCTGTTGATGTCGTCTTGCCTGCTTTCAGCGAAATACGCTTGAAAGCGCGGAGCGACTTCAATGGACCATCGGTGTCATCCACCTTGCGGATATAGACCTGTACGATTTCATCGCCATCACGCTTGCCAGTGTTGGTCACTGGAATCATGAGTTTCTGGCCACCGTTCACAGCTTGTGTTGTAGCCTTGCCAAAGTCGAATGTAGTATAGCTCATGCCATATCCAAAGGCGAAAAGTGGGTCGGAGAAATAGCGATATGTGCGACCGTTCATGGCATAGTTCTCAAAATCCGGAAGTTGAGCGGAGTTTTTATAGAATGTAACAGGGAGTTTGCCTGAAGGATTCACCTTGCCAAAGAGCACGTCGGCCACGGCAGTACCACCCTCTTGACCTGGATACCATGCCTGAAGGATAGCATCACAGGTCTTCATCTCTGGTTCAAAGGCGATGGCCGAACCTGAGCAGTTGACAAAAATGACGGTTTTTCCAGCATCGTGAAGAGCGCGGAGAAAGTTGCGCTGTACTTGAGGCAGTTCAATATTGGTACGGTCACCACCCTTGAAACCTTCGATATTGACAGGCATTTCCTCACCTTCGAGACGAGAAGAGATACCTCCCACGAAGATCACCTTATTGATACCCTTCAGCTGATTGATGATGGCCTGATAGTTGATGGGCTCCTCAGTACCGATGTTTATCTTGAGATTGGCACCCCAAGTCTTGACAAAGGCGAAACGAACCTCAATGTTATATCGTTCTCCTGCCTTCACTTGCAATACGGTGCGTGTTGGTGTGGTACGCCAAGAGTGTACTCTTTGTTTCTGCTCGCCATTGACAAAGACTTTGAAGTCGCCACCTCCATCAACATTGATGACAACCTCACCCGAAGTCTTAGGGGTGAGAACAGTCTCGTATTTTGCAGAGAAATCCTCGATATTGACGCCAGGGGCAAAGTTGTGCATGCCTGTGGTGGACACTGCTACGGGAGTCTTGTAATATTCAGTGGTTACAGGCTTGCCTTCCATGGATACGTTGTTCCAGAATGTTCCGCGCAGACCACTCTTTCCATCGATACGACATTCGGGTAGCAAACTGTTGACAACCATGGTGTCTGTGAGGTCACAGCCCTTGAGATAGGTAAGTTTGCGCTGAACTTGTTGGATGCCATTAAGAATGGTAATAGTGCGGTTGGGCGTACCATTATAGTTACCCCACATCAAAGGTTCATCGTCGGCATTAGGTCCGATGACAGCGATCTTCTCTGTGTTAGCCTTAAGTGGCAGCACATTGCCATTATTATGAAGCAACACCAAACTTTGACGAGCCATGTCAAGGGATATCTGTCGATGTTCCTTGCTGTCCATTACCGATGCAGGAATCTTTGACCACTCCACTAGTTTAGGGTCGTCCATCTCGCCCAAGTCGAAGCGACCTTCGAGCAAACGAAGTACATGGATATTGACATTCTCCTCTGAAACAAGTCCACGGCGTACAGCTTCGGGAATGCTCTTATAGGTATAGTTGAATCCGCACTCCACATCTGTTCCGGCAAGAGCAGCCTTTGCAGAGGCGTGTGCAGCAGTTGAGGAAGTCTTGTGTGTCGTATAGATATCGGTTACAGCACCACAATCGCTTACCACGAGATATTTGAAGCCCCACTCGTCACGCAAGATTTGTTGCAACAAACGTGAGCTACCACAACATGGCTCGTCATCTAATCGCTGATAGGCGCACATCACTTCGCGAACCTTGGCATCCTCGACGAGGGTCTTGAAGGCTGGAAGATAAGTCTCCCACAGGTCGCGTGGCGACACGTCATTTATGTTGGCGACATGGCGAGTGTACTCAGGACCACTATGAACAGCATAGTGCTTGGCACAGGCCCATAGCTTGCGATATTTTGATGTCTCTGGCCCCTGAAGACCTCGAACCACTGATGTTCCCATCACTGAGGTCAGATAGGGGTCCTCGCCATAGGTTTCTTGGCCGCGTCCCCAACGTGGGTCACGAAAAATGTTGACGTTTGGTGTCCATACTGATAAACTATGGAACTTTTCGTCGTCGCCACCGGCAAGCATTCTACGGTTGTATTGAGCACGAAATTCGTCACTCGTAGCATTGAATACCTTGAAAAGAAGGGCATCGTTGAATGAGGAGGCCATGGCAATGGGCTCTGGAAACACGGTCACACCGCCCATATTAGCAGCACCATGGAGCGCTTCGCTCCACCAAAAGAACTTTTTGATGCCCAGTCTGGGGATTGCAGGCGACTCGTCGAGCATGAGTTGGGCCTTCTCTTCCAACGTCAAGCGACTTAGAAGGTCTTGTGCACGTTCTTTGGAAGATAAGTTGGGATTCTGATAAGGTAGCTGTGCCATAGCTGAAAGTGCCATGGTTAGCACCGCGGTTAATGTAATAAGTCTTCGCATATAGAAATAAGTTTAGTTGTTGGTTGTTCGTTAGCAGGTGAAAATCAAAGATAAACGAAAGTCCATTATTCTATTTTTTGAAACGCATGAGCTTAGAGTTTTATTACATTTTAGACCCCAAAAAATTAAATAAAGTATCGACTTTTTCTTTCGGGTGGTTCTTCGTCAATGTGATAGCTAGATGTCAAGTACAGGTGTGTCGAATAGTTCCCATATTCAAAAACGAACTATATTAACAGTTATTGGTTAAGATATGATTAATAATAGGTAGTCAACTTAAGACAAAAGCCACGAGTTTTGGACTAGAACATCATACGTTTATTTCACGATAAGCACATTATCTTTCATCGTTACTGACATGGGATGCAACTCCTTTAGGCGATCCATGATATCCTGGAGGCTTTGTGTTCGTTCTGCGACAAAATGCAGATGTTCTTGCAACAAAGCCTCGTTGGTACACTGGATGGTTGTTCCATAGTTGCGCCCTATCTCTGTAAGGATGTCTCGCAGCGGCGTATTATCGAAATAGAAATATCCGTCTCGCCAGTTGGTAAATTTCTCCGTGTCCACCGTGTGCAACTCCCATTGGTCACCCTTAGCCAACACGGCCTGCGTATTAGGCTTTATTTTCAGATGCTTTCCCCCTTCAGCTACGATATTCACACTGCCACTCACCAAGGTGACAGTTACCGGTTCATTGTCATAAGATGATACATCAAACTCAGTACCGAGTACAGTTGTTATGGTGTTGCCTGCCTGAACAGAGAAGGGCCTGCTTGCGTCGTGGGTAACAGAAAAGTAGGCTTCGCCTACGATTTTAACTTGTCGGCTGTCTGACGCAAATCTGCTGGGGAAATAAATGGTACTTCCTGGGTGGAGCCATACGCGACTACCATCAGGAAGTTCCACAGTAAACGATCTTCCTTCTGGAACTTCTAGTGATACGTCGTGAGCCTGCTCAGTGTTGATGTCTGTAGTCTTGAAGCTGAGTCCTTCCACTTTAGTACTAGCGGGAACGATTTTTTCAGTAGTTCCAGCCTGCCTAATTACAACTTCAGCACCTCTAGTCGATGCTGCGTAGACAATACCAGGGGCATGTTGACTTGCATTACTTGGACGTGAAATAAGTAGTACCGCACCTATGATCATGGCGGCAAGAGCTGTAATGATGGTTATATTACGTGCTTGATGTGTGTTGTGTTTGTATCTGAGATGAAATTCATGCAGGGCGGCCTCAACGTCTCGTGGTTCTCGTTCCGCACGAAAAGCAGTGGTCAATGCCTCTATTTCGTGGCACTTCTTCCATAGCGCTGGGTCATCGTTGAGCTGAGATATCTGGTCGTCCGATATTTCATTCTCGGGCTCCATGATGTCTAGGGTCTGCGTTTCGAGATATGTCAGATCTTGATCTTCCATTAGTAATGTTTCTTTCGCATATAAAACGTATGTCCAAACAAATAGGGTACGATGTTAACCCTTATTCACATCCAATGCTATTTGCCGAGCTTCACGCATCAATCGCAATGCTTTGACAATGTGTTTCTTTACTGTGCTAACGCTGATACCACGTTCCAAGGCAACCTCACGATACTTCTTTTTGTCCACATAACAAGAGACAAAGATGTCGCGTGTAGGTTGTTGTAAACTTGAAATGCGCTGGTTAGCCACCTTCTGAAGTTCCTCACGTTCTATGAGATCAACACCTTCAACGATATCTTTGGTTATCGTTTCAAAGTATCTTGTGTAATTCTGATGATGTTTAAGGTGTCGCAGGTAATCTATGCATAGGTTTCTGGTAGTGACATAAAGGAAGGTTGAGGCGTGATTTGGATCTAGTCTGTCCATATTATTCCATGCCTTCTCGTAGGTAGACATGACAATATCTCGACATTCCTCCTTGTCATCGACATATTGTCGAGCAAAGAAAAATAGAGGGGTGTAGTATTTTCGAAAGATAGCATCAAAGTCAGCCTGCGCGCTCATACCTGTTATGAATTCACTACAAAAATACAACTATTAGAGGGAATGTTACCTACAAATCTATGCTTTTTTAGAAATTAATGGTTTAAATCGTAACCATCACAAGGTCTCAAACGTTATATTTAAAAGTTTTTAGGTCTCAGATTATTAATATTATGCTTATGAAAAAAAGCCGTTTAGTGTTTTTCTTGTTACTGTGGTGCTTATGTGTGTTGCCAATAGCTGCTCAGAGCACCCAAATCAACATGACTTTCAACGACGAAAACCTTTCTGTTGCATTGCGTCGTTTGGAAAAGGCGAGCGACTATAAGATTTCGTTTGTCTATGGTGACGTCAGCTCTTACAATGTGACAGGCACTTTGCGCAATGCGTCCGTAGAACAATCCTTGCGCTTCTTGCTTGACGCGAAGCCGCTAAGCTACGTCATTCGTGGAAGGATGATAGACATTCGAAAAGACAATGAATCTGCACAGAGGCAATCTAGGCAGATACGCGAAGCGCCTAGTAGAGAGATTTTTGGTATTGTGAAGGACGACCTTGGCGAGCCGTTACCAGGAGCAACTGTTACCAGCACAGGTGCTTTGAACGATCGTGAGAGTTCCACAGTGGTGACAGATGTCAATGGCCACTTCAAGTTGACAATTGCACGAGAAGCCCTTCTGCTTACCATCTCTTATATAGGGTTTCAAACAAGGACAATGCGCCTTACAAATAACAACTCCTATGAGATCTTCTTGATCCCTGATTCCAAGAATGTGCAGGAGGTTGTGGTCAACGGAGCTTTCACCCGCAAGGCCAATACCTTTACCGGCGCGGTGACTACGGTTTCTGCTGAGGACTTGGCCCGCGTTGGAAATCAGAATGTTTTGCAAAGTCTGAAGAACATAGACCCGTCGTTTATGCAGATCGAGAACCTTACAGCGGGTAGCAATCCCAACTCCTTGCCAGACTTTCAGATGCGTGGTGCATCAACTATCTCGGGAGTGCAAGGCGAGTATGCCTCTAGCGCAAACCAGCCTTTGTTTATCCTTGACGGCTTCGAGACTGAGCTGACCAAGATTATGGACCTCGACATGAATCAGGTAGAGAGTGTTACTACTTTGAAAGACGCTACCGCCAAAGCCATTTATGGTTCCAAAGCAGCTAATGGCGTGATTGTCATCGAGACTAAGAAGCCGGATCAGGGAAGACTTAGGATGACCTATACCGGTAGCATGAGCATGGAGGTACCAGACCTCTCGTCCTACAATCTCACAAATGCCACTGAAAAATTGGAGGTAGAACGTATGGCTGGATTGTATCATTCGAATAATGCCATGACACAGATTGGCCTGGATGAGACTTATGCCGAGAAGTTGCGTGAGGTGTTGGCAGGTGTCAATACAGATTGGCTCGCACAGCCTGTTCACAATGGAGTGGGGCAGAAACATTCCCTATTCTTCGAAGGTGGAGACAAAGCCATGCAGTATGGAGTAAACTTAGCCTATAATCGTATCGGTGGATCAATGCGAGGTTCAGACCGCAGCACGTTCTCAGGGGGCATCACTCTGAGCTATCGCGTGAAGAATCTGATCTTCCGCAATAAGCTGACCATTGATTATAACAATAGCAACAACTCTCCCTATGGGCTGTTCAGTGAGTATTATCACATGAATCCCTATAGCCGATTGTATAACACTGACGGCAGTTTTATACGCAGTTACACCTATCGTGGCAATGATGGGGCAGCCAACGAATACTATAATCCGCTCTACAATACCATCCTTAACACGATAGACAATACGACATATACCAATATCACAGATAATTTCTACTTGGAGTGGCAGATATCCGAGAGTTTAAAACTTACCGGTCGCTTTGGTATCGTACGCAAAACATCCACTGCTGATAACTTCAAACCTGCCAACCATACCGCATTTATCGGCGTTACGGATGAGTTCCGTCGTGGCAGTTATTATCAGGAAAATGGCAAGAATACTGACATCAGTGCAGACCTTGGTCTGCAGTGGTCGAAGCTTTTTGGTAAGAATCTCGTCTTTCTAAACGGCCAACTTTCCATGAGCGACAATACCTATAATATTGTTGGTGTCAACGCAGAGGGATTCCCTAACGACTTTATGGATGACATCTCCTTTGCCGTTCAATATGCCAAGGACAGTCGCCCTATCGGCAAGGAAGGAATCTCTCGTAACTGCGGCGGATTGATTTCGCTCAACTATTCCTATGATGAGCGCTATCTGTTTGATGCCAATTACCGACTCATGGGTAGCTCCGAGGCAGGTGCGGACAATCGATGGGGTTCCTTCTGGAGTGTAGGTGCAGGTTGGAATATCCACCAAGAGTCCTTCATCAAGTCTTTGGGATGGGTCAACAAACTCAAGTTGAGGGCAAGTTACGGTTACACAGGTAGTCAGGGATTTAGTTCTTACGATGCCCTTCCCACGTTCGTTTACTACAATAACCTATCTTATAATGGTTCCATAGGTTCATATCTGCGCGGCCTAGCCAACACTGCATTGCGCTGGCAAGAACGTTATGATACCAATGTCGGTCTTGATTTTGCTGTACTTAAGAATCGCATAACAGGTCGATTCGACTATTACATGTCCAACACCAAGGGCATGGTGACCAATGTCACGGTACCATTCACCACAGGATTTGCTACCTATGTGGCCAATCTTGGACAGACAGAGAACCAAGGAATGGAGTCATATCTTAATGGCAAGATCTATGACGGAGGCCAAGATTATGTCAATGTGTTCGCTAGCGTAGCACATAATAAGAACAAACTGAAACAAATCTCAGAGTCGCTTCGTGCTTGGAATGATGCGCAGGATGCGTCAGCGCTGACTAACAAGAGCACAGCACCAACTGTGAAATACTATGAAGGTTGTTCGATGACAGCCATCTGGGCTGTGCCTTCTCTAGGTATAGATCCGCAAACTGGTCGTGAGATCTTCCGCAAGAAGGACGGCACCGTGACCTATAACTATGACATTTCCGATCAAGTGGTATGTGGTGACACTCAGCCTAAATACAATGGTAACTTCGGAGTCAACGGTGAAGTCAATGGTTGGGGATGGAATGTGACTGTTAACTATCGCTGGGGTGGACAGATTTATAATCAGACGTTAGTGGATAAGGTGGAGAATGCAAACTTTGCCTATAATGCTGACCGTCGAGTGTTGACCGATCGCTGGCGCCAAGCAGGAGACATCGCACTCTACAAGAGCATTGCCGACCAAAGTATTACATACCCCACATCGCGCTTTGTGCAAGACTATAATCTCTTCACGCTATCCTCTCTTACCCTCTACTACGACTTCCGCAACTGCCGTTGGGTAAAAGACTCGTTCCTTCAACGACTTAAGGTGAGTGCCTATACCAACGACTTATTCGTGTTGGGCAGTGTGAAAACCGAACGAGGAATAGACTATCCGTTTGCCAGAACGTTCTCGTTATCTGCACAAGTTACTTTTTAGGAACGTGCATTTCGTTTGAACCTTCAAGGTTTTCACGTCAAACAATAACACAGCACAATAGAAACAATGATAATAAAGATAAGTCATGAAGCTATTATATCGTAGTAAAGATAAAATCCTGAGATACTTGCAGCAGTGCAAGCAAACCTACAATGTAGGTATAATGAGATTGGCCCTGGTAGCTTGTTCGGTGCCTATGATTTTTTCCTCTTGCTCCGACTGGCTCGATGTAAGTCCAAAGTCGCAGATCAAAGAGACAGACCATTTCTCACGAGAGGGAGGGTATAAGGATCAGCTCACAGGTGTTTACACCGCCATGAGTCAACGGTCGATGTACGGACTCAATATGGGTATCGGATTCGTAGAGGTGCTCTCACACAGCTATGATATTGATGGCAGCGGGCCTTGGCGTTATGCTGACAATTTCGACTATGCCAACTCCACGTCCGAGGCAACGATTGCCACTATTTGGAAAAGCACCTATAGCTGTATTGCCAACCTCAATGACATGATTGACAACATAGACAAGGCTGATTCCACAATGTTTACTGGCAATAATTATTCAGTGTATCGAGGCGAGGCATATGGTCTTCGTGGGTTCTTATACCTGGACCTTATGCGACTTTTTGCTTGCGCACCGGTAATGGACAATACTGCCATGGGCGTGCCCTATACAACTAGCTATTCGACAGCAATACCTGAACAACACAATGTGGCCCAGACAATGGACCTGATCATTGGAGATTTACTCAAAGCTCATGAGTTCCTCAGCCATGACTCATTGCGCATAGGACACTCGCCAGTATTAGTGCGTAGCAGCAGGATACCATACTTCAACTATTACGCTAGTAGCCTTGCTTTGGCGCGTGCCTACCTTTGGAAAGGTGACAAACAGAACGCATTGAAGTATGCCAACGAGATTATTGATCAGATGGAGGATTCTACTCTTAGGGATAAGCCATTCTACTGGATACATTACACTAATATGCAGCAGACAAATCGTAACGATATCGACGCTGCCTTTTCTACTGAACAAGTGTTTCACCTTACTATCAACAAGTGGGAAGACATAGGCAACTATTACTTCATGGCAGCTGGCGGTACGTCCGCTCTCACGCCCTCTGATGCTAAAGCAGAGGATATATATGAAGTGAGCTCAGGCTTGGGCAATGACTATCGTTATCTCAAGGCGTACGAGCAAGACGGCGAACGCCGATATATGTGTAAGTTCTGGCACAATGATGGCGGTGTCTACAACGACATTTATCCTCTCATGCGCATCACCGAAGCATTTTATATTGCTGCCGAATGTGTGAAGGATTCTGATCCCCAGCGTGCCATCTCACTGCTCAACACCGTGCGTGCAAATCGCAATTTGTCACTCTTCCCACTTAGTAACGACCTCGATGCAGACCGCATCCAGCAGGAAATCTATAAGGAATACCGCAAGGAGTTCGTGGGAGAGGCAGGCCAACTCTTCTTCTATTACAAACGACTCAATGCACCGGAGATCAAGGGAGCCAGCGTGCGTCCTGGACGTTCGGTCTATGTACTGCCTATCCCTGTAAATGATCAGGAGTTTGGAGGCTATCAGAATTAGATGCAAAGTAATGATGAGATACTCGTTTTTGACACGGTTTCACACTCAATGATTGAATCGATATGAAAAATAAACTAATATTATGGATGCCGATTTTGGCGCTAATATTTATGGGGAGTTGTAGCTCCGATGAAGACTTTTACTATCAAGACACCGCCCGTGTGCGGCTTGTGGGTCCAGAGGTATGGACCGTAGGCAGTGACTCACTCACGTTTTCGTTTGTGTCTTATGCGGCAGAGATCACACAACAGGTTATGCCTGTTGATGTTCAGATAATGGGTAATGCAGTAAACCATGACCGCATCGCTAATATTATTGTCGACCCTGCTCTCACTACTGCCAGCGCATCGCAGTTTAATGTGCCAGCCACGGTCCTCATACCTGCTGACTCTACGCATGCTTTCCTACCTGTAACGCTACACCGCGATGCTTCGTTGCAGAGCAATTCGGTGCGTCTGCGTATCATAGTCGCTGAGTCCTCCGACTTTGCGGTGGGTGTGAATGAGGAGAATCACCTAACCTTTATATGGAACGACAAGTTGGCTAAGCCATCCAATTGGAATGATTTAAAGGAGTTCTTTGGAGTCTATAGCGACGGGAAGTATCGCTTTATGCTCGAAAATGCAACTCCAGGAACCACATTCAACATAGAAACCATGTCTTGGGCGTTGCTTATGAGCTATAAGATTAAGTTTCAAAATGCGCTGCGTCTTTATAACGATGCACACCCAGGACAACCATTCACTGATGAAAATGGTAATTTAGTAACCTTTGATTAATGTATCAGAAATGAAGAAAAGACTAAACCATATACTTTGGTTGCTCCCACTTTTGGCAACCATGTTTATCACATCTTGTGCTACAGACGACGGTAACTACAACTATCTGACAGACGAAGAAGCTGGAGTGCTTGGTTTTGACACTGTCGATACACAGTACAAGGGCGTGTTCTATCGGCAGTTCAACATTGGTGACACGATTAATTATGACCGTGTCGTAACCTATGCTCACCCGGAGAGGCTTCGATATCGTTGGTTTACGCTGAAGACAAACTATAATATTTACCAAGCCGAACAGGCTGGAAACTCCATGGTTTATCCTCCTGCTGACACCATTGCCCATAGTCGACACCTGAACTATGTGGTAGATCTCAAGCCAGGTACTTACTTTATCTATCTCATGGCAGAGGACAGTGTGACTGGCATGAAGAAGTATCTCAATCCAGCCGGTCAGTATATCGTAGTTAACCAGCCAGGAAATCAAGGTGGTCTCTATCTGCTTTCGGAAAAGAATGGCAACTCCACCATAGAGGTTTTCACTTCACCTTTGATGCTCATCTATGGCGGACAGAAGTGCCTTTACGATTATTATCACCAACAGACAGGTCATTATCTCGAAGGAAAACCACGCTTTATCCGTGGCACAATGACAGGAACAAAGTCCAAAAATGGTTATCTTGTGGCAACAGACCGTAACCTTTATAGACTGAACAGTGTGGGTCTGCAGACCATGAATGACTGGAACTCCATGTTTTATAACACGCCAGAGACTTTCAATCCACAGGCTTCCTGGTATGGAAACAACTGCGACTTCCTCATAAACAATGGTAAGCTCCATGTGCTTTATGCCGACAAGACCAATGATCGGAAGTTTTCCGACCCTATAGCAGGCGATTACGTGGCCGCTCCGTTCTTGATGAAGAATACGAGAACGACTTGGCGACCAGTGGCCGGAGCCATCAATGCTTGGCAAGTTATCTATGACCAACAGCACAATCGCTTCAGACCGTATTATGCGCAAGGCTCGCAAATCAGCAATTTTAAGTCGACGCTTAAAGACGCCATTGTGGATGCGAATGCAGTTCCTGGTGACATCAAGGCTGTTTTCCAGAGTGGTGGCAACTACACCTGTGTGTTGACGAACGTGGATAATACGCCAAAACTATATCGATACAACTTCTATAATGTGGTTGATAGTGGCAATCTTTCAGCCTCTGGCACGCGTTCCATCATCGATCTCTCTGGTTGTACGGATATCCAACGTGCTAAGTTGTTTGCTTCCAACACGCCGGGTTATGCGTTCTACTATGCAACTTCGGATGCAGTATATTCGTTCTCGGCTAGCAGTGGCGCCATCACAAGTAATACTGTTTATACTTGTCTGCCTGGTGAAGAGGTGACAGCTATCTATGCATGGGGTAGTGCCGGTGGTGGATGGCCAACAAGTAGCTGTTGTTTCTGGATTGCCGTTTGGAACGAAGGTACTCAAGAAGGCAAGCTTATACAATACGAGGTAGATGTGAACTATGGCATTCCAAACTCTATGTTTGGCCCAATGTTTGGCGCTCCCGAAAATCCTGTGATAACCACAGGTTGGGGAAAGATAGTTGATATGATGTGTCTCGATGCTGAATAAAGCCTCTTCTCCAAGGAAAGCGGTTCGTTTGGATTCAAAAAACTTGTTTCAATATAATTGCATTTCCATATGTTATAACATTGCAATAACATCCAACTTGAATCAATAAAATAATCAGAATAATGAATAAAAAGATTCTAATGAGTGCCATGACTCTCTTCATGGTAACCACAGCGATAGCACAAGACTATATAGTCAATGGGACTATTGCTGGCCTTTCTGATGGTACTGTACTCGAAATGGTGCCTATGAGTCACGATAGAGAGAAGCCTATAAGTACTGCCACTATTGCAAACGGGGCATTCACATTCTCTGGCGACATCAAAACAGCAGAGCCACGCTGTGTCTTTGTCCGCGTAAAGGACTCTTATGGATCTATCACTATTATGGTGGACAAAGGCGATAAGATTACCATGTCTGGCTCAGCTTCGAAGTCAAATGCTTCCGATGGTACAACCGCCTATAGTTATACTAATATTGAGGTGAGCGGATCGGCACTTACCGAACGTCTTAAAACCTATCAGCAGAAGCGTGAGGGGCTTGACAAACTCTATGCAGAGACTCACGATCCTTTCCGTTCACTCTCTCAGAAGATTGGTGCTGCTCGTCAGGCCAAGAATAAGGCAGCTCTTGATTCATTGGCAAAGACGGAGGAATATCAGAAGATGAATGCTGAAGAGCATCGCTTCTTCACAACTGTCGAACAAGTCTATAGCGATGCGATCAATGAAAACAAGGATACTTATTGGGGACCATTGCTTGCCCTCTATTATATGTCTTACTTCACAGAAGGGCAGCGTGCCATGTTCAATTCGTTCTCTCTTACAGCTCAAAATAGCTGGTATGGACAGAAAGTGAAGAGTGAACTGTATCCAGCAGGTGATATAGGGACAGCTGCCAAGGAGTTTAACGTAAAGGATGACAAGAATAAAGTATATTCCCTCGCAGATCTTTGTAAGGGAAAGACCTACATACTCGTCGATTTCTGGGCTAGCTGGTGTGGGCCCTGCCGTCGCGAAATACCCAATGTCAAGGCTCAATATGCGCTCTATAAGGACAAGGGGTTCTGTCCGGTAAGCATCTCGACCGACCGAAGTGAGGCAGCGTGGCGTAAGGCTTTAGCTGAAGAGAAACTGCAATGGCCAAACTTCTTGGACAGAATGGGTGCCGCTGACGTATACAATGTACGCTCTATTCCAGCAATGTATCTCATCGATGCTAAGACCATGAAGGTGGTAGCTAGTGGCGAAGACGCTCGCGGAACAAGCCTCGCCGCCAAGCTTGCCGAGCTCTACAAGTAACAGGGTGGCATCCTTCCACATTTGGGCACCTCTCTTGCCATGGGCAGGGAGGTGCCTTCATATTGTGGCCAGTGGTCAGAGGAACAGGAATCGTAGTGTCTGAGGGCGTCATCGCTACCTAAATTACTCTTTTGTTGCATGCGTTTGGAGTTTTCTTTTGAAGAAAGGGAGGTAATCATTGAAATATTATTGCCACCTTTGCGTTTCAAAGAAAAAGGTATAGTCGTAGGCTAACTAGCTGGGAGGGCGTGAACGATTGTCATTTCCTATACATCAAAACTATATTTGATGTATAGAAAGATATATGTCTTGAGAAAAGTCAGTGATGAATACCAACAACAGGAACTATCTATTATCTAACTTACACAAAGCTAACGAATTAATTATGAAGAAACTTAACGCTTTACTTCTGACGCTTATTTGCGCCGGTGCAGCCTATGCGCAGGACCCTTTGGTACAAACCAACTATACCGCTGACCCTGCACCGATGGTCGATCGCGACACTGTCTATCTCTACACAAGCCATGACGAGGATGATGCCACAGGCTTCAAGATGTTCAACTGGATGCTATATACCTCCACGGATATGGTCAACTGGACCGACAATGGGCACATCGCCAATCTTGGAAGTTTCTCATGGTTTAAGCGTGACAATGGTGCGTGGGCCATACAGGTGGTCCGCCGTGGCAATAAATATTATCTTTATGCCCCCCTGCACGGCAATGGCATCGGCGTGTTAGTGAGCGACTCGCCCTACGGTCCATTCCACGACCCACTTGGACATCCGCTAGTATGGCAGCGTGAGCATTGGAACGACATTGACCCCACCGTGTTTATCGACAATGACGGACAGGCCTATATGTATTGGGGCAACCCCGAACTCTATATGGTGAAGCTCAACGAGGACATGATTTCGTATAGCGGGCAGATCTATCAGTTTCCCAAGATCAAGGATTACCAAGAGGGGCCATGGTTTTGGCGGCGTAGCGACAATTATTATTTGGCCTTCGCCTCAACCTGTTGCCCAGAAGGCATTGGCTATGCGATATCCAAGAACCCCATGGGACCATGGGATTACAAGGGTCATGTCATGGACCATACCGAGCGCACACGTGGTAACCATCCTGGCATCATAGACTATAAGGGCAAGTCATATGTGTTTGGACAAAATAGTGATCTGTTGAAAATCGAGACGAATACCTATATGGAGCGACGTTCCGTCAGTGCTGCGCAGATGCATTATCGCGAGAATGGCGAAATCATGGAGGTGCCCTACTGGAAGGAAAACACGCTTTTGCAGATTGAGCCTCTCAACCCATACCGTCGCATCGAGGCCGAAACCATCGGGTGGGGCTACGGTCTGAAGACCAAGCGCAAGGGTGATGTGGAGCTCTGCACTGCTGACAATCATCGCGATATGCTAGTGACCAAGATCGATGATGGCGACGCGCTTACGGTGAAAGGAGTGGATTTCGGCTACAAACATACCAATATCACTTTCACGGCCAATGCTGTCGTGCGCCAACCCGTGACCATAGAGATACATCTTGACTCGGCCAAGGGTCCTATGGTGGGTCGCTTGAGTATGAAGCCCACGGCTGGAAAGTTTCGCAATAAGACCTGTAAGATCACCGGCGCTGCGGGAGTGCACAACCTCACTTTCGTGTTTCGTACACCCCATGCGGATCCGATGGATTGGGATTGGTGGAGCATGAGGTAGGGCGGCAATACCCTTCCATGCCTTCTTCACAACCCATCCTTATTCAGGCCTAACATCGCGTCTGAGCTCTTTGGAGTATGGTTCTTGCCTAGGTCTGAGGCAGGTGTCGCGCCAAAGGATATTGACGGTTGTTTGGTTGCTATCCTTCGGGAGCTTGGTTGGTATCCTACCACGACGTGGTGGGTCGTAACAGCGGTACCAACAATGTTCAACCACACTACTGATACTATGTTTTGATAATCAGGGTATAGCACTACGGTGGATTGATGAGGGTATGAAACAGTTCGAAGTCCAATATTTACAAGGGTTCATTTATACTTTGTATAAATTACAAAGAATGTGTATTAAATTAATTAAATTTACTTGTCATGTAATGATTAATATGTTATCTTTGCAATAGTGTACAACTAATTCAAAACAAGATTATGAAGAAGAAATTTATTTGCACCGTTTGCGGTCACATGTATGAAGGCGAGCAGGCTCCTGCTGAGTGCCCAGTATGCCACGCTAAGGCTGAGAAATTCCAGGAATTTGATTCTGAAGCATTGAAGGGAACAAAGACAGAGGCAAACTTGATGGCAGCTTTTGCTGGTGAGAGCCAGGCTCACACAAAATATGAATATTATGCTTCGAAGGCAAAAAAAGAAGGCTATCAGCAGATTGGCGAGCTTTTCATGGAGACCTCAATCAACGAGAAGGAGCATGCCAAACTGTGGTTTAAGTTCCTCCACGGCGGTGAAGTGCCTGCAACAACTGTGAACCTCGGTGATGCAGCAGGTGGCGAAAACTATGAGTGGTCAGATATGTATCCTGGCTTCGCCAAGATTGCTATGGAAGAAGGTTTTGCAGGTATCGCTGCGAAGTTCCGTGGTGTTGCTGGTGTTGAGAAGAAGCACGAGGAGCGCTATCGTAAGCTCTTGAAGAACATTGAGGATAAAATCGTGTTCTCACGCGATGGTGATGCTATCTGGCAGTGCCGTAACTGCGGTCACATCGTAGTAGGTAAGGATGCTCCAGTTGTATGCCCTGTTTGCGACCATGCACAGAGCTATTTCCAGCTTAATCCTGAGAACTATTAATGATAAATAAAAATCGGCTGACCTTATACGGCCAGCCGATGATATCATAAAATGGCGGGAATCTCAACACGAGATTCCCGCCATTCTTTTTTAATGCTTATTTTTCCTTCCTTTTTGTGCTAGTGTAGCACGTCGGTCTGCAAGAATCTTCTCCAAACGACTGTTGGTTTGCAATTCTGCTTGAGCATTCACTGTCAATAACTTGTCATCCATGTTCTTAGACTTTTTTATAAATTATTGTGACAAAGGTAATCCCCTTAAGGTTAAAACATTGCCAATAAAGATTTAAAAAAGACGAAAATATGGCTTTCTTTGACTTAAATCAACGTACAGTGTACACTCAATATTGAGTGGAATTACTCCCATTCAATCGTTGAGGGCGGTTTTGAGGAGATGTCATAGCATACACGATTTACACCCTTTACCTTGCGAATGATCTCGTTGCTGACATCAGCCATGAAGTCGTAGGGTAGGTGCGCCCAGTCAGCCGTCATTGCATCGGTACTGGTTACGGCGCGGAGAGCCACCGGATGCTCATAGGTACGCTCATCGCCCATGACTCCTACTGAACGGATAGTAGACAGAAGTACAGTTCCTGCCTGCCAAACATTGTCATAAAGACTTGTGCCATCGGGCATGGTGTAGGCGTGCATACGCTCGATATATATTTCGTCGGCATCCTGAAGGATGCGTACTTTCTCTGGTGTGATGTCGCCAAGGATGCGCACGGCCAACCCTGGGCCTGGGAAAGGATGACGCTTGATGAGGTGCTCAGGCATCTGAAGCTGATAGCCCACTCGCCTAACCTCATCCTTGAATAGCCATTGCAGCGGTTCGCAAAGCTGGAGTTTCATCTCCTTGGGCAGACCGCCCACATTATGGTGGCTCTTGATGGTCATACCAGTAATGCTCAAGCTCTCTATGCGGTCAGGGTATATAGTCCCCTGGGCGAGCCATTTTGCATCAGTGATCTTGCGTGCTTCGGCGTTGAAGACCTCAACGAAGTCGCGACCGATAATCTTGCGTTTCTTCTCAGGATCAGTCACTCCCTCAAGATCTTTGAAGAATTTCACGGAGGCATCCACACCGATTACATTTAGTCCAAGACCCTGATAGGCATCCATGACACGACTAAACTCATTCTTGCGGAGCATCCCATGATCGACGAAAATACATGTGAGACGATCGCCAATGGCGCGGTTGAGCAATGTAGCACATACCGACGAGTCTACGCCGCCACTGAGACCGAGTATCACACGGTCATTGCCGAGCTGTTGACGCAGTTCAGTAATTGTCTGCTCTACAAATGAAGCTGGACTCCATTCTTGTTTGCTGCCACAGATATCAACCACGAAATTGCGGAGCAACTGTGTGCCTTGTGTAGTGTGATACACCTCAGGATGGAACTGTACGCACCACACAGGCTGGTTTTCTGATGCAAAAGCAGCAAACTTCACGTCTGCCGTAGAACCAATAACCCGAAAGTCAGAGGGAATGGCAGTGATGGTATCACCATGGCTCATCCATACTTGGGAGTCGGCTTCGAAGCCTTTGAAAAGAGGGTTGTTGGCATCGAGCGACTGCAGATTGGCGCGTCCGTACTCGCGTGTACCTGTCTGTTCTACCTTGCCGCCATTAGCGAAGCTGATGTACTGTGCTCCATAGCAGATGCCAAGTACTGGCACTTTGCCGACGAACTGACTGAGATCGACCTTAAACGCTTCCTTGTCGTGCACGGAATAGGGACTTCCGCTAAGGATGACACCGATGACATCGGCATCATTTTTAGGAAATTTGTTGTAAGGAATAATCTCGCAGAAGGTGTCCAGTTCGCGCACGCGACGACCGATAAGCTGCGTGGTCTGGGAACCGAAATCAAGGATAATGATCTTCTGTTGCATATAATTTTGATGGTTTCTTTTTATTCTGATGGCTCTATAGAGTCGGGATATGCTATGGATTCTAATGCTTTGATGAATCAGAGCACTATTGTGGTATGAATTTTCCTATTTTTCTTCTTCGTCAAGGGTCTGCAAAAACTGCTCCGCATCATTGATGGTGTCTAGCTTGCCCACATCCATGAGCCTAAGATCTGACTTTACGACCCCACGGATATTAGCTTTGTCGCAGTGCTGCAGATAGAAGTCCATAATAGGGAACTTGTCCGGATAGCCCTGCATCATTGGGAAAAGGCTTGGCGAGAAACAGTGTATGCCGCTGAACGCAAACATGTTATACTGATCGGCAAGGTGCATTGGGACATCGGTTAATGCTATTGGAAAATTCAACTTGGCCAAATCCAACTTTACTTTGGCATATGGTGACTTCATCTCACCAGTCTCGATATTTACCCATCCCACAAGTCGCATTCCTTCATCGAAGAGCAAATAGCGCTTTGTCTTGCGCCAACTCACCAGCAGACGTGCATCAACGGAAATGCCATTCTTCGTATTTGACGATGAGGATGCTGTGTCAGTGTTGCGAACATTGCTCTCGTCCAAAGCATAGAAGCTGGCGAGATCAACATTGCTGAGAATATCGACGTTATGAATAAGGATAGGGAATTTAGGGTCAAAAAGAGGTGCTGCCTTAAGCAATCCACCGCCAGTGTCAAGTAGCTTGTCTGATTCGTCGCTCACTCGAATGTCAATTCCGAAATTGGATTGGCAGTGCAAGTAATCGATGATTTGGTTGGCAAAGTGATGAACATTCACCACTATATGCTCGCATCCGGCATCATGCAAGCGAAGGATGACACGTTTTAGCAGCGGTTCTCCGCCCACCCGCACCAATGCTTTGGGCATTTGGTCGGTCAGGGGCTTAAGTCGCGTACCTAAACCGGCTGCCAAAATCATCGCCTGTTTCATTTTGCAAAGTTAGCGATAAGTTCGCGGAATGCCATGCTTTGGCGAATTTTTTCTTGAAAACTCTGAAGCCTCCAAATCTCTAAGTAATTCAAGCCCCCCTGATTGTTCAGTGTCTTCGTAGCTTCTTCCCCTTGCGAAGTGGCAGGATAAACAATGCTACAATTCCCATTCCTGTTACTACAAAAGCCGGATGCTCGTTTTTCTGGAGCGTGCAGTAATGATGCAATCACCTGCGAAGAGGCGTTCGCCACTTAGTCGGTAAGGTGCCATGCCTTTATTTGCATGGGTAGAATCGGCACCAATAACTTGCGCTTTGGCTTTCGTGATATGCGTAACATAATGGCATCGGCCGTCGCCTGCGTGTCGCGTAGCGTTGGAGGCTGACTTTGCAGACGAGCCATGAATTGGTCGAACTGTTCATTGTCAATTCTCATAACCTAAAAGGATTAGTTCTTCTTTGATTTTCTTTCGTGCTACATAAAGGTTGCTCTTGATTTTCTCGGCACTCAGTCCGGTGATGGCGGTAATCTCGTTGGAGTCAAGATTTTCAAGAATGCTGAGCGTAAAGACAAGCTGTTGTTGGAGACTCAACCCCAAGGTAAGCACTTTGACGATTGAAACAAAGTCGCTGTTTTCCAGGTTTTTATCCAGATTCGTCCCCGTGAGATGATTTTGCAGGGTTGTCTCGTCGGTGGGCAAGGGAATCGTTCGCTTATGATGCCTTAGTCGGTCCAGACAAATTCTAGTGGCAATTGTATAGAGCCATGTGGTGAACTTACCTTTTTCCGATGAATAACGATGGATGTTTTCCCATACGGAAACGAACGCGTCTTGTACGGCATCTTCGGCTTCCGATTCTGAACAGAGCAACTTGAGCGACAAGGAGAACACCATGTTATGATAGGCCATCACCAACGAACGGAAGGCTTCGGTATTGCCTTCCTTGCATTGCTTAATGGTGATATGTAGTTCTCTTTCCTCCATAGGATAAAGGGATTACATTAAACTATACGTCGCTCGGTAGGAAAAGTCGAAAAAAAAGGGGGCAAAAACTTTGAACGATAAGAATGAGATATACCATTGCAATGTGCAGCTTCAAATACAGAATTGAGAAGCGAAAGGCATAGCTATTGAAAAAAGACTTTTATTTTGCTTCCAAAGTCTGTCGGATATCTTGCTCCCTATGCACGATGCGTACCTCCACACCAAATTTCTTGTGGATATGCTCTGCCAGATGCTGTGCGCTATAGACGCTACGGTGTTGTCCTCCTGTACATCCGAAACAGAACATGAGATGCGTGAAGCCACGTTGCATGTAGCGTTCCACATGTTTGTCTGCCAAGGCATACACATTGTCGAGGAAGGTGAGGATTTCTCCGTCGTCCTCCAAAAAGCGTATTACGGGTTCGTCGAGACCCGTAAGTTTCTTGTATGGCTCATAGCGGCCAGGGTTGTGGGTGCTACGACAGTCGAAGACATAGCCTCCTCCGTTTCCGCTGGGATCCTCTGGGATTCCTTTATGATAGGAGAAACTATAGACAGTCACTACAAGAGGGCCCTTCCCATCATACTTGGAGTATGTGGCTGGACCGTCCTGGGGATGTGCTTCATATACATCGCGGTCGGTCGTGCGAAATCCGTCAGTACGCTGCTTCGGCTCCTCTTTGGGCGTAAACTGTGGCATCTCTGTGAGCCTTCGTAGCATGTCGCGCAGGTATGGATAGGGCAATACCTCCTCGTTGAGCGTGAGAATGTCACGCAGATTCTGTATGGCTGGCGGTATGCTGTCGATAAAATGCTGCTTGTGCTCAAAATATCCGCGGAATCCATAGGCACCGAGCACTTGCATTTGACGGAACAACACGAAGAGGCTTAGACGTTCGGCAAAATGGCGAACGGAAGGAACCTCGATATATTGCTTAAGTGATTCATAATAAACGGCCAACAAGTCGCGGCGCAATTTGAAGGGGTATTTGGCAGATGCCTGCCATAAGAATGACGCCAAGTCATAATAGAACGGTCCCTTGCGACCACCTTGGAAGTCGATGAAATAAGGATTTCCCTCAGCGTCGAGCATTACATTGCGTGCCTGGAAATCGCGATATAGAAAGCTTTCTCCAGGTTCTGATGTGAGGTCCTTGGCCAATCGGCGGAAGTTGGCCTCCAATTTCAACTCGTGGAAATCAAGGTCTGTTGGCTTGAGAAAGCAATATTTGAAATAGTTGAGGTCGAAGAGCACACTATCTTCATCAAACGCTGGTTGCGGATAGCAATAACTCCAGTCCAAGTCGGCGGCTCCATGAATCTGAAACTTGGGCAGTTCCTGAATCGTACGCTCCAACAATTGCTTTTCATTCAGGTTATATCGGCCAGCTGCCATGCGCCCGCCTTTGATGGCATCAAATAGCGAACGGTCGCCAAGGTCCGTCTGCAAGTAGCTCATTTCATCCTTGGCTACGGCAAGCACGCGCGGTACTGGTAGCCCTTTTTCTGTGAAATGTCTGTCAAGATAGATAAAGGCTCGGTTCTCATCACGGCTTGTTCCGTTGACGCCTACGACGGTCTTTTCATCGGGTCCCGTCAGTCGGTAATACTGACGGTTACTTCCGGCGCCTGCCATCTTTTCTACATGAGCGGGCTGTTTGCCGGACCAAGAAATATAAAGTTTGATGAGTCGTTCCATCAGTTGCCTTGGTCAAGGGTGGTGACAGGCATCAATCCGTCCACCACAGCGTTGTCTATCACACACGTACAATAAAGCAGCGTGGAAGATTTAATCATGAACATGATCTGCATCATCCTTTTCCTCTTGTGATTTCTTGAGTTCTTCGAAAAACTTCTTTGTCTTTCTGCGTTGTTCCCAGTTGGCTAGGACGCCATCGATGGCAAACAACAACAGCATGAATCCCAGCGACATCCAGAATGATCCCGTGAGAATGATAAGCCCGCCGGAACAAAACAGAAAGATTAAAACTTTCTTCCAGTTGAGTTGAAGTTTATTCTTCATCTTGCAAAGGTAATGCTTTATTATTATAATCACAAAAAAAATCGGATGTCTCACGACAACCGATTTCTAAAAACAAACTACTTAAAAACTAATCTACTAAAACAAATCAAAAAATATCTATTCGTCCCGAAGGACATAATGTTGTATCTTTACGTTGCAAATGTAGTCATTCCAAACATTATATCCAAATGTTTTAATCAAAATTTTTAGTTTTTTGGTCAAAAAGATAAGTTTTTTTCGTATTTTCATGTTTGAGGTATGAAAGTTAAGTCTTTATCTCATTATTTTTTCTGAATTTGCAGATCTTATTTCAATAATTCGTCCGTTTTCTTCAATATGTTTTTGAATCGATTTGTGATTAGTACTAAACGTGACTTATATCAGATTTACTTTA
>DHOP01000097.1 GCA_002407775.1 Prevotella sp. UBA5387
AAAGTAAATCTGATATAAGTCAAACTGTTGTTTACCCAATTTACAGCAATCAATAGACTAAAATCCAATACGAGTTATTTAATATTCAAAGGTATTATTATCGCATGAAACAACTATGACAACCGTAATACAATTTCATCAAGATGGATAGATGTAAATGATGGTTAACGTCTGTTTTAATGGGCGAAATGACGTTAAATAAAAGGGATTCTGAACTGTTTTTAATAATATTTAGTTTCTATATTTCTCCCCTCTTCGGATAATGTTGTACTTTTGCGTGAAATTTAACATAAAGCATTAATCCGACAGATATTATGGCAGAATCAGTAGACATTAGGGAACTGAACGTCCGAATAGAGCAACAGAGCGGTTTCGTGACAAACCTCTCTATGGGCATGAACAAGGTCATTGTGGGACAAAAGCACCTCATTGACATGCTGCTTATCTCACTCCTAAGCGACGGTCACATCCTCCTTGAAGGCGTGCCGGGTCTGGCAAAGACACTAGCCATTAAGACTTTGGCCCAGCTTGTGGATGCAAGTTTCAGCCGTATACAATTCACACCTGACTTGTTGCCTGCCGACGTTGTTGGCACAATGATCTATTCACAGAAGGATGAGAAGTTCCAGGTAAAACGTGGGCCCGTTTTTGCTAACTTCGTATTGGCAGATGAGATCAACCGTGCTCCCGCCAAGGTTCAGAGTGCACTGCTCGAAGCCATGCAGGAACATCAGGTAACTATCGGTGACACTACCTTTGATTTGCCAAAACCATTCCTTGTGCTGGCCACACAGAACCCAATCGAGCAAGAGGGAACATACCCATTGCCAGAAGCCCAGGTTGACCGTTTCATGCTGAAGGTGCTCATCGACTACCCCACCATCGAGGAGGAAAAGCTCATTATGCGTGAGAATCTACTTGGACAACTGCCTACTGTGACACCTGTGACATCGGCAGACGAGATTATCCGCGCCCGTGAGGTGGTTGAACAAGTTTATATCGACGAGAAGATCGCTCAATATATTGCTGACATTGTTTTTGCAACGCGCTATCCAGACCGCTATGGCCTTGGTGAGTTGAAGGACTTGATCACCTTTGGTGGAAGTCCTCGTGCAAGCATTAACATGGCAAAGGCATCACGCGCCTATGCCTTCATCAAGCACCGCGGCTATGTAGTGCCTGAGGATGTACGTGCCATTGCTCATGACGTTTTACGTCATCGCATTGGCCTTAGCTACGAGGCAGAGGCTGGAAATGTGACCAGCGAGGAGATCGTGAGCAAGATAATAAATAAGATTGAAGTGCCTTAATAGACAGACATTTTATAATGTACATAACACCATACGGCCGCCGCAATTCCCCTTCCCTACTGGGGAGGGACTAGGGGTAAGGCTGTTGAGGGTGAGTTTTCATGAGTCGTTGAGTTAGATGGATACAGGTTCTTTACTTAAGCAAGTACGGAAGATAGAAATAAAGACCCGTGGGTTGAGTCAGAATATCTTCGCTGGACAATACCACTCTGCCTTCAAAGGTAGAGGTATGGCCTTTTCGGAAGTCAGGGAGTATCAGTTCGGCGATGACGTGCGTGACATCGACTGGAACGTAACGGCCAGATTTCATCGCCCCTATGTCAAGGTCTTCGAGGAGGAGCGTGAACTCACCGTAATGCTTCTTGTAGACGTATCCGGCTCGTTAGACTTCGGCACCACTCGCCAAACAAAGCGCGATATGGTAACGGAGATTGCGGCTACTATCGCCTTTTCTGCTATCCAGAACAACGACAAGATTGGGGTTATCTTCTTTTCGGATCAAATCGAGAAGTATATTCCACCCAAGAAAGGCCGCAAGCATATCCTCTATATCATCAGAGAGATGCTCAACTTCGAGCCACAAAGCAAGCGCACCAACGTAGCGATGGCGACCGCTTTTCTCACTCAGGTGATGAAAAGGCGCTGTACCTCGTTCGTCATTAGTGACTTCTATGATCGTAAGGACTTCACCAAGGAGATGGAGATAGCCAATCGCAAGCACGATGTCATAGCCATTCAGGTATATGATCCACGGGCCAAGTTCCTTCCAGACGTAGGTCTCATCAAGGTGTGCGATGCCGAGACAGGCCACGAAATGGTGGTTGACACCTCGAGCGCAAAGCTTCGTCGAGCACACACACGATACTGGATGGAGCGCGAAGATGCCCTGCGTCATGTTTTTTCAAAGAGCCAAGTGGATTGGACCTCGATTGCCACAAACGAGGACTTCACCAAATCTTTGATAGGATTGTTTAAGCAAAGAAGTTGAGCTGATGCATAATTCATGACCAGCAGATTCGCAAGACGAACGTTGGCAGAAGAATTAAATAAGAAATGAAGAGATTTACACACTACATATTGACTCTTTTGCTACTGATGGTGATGGTGCCAGCAGGCGCACAGGTAGTGGTGGAGCAACGGGTGGACTCGGTAGGCATATTGATTGGTGAACAGGCTCATATGAGTCTTGGGGTAACCATGCCAAAAGGGTCGAAGTTGCAATGGCCAGACCTGAAGGCAAAGCAATATGTTGTACCAGGTGTGGAGGTGCTCGGTTTTGAAGATGCCGACACCGTTGAGACAGATGGTAAAGTGAAATTGGAACGCGTCTATACCATTACATCGTTTGACGAAAAGCTCTATGCCATTCCCGCACTTCCCGTCAAAGTTGACGGTAAGAGTTATAAGGGAGGTACCGCTGCACTTAAAGTGATTACCGTAGACGTAGATACGCTCCACCCCAACCAGTTCTTTCCACCAAAGGATGTGCAGACCAACCCGTTCATGTGGTCTGAATGGAGCCCCTATTTTTGGCTTGCAGTACTGGTATTGTTGTTGTTTGGCTTTGGCTTTTACTTGTTTGTACGCCTTCGTGAGAACAAGCCCATCATCACAAGAATACGTATCATACGTCACGTTCCTGCCCATCAACGTGCGCTCAGCGCCATAGAAGAGATCAAGGCCGAACGTATGCAGACTAGCGAAGACCAAAAGACATACTACACACGTCTCACCGACACGCTACGAAAGTACATCCAAGAACGCTTCGGATTCAATGCAATGGAGATGACTTCAAGTCAAATCATCGACAATCTGCAACAGACGGGCGACCGCAAGATGCTTGACGAACTGACCGAACTGTTCAGTACGGCCGATCTTGTGAAGTTTGCCAAATATTCAACACTCATCAACGAGAATGACCTTAACCTCGTCAATGCCGTCAATTTCATCGACAGCACTAAGATAGAGGGGCAGGCCACGGAAGAAAAGATAGTGCCTCAGCTCAACGAGAGCGATAAGCGCACTCGTCAAAACCGTATCACAATCAAGGCATTACTATGGGCCATCGGCATAATAGTTGTCGGATTGCTGGGGTATATCGTGTACAACGTGTATCTCTTGATGGTTTAAACAACGTAAGTTTAGGACATGGAATTTGCAAATAAGGAATTTTTCTTACTGCTGTTGCTGCTCATCCCATACGTATTGTGGTATTTTCTATACCGCAAGCGCAATGAGCCAACTATGCGCATGAGCGATACCCATGCCTACCTCACCGCTCCAAAAAGCTGGCGCGTGCGCCTCGTGTCTGCGCCGATGGTATTGCGTTGTCTCACCTTTGTGATGATAGTCATTGCCTTGGCACGTCCACAGACTCACAATTCATGGGGAAGTAAGACCGTGGAAGGTATTGACATTATGCTCACCATGGATGTTTCGACCTCAATGCTTGCCGAGGATTTGCGTCCCAACCGCTTGGAGGCAGCCAAGGAAGTGGCCGGAGAGTTTATCTCTGGTCGACCCAATGACAACATCGGACTTGCAATATTTGCTGGGGAATCCTTCACACAATGTCCATTGACGGCTGACCACACTTCGCTAATCAACTTGTTGCAAAATGTTCGTACGGACATCGCAGCACGTGGACTCATCTCCGACGGTACCGCTGTAGGTATGGGGTTGACAAATGCCGTGACCCGACTCAAGGCGTCGAAGGCCAAGAGCAAGGTGGTCATCTTGCTGACCGATGGAAGCAACAATATGGGAGACATATCTCCACTCACCGCAGCTCAGATCGCCCACTCGCTGGGCATCCGCGTTTACACAATCGGTGTGGGCACCAACAAGGTTGCACGTTATCCAATGCCTGTTGCAGGAGGAGTGCAATATGTCAACATTCCCGTAGAGATAGACACCAAGACATTGAGTGAGATCTCTGCCATCACAGAAGGTAATTTCTACCGTGCCACAAACAATAACGAACTAAAGCAGATCTATCGCGACATCGATAAGTTGGAGAAAACAAAGATGAACGTCCAGAAATTCTCCAAGCGTTACGAGGCTTATCAGCCATTCGCTATCGCCGCTATCGTATGCTTGCTGTTGGAACTGTTGCTTCGAAATACCGTGCTTCGTCGTCTACCATGATATCGGAGCAAACCCAACACCCCGCGAGCCTAGGGTTAAACTCAATTGCTTGCGGAAATATAATAAGGTGTTAAGACTTTAAGAAAGCTATGTTGAGATTCGACGATACCATTTATCTATGGCTTTTACTGCTCATCCCCCTGCTGATGTTTCTCAGATGGGTGATGAATCGCCGTCAGGCAAAGCGACTTAAGAAGTTCGGCGACCCCGCACTTCTTAAAGCGTTGATGCCCGACGTATCTCGCTGGAGACCTCTTGTGAAGTTCTGTCTTTTGCTTACTGCTCTGGCTGTGCTCATCTTCATGCTCGCCCGTCCACAGATGGGAACAAGTGTCTCGCACGAGAAGCGTAATGGTATCGAGGCAATTATCTGCATGGATATTTCCAACTCTATGAAGGCAGAGGACGTAGCGCCAAGCCGGTTGGACAAGAGCAAACTCCTAGTCGAGAATCTTACGGACCATTTTGTCAACGATAAGATTGGCTTGGTGGTGTTTGCAGGTGATGCCTTTGTGCAGCTACCCATTACCAGCGACTATGTGTCAGCCAAGATGTTCCTACGCAACATTGATCCGTCGCTGATCGCTACGCAGGGCACCGACATAGGACGCGCCATACAAGTGGCTATGCATAGCTTCACCCAACAGGAGAAAGTGGGACGTGCCATCATTGTTATCACCGATGGAGAAAACCATGAGGGTGGTGCCATGGAGGCTGCCGAGGCTGCCAAGAAGAAGGGAATAAACGTATTTATCCTTGGTGTTGGCGATCCAAAGGGTTCTCCAATCCCTATGGGAAATGGTGAATATCTCAAGGACGCAACAGGTCAGACTGTGATGTCAGTACTCAATGAGGACATGTGTAAGCAGATTGCACAAGCCGGTAGTGGAACGTACATCCACGTTGACAACAATTCCGATGCGCAAGAACAACTCAACGACGACCTGACAAAGCTGCAGCGTGCAGAGACAAACTCCGTAATCTATAGCGAATATGACGAGCAATTCCAAGCCTTTGCTATCCTCGCCATCCTTCTGCTCATAGCGGAGGTGTGCATTCTGGAAGCCAAGAATCCAAAGTTCAGAGGCATCAGACTATTTAAAAAGAAGTGAGTCAACGCATGAGAATATCGAGAACCATATTGGTGATAGCACTGTTTATTGGCGGTTTTGCATCTGCCAATGCGCAGACCGACCGTCAGTTCATACGTAATGGCAACCATCTTTACCACCAGCAGAACTATGCCAAGGCGGAGGTGGAATACCGCAAGGCGCTTGGCAAGAACCCACGCAACACGCAAGCCATGTACAACCTGGGTTGCGCACTGCTCATGCAGCAAAAAGATTCGGCTGCAACCGTGCAACTAGAGAATGCCGGCAAGGCAGAGACAGCAAAGAAAAGAAGGTCGATGGCTTACCACAATATCGGTGTAATTTGCCAAAGACACCAGATGTATGGTGAGGCTATCGAAGCCTATAAGGAAAGTCTGAGAAATAATCCATCGGACAATGAGACACGATACAATCTAGCTTTGTGTCAGCGTTTGCAGAAGAAACAGAAACAAAACGGCGGTGGAGGAAACAACAAAGACCAGAAAAAGAAAGATCAAAACAAAGATAAGAAAGACCAAAAGAAGCAGCAGAAGCAACAACAGCAGAAGCAACAGCCCAAGGATCAAATGAGCAAGGAGAATGCTGAACAACTTCTTAACTATGCCACTCAACAGGAAGAGGCAACCCAGCAACGAATGCAGCAAAAGCAGCAACAACCGCAAAGTCGCCAACTTGAAAAGAATTGGTAAATCAACATGACACGATATCAATTACATATTGTACTACTGCTACTCTGCATGGCCTTCGGCATCGACCCCATGCAAGCGCAGATCTCTGTGGAGGCACCATCACGTGTGGCCGCCGGCGAGAACTTCAGGTTATCCTATACGGTTAACACGCAGGATGTAGAGGATTTCCGTGCCGGCAACGTTCCTGAAGGTTTGGAGGTCATTGCCGGACCATACACCTCGCGTCAGTCGAGTTATCAGATTATCAATGGTCATACCACAAGCTCGTCTTCCATCACGTTCACTTATACATTGTATGCTAACAAGAATGGCACTTATACCATTCCTGCCGCTCATGCAAACATCGGCGGAAAGTCTGTGGCATCACGTTCCGTAAGGATAACAGTATCAGGGCATGTGTCCAACTCTGGGGGCGCACCGCAGATGCACCAAGAAGATGGCGGACAACATCAGATGGAGTCTGCCGGAACAAGGATTTCAGGCAAGGATCTCTTCATCAAGGTTTCGGCAAACAAGCGTCGTGTGTACGAACAAGAGCCTGTATTGCTCACCTATAAAGTATATACCCTTGTCGACTTGACTCAACTTGAGGGCAAGATGCCCGATCTTACCGGCTTCCATTCGCAAGAAGTTCCGCTTCCACAACAGAAGAGCTTCAAGATGGAGAACGTCAATGGTAAGCCTTATCGCACCGTGACTTGGAGTCAGTACGTGATGTATCCTCAGATGACTGGCAAACTTCAAGTGCCAAGCATCACTTTCAAGGGTATCGTGGTACAACAAAACCGTTCGGTCGATCCATTCGAGGCGTTCTTCAATGGTGGCTCAGGCTATGTTGAAGTAAAACGTGACATCATTGCCCCAGGCCTCACGATACAGGTCGACCCATTGCCCAAGAAGCCAGCAAACTTCTCTGCCGGCGTAGGTAAGTTCAATATCTCTGCTCAGCTCAGCACCAAAGAGGTGCCGGCGGGCAACCCAGTTACGCTGCGTATCGTGGTAGGTGGAACAGGTAACCTCAAGCTCATCAAACTTCCTGAGGTGAGTCTCCCCAAAGAGTTTGATAAGTATGACCCTAAGGTTACAGACAAAACCAAGCTGACAGCGCAAGGCGTCGAGGGAAACATGGTGTATGATATCCTCTTCGTTCCGCGATCTGAAGGTAAGTATACAGTACCTTCCGTGGAGTTCACCTACTTCGACATTCAGTCCGAATCTTACAAGACCATTAAGACGCAGGCATTCTCTCTGACGGTGACTAAGGGCAATGGGCGAAACTCCAGCACAAGCTATGACTCCCCGAAAGACAATGATATACACAATATCATGACTGGCGAAGCTCGCATTTACGACAAGAATGCTAAGCCATTCTTCGGTTGTGCTGGCTATTGGACAAGTCTCTTGATACCCCTTGTGGCCTTCATCGTGTTGCTGGTACTCTTCCGTAAGCGCGCAATCGACAACGCCGACATCATCAATATGCGTCGAAAGAAGGCCGACAAAATGGCTCGTAAGCGACTTAAGACTGCCAACAAACTGATGTTCCAGCACAAGACGGGCGAATTTTATGATGAAGTTCTTCGTGCCCTATGGGATTATGCGGGTTATAAACTAAATATGCCAGTTGAACAGTTATCTCGTGATAACATCACTGACACGTTCGCAAAGCATGCCATTCCTGAAGAGACCATCTCCAAATTCATCTCAGCCCTTGACGAATGTGAGTTCGAGCGCTACGCCCCCGGGGACCCCGCAGGAAACATGGAGCGTACCTATCTCGCTGCCATTACTGCGATTACCGAGATAGAGGACGTAATGAAAAAGAAGCATTGATCATGACAAGAGTTCAAAACTATATTCGCATCGATCGTTGGACGAGGATAGTTCTCCTCGTTCTTGCATGGGTTTTGCTGCCTCTCTCCTCCTCTGCGCTCACCAAGGACAACGGGGACGCAGCCTATAAGAAAGGAAATTTCCAGCAAGCCATCACCGATTATAAGGGTCTACTGCGCAATAGTGTGTCGCCAGAGATATACTATAATCTCGGCAACGCATACTTTAGATCTGACAGTTTGGCCCAAGCCATCCTCGCTTACGAGCGCGCTCATCGCTTGTCACCAGGCGATAAGGACATCAACTTTAACTTGCAGTTCGCTCGTAGCAAAACAATCGATAAGATAGTTCCCCAGAGTGAGGTGGTGTTTGCAACGTGGTATCGTAGCCTAATCAACCTCACCAGTGCGGATACCTGGGCTACGATTAGCATCATAGCTATCACCTTGGCTCTCATACTGATGTTGGTCTATCTATTTGGGCCACAGATGACATTGCGAAAGGTGGGCTTTTTTGGAGCCGCGACGTTCCTTCTTGTCTTTGCTCTGACCACCCTCTTTGCATGGTCGCAGCACGAAGCCATCACCAATGATACCGGCGCAATTGTCATTTCGCCATCAATCTCGGTAAAAAAGACACCCGTACAGAATGCCGCGGATGCTTTCGTACTGCACGAAGGCACTCGAGTTGAAGTTTCTGACAGTTCAATGGCAGGTTGGTGTGGTGTACAACTATCCGATGGTAGAGAGGGATGGATACCGTCTCAGAATTTGGAAAAGATCTGATTATACCTCTATGCAATGCCAGACAGCCTGACAGCACTCGATCAACAACTGCTACTGTGGTTCAATGGGAGCGACTCTTTGTTCCTCGACCACTTCGTCATGCTACTCACTAATGGCCTGACATGGGTGCCATTGTACCTTGCCCTGTTCTATCTCGTCGTGAAAAACAACGAGAAGATGTCACAGATCTTCCTCATTATCAGTTGCGCACTGTGCTGTTATCTGTTGTCCGGAGGAATTAATGATGCTATCATCAAGCCCTTTGTTGCCCGATGGCGTCCAACCGAAGACCCTATTTTTAAATATGCCGTCAGCGTCGTAGCAGGTTATCGAGGAGGTTCTGACTATGGCTTCTTTTCTTCTCACTCTGCCAACACCATGGCTATCGCCGTGTTTTTCAGTCTGCTTGTTCGAAACCGTCTGCTGAATACCACCCTTGTTCTTTGGGCTATCCTCAATGGTTGGACACGTCTTTATCTTGGCGTTCATTATCCATCCGACGTGCTAAGTGGATGGCTATGGGGTGCAATGGTGGGTACACTCGCCTATTTCGCATTCTATAAATTCTATTATAAGATTAGTCCTAAGATTAATTATATTTCTTCTCAATACACCAAAACAGGTTACTCCACCATCGACATCGACGTTGTGATGCTGGTGTTAATGACTATTCTAACTGTAGCCGTGATGGCTTCACTGTCTGTGTTCTGACACACGGGGACACAATATTCAAATAATAATGGATACAAAACATATTCGCATTTCTGATTACAATTATGAACTTCCCGATGAGCGCATCGCCAAGTTTCCACTAGCCCAGCGCGATCATAGCAAACTTCTGATTTACAACAATGGCAAGGTGTCGGACGACATCTTCTATAACTTACCACAACACCTTCCCTCTGGTGCATTGATGGTATACAACAATACACGCGTGATCTATGCACGCATGCACTTTCGTAAGGAGACGGGTGCGCTCATTGAGGTCTTTCTCATGGAACCCACTCTGCCTGCCGATTACGAACAGATGTTCCAAACGACCCAGAAATGCAGTTGGCTCTGCATGGTGGGCAACTTGAAAAAATGGAAGGAGGGCTCCCTGAAGCGCGACTTCGAGATCAAGGGCCATCACCTCACGCTAACTGCCACTATGGATCGCTCCAAGACAAAAGAACAAAGTGGCGGCACAAACTACTGGGTCGATTTCGAGTGGGACAACTGTCAGGTGAGCTTCGCCGAGATATTGGAGGCCGTGGGAGAGCTACCCATTCCACCATACCTCAACCGTAAGTCTGAGGAGAGTGACAAGACAACTTATCAGACAGTGTACTCCAAGATTAAAGGGAGTGTCGCTGCCCCCACCGCTGGGCTGCATTTCACCGATGATGTGTTGGCAGCCATCGACGAGCGCGGCATACAACGTGATGAGGTGACCCTCCATGTCGGTGCTGGAACGTTCAAACCGGTGAAGTCTGAAAAGATCGAGGACCATGCCATGCACTCTGAATACATCGTGGTGCATCGTCACACCATTGAGCAATTACTGGCTCACGACTGTTCAGCCATCGCCGTCGGCACTACCAGCGTGCGCACTTTGCAGAGCCTATACTATATGGGCGCCAAACTAGTCGTCAATCCTGATGCCTCCGAAAACGACTTACATGTGAACCAATGGGAGCCTTACGACTTACCTCACGACGAAGAAGGTCTGCTTATCATAGACAGACAGACAGTCACTGTGGCACAGTCGCTACAGCAAATCCTTGACTATCTCGACCGCGACAATATCGAGGCACTCCACTCAAGCACGCAGATTATCATTGCTCCAGGCTACAACTACAAGATCGTGAAGATGCTCATCACCAATTTTCACCAACCTCAGAGTACCTTGCTGTTGCTAGTCAGCGCATTTCTAAAGGGCGACTGGCATAAGGTCTACGACTATGCACTAGCCCATGACTTCCGCTTTTTGAGCTACGGAGATTCAAGTTTGCTCATCCCTTAAGTAGCAGCGGGATGCCCACAGGCCATCAATGGCCTCATGATTCAATTTGATTCAGAGAGTGATTCAAATTAGTTTACTGAGTGATTCAAATTGATTCATGATGTAATTCAAATTGATTCACGTTTAGAGTAACTAGCTAAAATGAAACCCCTATAAAGTTCCCAACAGATTAAAGCACTTCATAATATGAGAATAGGAGATAAAGTAAGGTTCCTTAATGATGTCGGCGGAGGAAAGGTCGCTGGCTTCAATGGTAACAATATAGTACTCGTGGAAGACGAAGACGGCTTCCAAATACCCGTGAGCATTCACGATGTAGTCTTAGAACAGGGCGAGGACTATAGCATAACAAAAGTTATTGACCAGAAGAAAGACAAGTCGGGCAACCCTCTCCAGAACCAGCCGCAGAGTCGATCGCTGAGTGCCATGCTGCACGAAGGGCAAGAAGAGACTGTGGACATGACAGTGGAAGACATGGTGGACATAGCCAAACCCGTAACCTTCCGTCAGAAGCCACAGGAGCGCAAGGGTGGTAACCTACTCTCCGCATATCTCGCTTTTGTACCGTCAGATAGTGGCACGCCCGACCAGCCTCGTTTCGAGATGTTCCTCATCAATGATTGCAATTACTTCATACGGTTTGTCTGCGCCACCGCCGATGACGGTTTGTGGACCGTGAAATGGGACAACGAGGTAGAGCCAAACGCGAAGACTAGCCTTGGTGAGGTGGGCATCGATGACTTGAATGCCATGACAAAGGTGAATGTACAGTTGTTGGCTTACAAGCGCGAACAACCTTTCATGCTTAAGCCCACTGTCGATACGACCGTGCGAATAGAGCCTGTGCGTTTCTTCAAGGCCAATTCCTTCCGTGTAAACCCATTCTTTGACGAGCCAGCTCTGCTCTTTACGATTATCGAGGCCGACAAACTGCCCCGCCCGGGAAACATTGATGCCAAGCAGTTGCAGCAAGCCATGCAGAAGGATGAGTCACAGGTGAAGCCTCAAGGACAGCAAGCCACCTCAGCTCAACGTGAGCAACTGGTGCGTCGCTACGCCGATGACCAGAGCAAAGGCAACAAGAAGAGTTCGCCATATATTCGCCATCGCGAGCTCGACGATACCATGGTGATAGACCTCCACGCTGAGCAGATACTCGATTTTACGCGCGGGATGAAACCCGGCGAGATACTCAACTATCAGCTCAAAGTCTTCATTGACACACTGGCACAGTATGCCGACAAGCCCGGACAGAAGCTGGTTTTCATCCATGGCAAAGGTGAGGGCGTGCTACGCAAAGCTATTATCAATGAGTTGCGATACAAATATAAAAACTATACTTTCCAAGACGCTTCCTTCCAAGAATATGGTTATGGTGCGACAATGGTAACAATAAAGTGAAATATCACATCAACGAATATGCCCAACGGCTCAGTTTTACCATATTAAACTATTAAGACTATGAACTACGGATTTATAAAGGTGGCTAGTGCTGTACCAACCGTGCAGGTGGCTGACTGTCGATTTAACGTAAAACAGATAGAGTCGCTCATCGCGCAGGCTGAAGGTCAGGGCGTAAGCATCATCGTTTTCCCTGAGTTAAGTGTGACGGGATACACCTGTCAGGACCTTTTCAGACAGCAGTTGCTTTTAGACGCCGCAGAAAATGGTGTGATGCGTCTGCTGGATTTCACTCGTCAGCTTGACATCATCTGTATTATTGGCGCCCCCATAGCAGTGGGTGATATACTCATGAACTGTGCTATCGTGATGCAGCACGGCAAGATTGTAGGCATCGTTCCAAAGACTTACTTGCCCAACTACGATGAGTTCTACGAGAAAAGGTGGTTCACTTCAGCACAAGATCTGCATCCAACGGCTATCCGTTACGCCGGATACTGCGGTGTGGTATCACCCGAGCCACAGCTGTTTCGCACAGGTGATGGGGCTGTCTTTGGTGTGGAGATATGTGAGGACGTATGGGCTCCCGCACCTCCAAGCAACAACCTTGCACTGGCAGGTGCCGACATCATCTTCAATCTCTCTGCAAGCGACGAGATGATTGGAAAACATGACTACCTGAAAAGTCTTCTCGCACAGCAAAGTGCACGCACGATCAGCGGCTATGTGTATAGCAGTGCAGGCTTCGGAGAAAGCACCCAGGACCTCGTTTATGGCGGCAAGGCTATGATTTACGAGAATGGACGTCAACTCGCCGAGGGCAATCGCTTCTCCATGGAGAGTCAGATGCTGACGGCTCAGATTGACATCGAGAGCCTAAGAAATGACCGTCGCAACAATACTACCTTTACGAATGCCCAGCACGTGGTAACTATTGACCGCGCACACATAGTCGAATTGGAACAAGGTCAATCACGTGACTTCACTCTCGAACGGCATGTAAATGCCCATCCTTTTATCCCTTCCGCCGGTGATATGGCGCGTAACTGCGAGGAAATCTTCGGCATACAGGTCATGGGACTGGCTAAACGCATCGTCCACACTCATTCCAAGACCGTAGTTATCGGTGTAAGCGGAGGACTCGACTCTACCCTTGCACTTCTTGTGTGCGTCAAGACCATGGACAAATTGAAGCGCAAACGTCGCGACATCGTTGGCGTGACAATGCCTGGTTTCGGAACCACCGACCGTACATACGACAATGCCATAGCACTGATGCAGCGACTTGGGGTGACGATTAAGGAGATTAGCATCGTGAAGAGCGTAAACCAGCACTTTGAAGATATTGGCCACGACCCATCCATGCACGACGTTACCTACGAGAATTCTCAGGCAAGGGAGCGCACACAGATACTTATGGACCTTGCCAATGAACTTAACGGTATGGTTATTGGTACTGGCGACCTCTCCGAATTAGCTTTAGGATGGGCCACTTACAATGGAGACCACATGTCAATGTACGGCGTGAACGCATCTGTCCCCAAGACATTGATTACCTATCTTGTACGCTATGTCGCCTCGACTGTCGACGAAGCAACAACGGCTATGTTGCTCGACATCGTCGACACACCAATATCGCCTGAGCTGATTCCCGCGGACGACATGGGCAATATCACGCAAAAGACTGAGGATCTGGTTGGTCCGTATGAACTACATGACTTCTTCCTTTATTATTTCTTGCGCCATGGGTTCAGTCCTGCAAAGATTTTCATGTTGGCACAGCAAGCCTTCCAAAATCAATCTATTGTGGCTACTCATTATGACGATGACACCATTATACATTGGTTGGGTACCTTCTGCCGTCGCTTCTTCGCACAGCAGTTCAAGCGTTCTTGCCTACCCGACGGGCCGAAGGTCGGTTCTGTTAGCCTCAGCCCTCGTGGCGATTGGCGCATGCCGTCCGATGCAGTTGCCACAATGTGGTTAGAGGAAGTGGAACAACTAAAGAAATAATAAAGCAAAACATGACTAGCCCCCAAGGGGGGGGACATCAGCCAACCCAGTGCGTGAGCACTGGGAACCAATACGGTCATACAACTAAAAAGCCCTGAAAGGGCGACATCATTTTAACAATGTCGCCCTTTCAGGGCTTAATTATTACTACTTTGATTTCCCCGGTGCTTCCGCACCGCACTTATGGATACCGCCTCTTTGGAGCTAAAAGCATTTTCTCACTTGAGATTTAAATGTTCTTAGCTAAAAACAGCTCAAACATCAATGTGAGTAATAGGTTCCATATTTAGGTAAGGTTTGCTCCCTCGAATGATATATTGCGAGAGAACCATCCCCCCCATATTAGGCTATTATCAGCTAGAATTAATTGAAGTTCAACTCAGGAGCCTTCTCTGCACCTGTAGCTGCTTCAAACTTGGCCATACGCTCAAACCCAAACACACCAGCAAAGATCACATTCGGGAATGTGCGAACATCCTGATTGTAGTCCTGAACGGCCAGATTGTACTTTTGACGCGCCTCATTGATGCGATTTTCCGTGCCTTCCAACTGAATCTGGAGACTCTTGAAGTTCTCGCTAGCCTTAAGTTCGGGATAGCTTTCGGCAACCACCATCAGTCGGCTCAAGGCTTGAGTTAGATCGCCCTGTGCGGCTTGGAACTGCTGCAACTTCTCCGGAGTAAGATTATCTGCATCGAGCTTGATCTGTGACACAGCTGCACGAGCCTTTGTAACAGCCTCGAACGTCTCGCGTTCATGCTTGGCATAAGCCTGAACTGTCTTAGCTAAGTTGGGGATAAGGTCAGCACGACGCTGATAAGTAGCTTGCACATCGGCCAAAGCCGTGGTAGCCGACTCCTGCTTGGAGACCATGCTATTGTATGCCCCGCAACCTCCAAAACCAAGGAGTACCACAAGAGCTACAACAATCCAAAGAACTTGATTTCCTTTTTTCATATCAATCTATAGTTTAAATTATTATTATCAATTACTTACCATCCACCACCGGCACCGCCACCGCCAAAGCTTCCGCCACCGAAACTGCCGCCAATGGAACCACCTCCGAATCCTCCGCCACCACCGAAGATGAACGGTGGAAACCAATCATCATGATTGTTGTGGCGACGATTGTTCCTATTTGGTCTTTTTTTGACGATACCAAATATTTCGAGAACAAAGCGAATGAACATGAATATAGGTGCACCGAAGAAAAATACAAGAAGGAAAATGATGGACGACCAGTCGTCTTTGGAGACCTTTCCATGGTTATCGACAGCATCAATGCCCGTGCGCCCCGACTTTATCTTATTGTATATAGCCTTGGAAGTTTGCAGTACTGCCTGATCGATGTTATTGATTTTCATATACCTCACGATACAGGCACGTGCTATATCATCACTTTCCACATCGGTAAGTTCACCTTCAAGTCCCTTGCCCGGGGCGATAAAGTATCGCCGGTCTTCCACCGCAATCACAATGACCAGACCTCGACGATCCTTCTTTGTACCAACACCATAGTTGTTACCTATATCTTGTGCCATTCGGAAAGGATCACCCTCCTTCACACGTCCAACGACAACAAATACCGTCTGTACCCCACACTCTTCATTTAATCTACTCAGATAGATGTCAGCAGAATCGCGCATCTGTGTTGATAGCAGGTTGTCGGGGTCTGTGACATATCTGTTTCTGTCCTGGAGATGCACCATGGGCACATCCTCAGCCGTCCAAACCCGCGCTTTGACGACAATAGCCGCCATTACGAGCAGAGTCAACAAAAACTGTCGCCGAAGTCGTATAATCATACAATATTAGATACCTTATTTCACGATTTTATACCAGAGCCACAGCACGATGACTGCACCCAAGATAGCAGTGCCAATCTGTCCAATGACACCCTGCCACTCAACGCCGAGCCAACCCAAAACATTGCCACCTACAAAACCTCCTACCAATCCGATAAGCAAGTCAACCAAGCAACCCTGTCCTTTATGTCCCATGATTCTACTGGCTAGCATTCCAGATACTATGCCAATGATAATAGTCCAAATCATACTTTCTAATGCGTTAAGATGAATATTAATCATCGCAAAGATACTACTTATTTTCTGAGTTCAAAGGAATATGTCGTATATTTTTCTGAATACTAATCATAAGGTATGACCTCATTAATACTATTTAATGAAACCTAATTAGACTCATCTTTCGAATGAGAATAAATACATCTCCGAGCTGATTTTGAATTGGAAAAATATACTTTCGACTAGCTGAATAATCTTATATAAATAATATTTCCTGACCATTCCCCCTTCCCTTTAATTGATTTTTAAATGTAAACAATTGTTCATGTCATTAGTACGAAAGGAGCCTTTCTCGCCTATTCTGTATGTGCCAAGAAATCGACAAAACGGTGCGATTGGTGCATCAATCGTCCATGTGACTTATATCAGATTTACTT
>DHOP01000054.1 GCA_002407775.1 Prevotella sp. UBA5387
AATAATTTTAAGAGACACTAGTGTTAATTCGTCTATAAATGGCAGCCCCGTTTCTTCTGCCGAGTACCTACCATGCCAAACCTTTATACCACTTTTTTCTTCCCCAATAAAAGCTTTATTATCGTCAAGGAAACCTTTTGGCACTTGCACACAATATTGGGAGACAAGTTGACGATCTCTTCTGTTTAAAAATTCTTTATCCTTGATGTCCATATACAACTTATAACTTTCTTCGTCATATCTATATATGAAGAGCGATATTGTATCACTGTCAATCAAGTTGTAAAGTTCAGATACAGTTTGGAATTGTAGTTTTCCTCGTATTCTGTTAATAGCCTTTGTCTTCTCATATTTTTCAGATGACGAATAAAGATCTATTAATCCTCTAAAATATTCGCAATAGAAATCGTGAGAATATAGTCGATCCTCGTTTTCCTTATATAGTGATAGAGCAAAGTCAGAGAAAACCTTGTATTCTTTATCAGGCTGACCTTCCTGCGTCAATCTAAATATATATACATCCCCTTTCTTCTTATTTTCATTTTCATCTGTCAATCTGCCTTCTCGGTTACATCTTCCGGCAGATTGTATAATGGATTCCAATGGTGCTATTTCCCGATAGACAGTTGGAAAGTCCATATCAACACCAGCTTCAATAAGCTGAGTGGAGCTAACTATGATACGTTCCTTCTTGTCGAGTGACTGGCGAATAGCTTCAATGGTTGCCTTGCGATGGATAGGACACATGGTGGTAGAGAGATGATACAATTTATATGTTCCGCTACCTTTTGTTGCTTCATAGAACATTTTTGCTTTTTTCTTAGTATTAAACACTACCAAAGCTGATTGATTGGCTGTAGTCACTAAGCTTGCCAAGTCATCGATATCAATTTCCTGATAATCATTTATAGGATGATAAATTACTCGCTGAGTCTTAGAAAATATTTTTTGTGGATCCTCTACTAATGGTTCTATATGATTGATACCAGAAAACCCTTTCCTCGTCTCAAAATCTGGTTGTGTGGCCGTGCAAAATAGCAAGCTACATCTACACAGTTGTTGCAGGTTATTTAACATAGTTAGAGAAGGTTCAGTATATACGAAAGGTAATTTCTGGATTTCATCAAAAATGATGATGGAATCCTGTATGTTATGTAACTTTCTGCATTGGGTCCTTTTGTTATTAAACAGAGATTCGAAGAATTGAACCGTTGTTGTAACGATAATTGGATAGTCCCAGTTCTCTGTTGCAAGCTGTATGGGTGAATATGTTTCATCTTCAGAACCATTGTCATATATTACATTAGAGTGGTGTTCCAATATCCAGTCATGAGTTTCATCATTGAAAATTTGCTTCAATGTTTCAGAAGTCTGGTCAATGATGCTGATAAAAGGTAGCACGATAATTATTCGTTTAATATTGCTATGGTATTTTGCATGATGCAATGCCCAGTTGATGCTGCAGAGGGTCTTACCCATACCTGTTGGGAGCGTCAGAGAGAAGCTGCCTTGAGGCAAGTTTGCTTTCGATTCCGCATACAGCAAAACGTCGTATCTAAGCTGGTTGACCTCAGAGTCCTGCTTAAATGTACAAAACTTATTGTCAATCTTGTTCAGAAGGAAATCTACATCAAGGGGGAGATATTCTCTAAGCTCATTCTTCTGATAATCAAAATGTCGTTCTGTATCTAAACTGTCTGCGTCCACAAGAGAACTAAACAGTATCCGTACAAACAATTCTTTTTGGAGCAGATCAGGAATCTTATTAAAAACATTGTTTTCTTGTAATACTATTTCATCCTTGGTATCCTCACGCCACCTCTTGCAAACGAGGTCATAATCCTCAAGACCACATTTTTTTATTTTACTCATAGCCAAAGATAAGTCGGAGAGGTTGGGAAGTCCTGCATGATGACCATATACAGAAAGGGAAATTTGCAGAAATCCGTTATTCCACGCTAAATATGCTCCGTATATAGCATGTGGCGTTCGAATATCCTCACCGGCTACTCTCTTTTGGAAATCGTCGGTATACTTCCCAATATCATGTATCTGTCCACAATAGGCATAAAGTTCTTCATACTCCTTGGCTAAAGCATGAGTTTTCATGAGGTCTGCAACTTTTCGATTGTGATCTTTTAGGGCTTGTTTTTCTCCTTCAGCATTTTGTGAATGGGCAATGTAGTTCTTCATAATGGTCGTTATTCTTTGGTTATTTGGATGTCCCTGATCTTATATGATTATAAAATGGAGAAAGTTCTATGTTGGGAATTTATATAGTATTCTCAATGTTGTTCCTTTCTCCATCCCCGATGCTCGCCTGATGCGTGTCTGGAACAACGACTGCTCTGTGCCTATGTCGTGCAGCATGCCCATTACGTGGCCGAAGGCTCCAAAGCCGAAAGACGAGGCAAACCGTTCAGATAAGGTCGCGACACCCAACGAATGGTTCTCGTTGGACTGGATGCTAAATTCTCCATCTTGTAGCTTGACATGGGATATGATCATATCCATTAAGTTCTTAGTTTCTTAGATTTGTATTGCAAGATTAAGAAAAATATTTATAAAAACAAAAAAATGTCGATGCTTTTTTATTTCTACTCGTTAGCAGAATTAATCATCTAATACATATTTGACATGTCCAATTGGTCTGTCGTTCTCAAAATTCACACTCTCTAGGAATATAAAGACAAAAATAATATCTTCTATAAAAAGCCCCTTATATGACCTTGTATTATGGTACTTTTCTCTTAATTCTCGTTCTTGGAACAAACAGCAGCAACTAGTTATGAAAAACTTAAAATATCATGACAACAGCTTGGTCAATACCCACTTTTTATCTAACTTTGCTAAGTTATCTATTAAAACTTAACACAATCAAAAATGAAAAAACGTTTTGCTTTTAAGATGTATCTTAAGCCTGGCTGCGAAAAAGAGTACGCTAAGCGTCATGCCGCCATTTGGCCTGAACTAAAAAAAATGATCACCGAGGATCAGGGAGTGAGCAATTACAGCATCTTCTGGGACAAGGAAACCAACCTTCTCTTCGCCTATCAGGAGTGCTCTAAGGAGACCAACTCACAGGACACCACTGACATTGATCCAATTACACAACGCTGGTGGGACATGATGGCGGACATCATGGATACCAACAAGGATCATTCTCCTGTATCAATACCATTGGAAGAACTGTTTCATCTTGATTAGAACTCACTTTTTCGTGTCCTTATATATGTAAGGGTTTAAAACGAAATGCTAGAATAATCTAACAAACTCAAGGCTCAAACGACCTTGTGTTATCTCGGTTTTCAGATTACTATTAATATATTAAGAAAAAAGAATAATCAGAGTACCGGTTTATCCGCATACTCTGATTATTCTTTTTTTACAGCTTTCTGAACGTATTACGACTTGATTATCCATTCTTTCAGTTCTAGTGTAAGATTCTCAAAATGATTAAGAATTTCTAGAAATTACTTCATTCTCACTATGTTCAGCGAATTAGCAGGTACAAATAGAGAAACGCCTGTTGCATCTGGACTTAGTTGCTCTTCCGATGTCATGACATTAGTGCGGTCATCAATATTGTTTTCAGATGTTCCCTTCTCACCACTAAGCCTAATGACACGAGCTGTAGAGGATGAATGATTCTTCAGATTGATGCGTGCCGTAGTGGGTTCGGTGCTCGTATTCACAATCTTAACAATATATTCACCAGAAGGTTCATCGAAGGTGGCATTTGCAAAGAAACCTGCAAAAGTACTTTGCCTTAGTTTGGTGGCAAAGATTTGCTTTCCATCGATTGAAGCATAGATACTGTCTCCCTTGACATGAATAGCGACATTATACCAACGGCCCTCCTCTATACTTCCACGTGCGGATGCTAATTGCACCTTGCTCCCATCGACAACTTGTTCAATCCCATGCTGTGAATTTCCCCAGCCACCAAGATTAAGCCAACAATAATTGTCTTCATCGACATAGTTAAACACTACAAGAAAACCTTCACGTCCACCATCTTTACGTGCGTTCACTTGATAAGTATATTCATCTGAAGTGAATTTCCTGGGATTAAGACGAATGCTGCCTTCCTCCCATGAGGTTTGTTTCACGACATCGCCGTCCTCAGACCAACGACCCTTCAAGTTGATGTCGTTCAGTTGAGTGTCACGATCTTCACCAAGTGTATTCAGTTGTTGTCCACTGAAACTAGCATGTGTTCCCCAAGTCGCCATTCCTACCATACATGTGGCAGGCTTGACTTTGACTTCCACATTGGAGTTCTCATAGGGATTTTGCTGCTCTGTTTTCATGATTCGAGTTCCAACATTATCGGTCATCACCTTTTGCACATAATACGAAGGTGTCCCAAAAGCCTTTTCTGCATTAAACTGAATCATGTCAGGACGCCATCTCGTCTCATTGATATTGGCAAAAATTGGAGCGTAACTAGCCATCTTTACTATGTCGGAATTGTTTTCCATTCCCATCATAAAGACGGCTTCTCCCAACGCTGCGTTAAGATTTCCAACTCTACCAAAACCTTGTGTCACGGCATACTCACCTACATAGACATCTGGTCCCTTACGGTCATAGTTGTCATAGTGATGGAACTTATCTGCAAACCAACCTGGTGTGCGATAATAATGTTCATCCACCAACTCCACTTTCTGGTCTGATTCCCATTTCGGATAGTCTGTCCCCCATGCTGCAACGTTCCCGATAAGGTGCATATTGGGATATTTCGCTAAAACAGCATCCTTGAAGAGTTGATATCGTTTGTAGTAGTTGTCGCTTTGCTGGCTAGGATCTGGTTGGTTGTTCTCGTTGCCAATTTCCAAATATTCAATGTTGAAAGGTGCAGGATGACCGTTCTTGGCGCGGATGGCACCATACTTGGAAGTTACAGGTCCATTAGCATACTCCAAGGCATTCAGCGTCTCATCAATCCAAGACTGAATCTCATTGATAGGTGTAAAACCACCGTGCCAGATGCCTATATTAACCACATAAAGGGGTTTGGCCCCCAAGTCCTCCGCTAACTGAAGATATTCGTGGAACCCAAGACCATCAGACGTGCGGTAGCCCCAGTTCACATTATTGTGTCCCCAGCGTTCTTCGATGGGACCAATAGAGCGCTCCCATCGAAAGGCATTATCTGGACTATCTTGTCCTTCCACGAAGCAGCCACCTGGAAAACGGAAAAATTTCGGCTGCAAGTCGTAGAGCATCGACGCCAAATCAGGGCGCATGCCGTTCTCGCGATTATTGAATGTAGGGGGAAATAATGAAACCATATCAAAGCTAAGCATTCCCTTGTCTGTGCCAGTAAAAGCTAAAATAGCTTTTGGATCATTTGCATTGACTGTGAATGCAGCTTCATATTTGGTCCACTTCTTACCAAATTGTCTACCCTCAAACTCTGTCTGAGCATATGCTTGGTTTCCATTTGAACTCCCTAAATAAGCTTTGAGATTGCCCTTAAGCTTGCCTTTGGCCCAGAAACTAAGTCTATAGGTGCGACCCTGGACTGCAGGAATACCCCAGAAACCCTCATTACTGAATCCATCCCCTTTGTTTGTGAATGTCACTTCAATAGCATTCCTCTGAACATTGTTGAGTAGATTCTTGCTTGTTAACTTCAATGTAGCGTTCCCAATAACATTCCAATGATCCGGTTTCTCAGAACTATCCTCAAAAGAGCGATTACGTACTAGCTCAGCATAAAGCCCACCATCGGCAGCATGATTAATGTCTTCGTAGAAAATACCATAGAGCATGGGTGATACTTGCTTTCCCTTTTGGGCTGCATCAATGTCTATTTGAACTTGTGCCGAAACACCCCCAGCACTCAGGAGCATGAGTGATAATAAAACTTGCCTTACATTCATGTCGGATCTTACTTTTGGTTTAAATAATGTTAGTAATTATCTCGGATTAATGATTAGCAAATATACACTTTATAAGGCGTTTTATTCACATTATTACAAAGATTAACAGATTAAATGCTATCTTTGCCATGCTTTATGAAAAAACAATTTTTAATCCAGCGCCAAGCGCTCGTCTTCAAGCAGTTTAGCCATAAGAGCTATAGTCTCTTTGCCGCATTGGGCAAAGAAGTGCTCATTGGTGTACTCAGCGTGTCGACACTGTCACATTCCAAGGCCGACGGCATTGCCGCCAAGCCATGGATCGACACCGATTCGCTCAGCTTTGAAGAACAACGCATTGACGAGATTCTCATAATGGGATCTCGGGCGCCCCTGACTGCTATGCAGTCAGCCAAGATCGTCGAGGTTATCTCGCGCGACGACATTCAACGTGCCGAAGCGCAAACCATCAACGACATTTTGAAACTATCCACAGGCGTAGACGTCCGTCAGCGTAGTGGATTTGGTGTACAGACGGACATTTCCATCAACGGTGGTACATTTGATCAGATTGCCATTCTACTTAACGGAATGCCACTGAACAGTCCTCAGACAGGACACAATGTAGCCGATTTCCCCGTTTCCATGCTTGACATTGACCACATCGAAGTGCTTCAGGGTGCATCGGCAAGGGTCTTTGGCGCTTCAGCGTTCAGTGGTGCCATCAACATTGTTACACGACCAGAAAATCATAACAACGTCAGAATAGGAGGAGAAGCGGGATCGTTCGGAACCGTGGGAGGTGATGCCGGTGTATCATGGGCAATGCCATATAATGGCGACCACGATCCAAAAGTGAGCCATCAGTTATCTGGGGGGTACACTCGTAGCGATGGTGGAACCGACAATTCCAACTTTGACAAATGGCGGGGGTTCTATCAAGGGACTCTCGACACAAAGAATGCCAAGATAGATTGGCAAGCAGGGGTCACGTCACAAAACTTCGGAGCTAACACGTTTTATTCAGCGAAGTTCGATAATCAATTTGAGGAAACACGCCGCTTTATGGCCTCTGTCGGCACTACGCTGCACCCCTTCCAAGGCGATGAGGGAAGGTTCAAATCGACGTTTACTGTTCGTCCTATGCTTTATGGTCATCGCGACATAGACCATTTCCAACTAATCAAAGGCAAGGAGGGATCCCAATCTGGTGAAAACTATCATCAAACAGATGTCTATGGGGCCTCACTAAACATCAACTTTGATTGGTTGTTGGGACGGTCCGCTTTTGGGGCGGACATTCATCGTGAGCACATCCTTTCCACCGCCTACGGTAACGAGTTACCCGAAAATGAGTGGATAAAAATCGACGGAAGCGATCGTAGTTACTCACGAGAGGGCAAACGTACCAATACGAGCCTCTTCGTGGAACACAATGTTATCCTTGGTGGACTCACAATATCGGCTGGTGTTTTAGCCAACCGTAATACAGGTCTCGACGAAAAACTCCGTTTTTATCCCGGAATCGATATCAGTTATCGCCCAGAAAGCCATTGGAAGATTTATGCCAGTTGGAACAATGCCCTACGTGTGCCAACCTATACCGACCTCTATACAAGCAATGCAGCCCAACAAGGCGACATTGGGCTAAAGCCGGAAAATAATTCAACCTATAAAGTAGGTGCACGATATCGGGCAAAGTGGTTTACTGGTATGGCTACTGCGTTCTATAGTCATGGAACCAATATGATAGACTGGGTCTATGAAACAGCGACTTCTTCCAAGTATCAAGCTATGAATATTGGCAAACTGGACAATTTAGGATTCAATATTGAAGGAACCGCTAACCTTAACGAGATGTTCTGTATGTCCACAAACACACAGCCAGTAATGCTCAAGTTGAGTTATGCTTATATTCACCAGCAACACCAAACCGAACGCGAAATTTACCGTTCGCTCTATGTCCTGGATTATCTGAGGCACAAATTTGTGACATCTCTCTCTCATCCCATTATATCACGACTATCCGCCTCGTGGGCATTGCGTTGGCAAGAACGCATGAACGGCTATCCACCATATGCTAAGCTAGACGGCAAACTTACCTGGTCAGAACCCTCCTGGCAAGTCTATGTGAAAGCCGACAACATTACAAACCATCGCTACTATGACTTTGGCTCTGTTCTTCAACCAGGCATATGGATAATGGCTGGTGGCCAGATAAAACTACATTACTAACTCATTATCAACCAGCTGCGGTCCAGAATTCAGTGACCGCAGCTTTATTTTATTATCATTTGGCAGCAATCGGATCGTGATTCAATTTGATTCACTGCGTGATTCAATTTGTTTTACTTTGTGAATCAATTTGATTTACCATGTGATTCAATTTGATTCACACTCTGAAGTCGTTCGAATCACTGGCACAACTCTCCCATTCCAGTTCCCTATTTTCCAAAAAACCAAGGCAAGCGGACCTTTTCTTCATAGTTTTTTGTAATTTTGCGCTTGACTTAAGGTAAGATAGTAATCATGGTATACAAATTCGATTTTCTCATCATTGGTGGAGGCGTTGCAGGCATGAGTTATGCCTTGAAAGTGGCCAATAGCTGCAAAGGAACGGTGGCAATTATCTGCAAAACGACCCTCAACGAGGCAAACACAACAAAAGCACAGGGCGGCATTGCCTCAGTGACCAATCTAAAGGTGGACAATTTTGACAAGCACATAGAAGATACTATGATTGCTGGCGACTATATATCAGACCGAAAGGCTGTGGAACACGTTGTGCGAAATGCACCTGCAGCTATCGAGGATCTGGTGAGATGGGGAGTAAACTTTGACCGAAAGGAGAACGGTAACTTTGACCTACACAGAGAAGGAGGACACAGTGAATTCCGTATCCTGCACCATCAAGACGATACTGGTTATGAAATTCAGAGAGGTCTGATGGACGCAGTACGCGCTAATAAGAATATTACAGTTTTGGAGCACCATTATGCTGTTGAGATTATCACCCAACATCACCTGGGTGTAGAGGTGACACGACGTACTCCAGACATCGAGTGCTATGGTGCTTACATATTAAACCCTGAGACCCATAAGGTGGACACCTACCTAAGCAGAGTTACCCTTATGGCAACAGGCGGTACGGGAGCTGTTTATGCAACAACCTCTAACCCCAACATAGCTACCGGTGATGGTATAGCCATGGTCTATCGTGCCAAAGGAACAGTGCAGGACATGGAGTTTGTTCAGTTCCACCCCACTGTTTTGTATAACCCAGCAGAAACCCATCCCGCTTTCCTTATTACCGAGGCTATGCGGGGCTATGGTGCAATACTGCGTCTACCCAATGGTGAAACCTTCATGGAGAAATATGATAAGCGACTCTCCTTAGCACCTCGTGACATTGTAGCGCGAGCCATCGACCATGAAATGAAAATACATGGACTCACTCATGTTTGTCTTGATGTGACCCAGAAAAATGCTAACGAAACCATGAAGCATTTCCCGCATATCTACGCCAAATGTCTCTCGATAGGTATCAATATCACCAAGGACTATATTCCTGTTTGCCCTAGCGCACATTATATGTGTGGTGGTATCAAAGTAGACTTAAATGCTGAAAGCAGCATACACAAACTCTATGCTGTAGGTGAATGCTCATGCACAGGGTTACACGGCGGTAATCGCCTAGCAAGTAACTCGCTAATTGAAGCAGTGGTTTATGCTAAGTCAGCGGCAGAGCATTCTCTAAAAGTCATCGACAACTACGATTTTAACACGAAAGTGCCCGAATGGAACGACGATGGCACTATGACAAACGAGGAAAAAGTACTCATTGCACAGGACGAGCGTGAGGTAGGACAGATCATGAGCAACTATGTGGGCATCGTGCGAAGCGATCTCCGTCTGAAACGTGCATGGAAACGACTAGACCTTCTCTATGAGGAGACAGAAGAACTTTTTAAGCGAGTGAAAGCCACACCTGACATCTGTGAACTACGTAACATTATCAACGTTGGATATCTCATCACTCGCCAGGCAATAGAACGAAAAGAGAGCCGTGGGCTACACTACACGATTGATTATCCTTGGCATGCCTACGACAACATGAATACAAACGAAACAAACACAGAACAATGAACAAGGTAGACGGAAATTGGGAGAAGAAAGGCTTCATAGACGAGCCCATCTCCGAAACTATCGACCTCAAAGCTGAAATCCGCAAGTTGTGTCGTGAAAAGAATGCCATCGTCATGGCACATTATTACACCGAGGGCGATGTACAAGATGTTGCCGATTTCGTTGGCGACAGCCTGGCACTGGCCCAGAAGGCAGCAGCAACTGATGCTCAGATTATCGTGATGTGCGGCGTACACTTCATGGGAGAAACATGTAAGATATTATGTCCTGAGAAGACAGTATTGGTCCCAGACCTTAACGCATCTTGCTCTTTAGCAGAAAGTTGTCCTTCAGGCGAGTTCCAAAAGTTTGTCGAGGCCCATCCCGATCATACAGTCATTAGTTACGTTAACACTACAGCAGCTGTGAAAGCGTTGACCGATGTGGTCGTGACGAGCAGCAATGCGCGACAAATCGTGGAGTCTTTCCCAGAGGATACGCCTATTATCTTTGGCCCCGACCAAAATCTCGGAAACTATGTAAACAGTATCACCGGTAGACAAATGCTGCTTTGGAACGGCGCTTGTCATGTACATGAAAAGTTCTCTGTTGAGCGAATCGTACAATTAAAATCCAAGCATCCACATGCTAAGATACTGGTACATCCAGAATGCAAAGGTGCTTTGGTGAAATTAGCAGACAAAGTGGGTAGTACAGCTGCACTTATTAAATACAGTCTTACTGATGATGCACAAGAGTATATCGTGGCTACTGAAAGCGGTATCTTACATGAAATGCAAAAGTCTGCACCACAAAAGGTGTTTATTCCAGCACCACCGGACGACAGCACATGTGCTTGCAACGAGTGTAACTTCATGAAGCTCATCAACCTACGCAAACTCTACAATACCTTGAAATATGAGTGGCCGGTGATAGAAGTTGACCCTGAAGTTGCTTCAAAGGCTATCGTACCTATCAACAGAATGCTCGAAATATCCAATAAACTAGGTCTATAGTAAAGCATCAAATACTGCATTTCATCATTAGAATTTTTCATAGACAAATACAAGACTATAATATGTTATCCGTAGAAGAACTCAACGAAAAACTGTTGGACCTCGCCTTTAGCGAGGATATCGGCGAAGGCGACCACACTACCCTATGCTGCATTCCTGTCGATGCAATGGGCGAGAGCCTGTTACTCATTAAACAAGAAGGAATTTTTGCAGGAGTAGAGATAGCCAAGCAAGTGTTACATCGCTTCGATTCCGAACTCAAAGTAGAGGTGTTTATTCAAGACGGAACACCCGTAAAGCCCGGAGACATCGTGCTAAGTGTGAAGGGACGGGAGCAAAGTCTATTACAGACAGAGCGGCTATTGCTCAACATCCTGCAACGAATGAGCGGTATTGCAACGATGACGCACAAATATCAACAGGCACTCATTGATGCAGGTACGAAGACACGAGTTTTGGACACACGCAAAACAACACCAGGAATGCGAATGCTTGAAAAGGAAGCCGTCCGTATTGGTGGCGGGATGAACCATCGCATTGGCCTCTTTGACATGATTTTGCTCAAAGACAATCATATTGACTTTTGCGGTGGCGTACACAATGCTATCTCAAGGGCAAAGCAATACTGCAAGGATTCTGATAAAGACCTTAAGATCGAGTGCGAGGTACGTGACTTTAAGGAGCTTGATGAAGCACTTGCAGAAGGATGCGACCGAATCATGTTTGATAACTTTACACCCGAAGATACAAAGAAGGCCATTGAGCTCGTAGGTGGGAGATGTGAAACGGAGTCAAGTGGTGGTATCACATTCGATAACATGATACCCTATGCCAAAGCAGGCGTAGACTTTATTTCTTTTGGTGCACTTACTCACAGCGTCAAGTGCTTGGACATGAGTCTTAAGGCTGCAGGCAGCGACAAGTTAACGATAAAGTAGCTACTTTTTCTGTTGAACAAGGAATTTGCCATTGGGAAGTAAACCCACGGCATCTACCGTGACACGGGTCTCACGACTGTTATTGTAGACTGTCACATGAAATTCGCCATTGGCATCAAGTATAGCATTTGGATTCCAGTATAGCGTACGGCGGTAATCAGTAGGCGTTGAAGGTTTCATCTTGCTATAATCCGGACAATACTGCTTTTCTGGATAAGTTATTCCTTGGATTACGTACCGGCGATCACGATAAGTATAACGTGTTCCATTATCCGGGATTAGTTCATAGACAAGCGTAACATCCTCCATATTGAGTTGCTCTGTATGTGGGTCAGTGTAGTTACGTGGCTCATAGTCGGTGTAGAATCTGAAATTCTTTATACGCTTTAAATGTAGGTCCCGAAATACGGATGTTGTGGCACGGTTCTTCAAGCTCTCAATTGTAGAGCTGAAATTTTGAAAGAATGTGTACTTGTCGAGTTTGGCCTGAACATTATAATCTCGCTTTCTATTCATATTGCCATAAACCGCTTGACAAGCAATCGGAGGAAAAGTACCCATATTAACCACACCCCACGATAATCCTCGATCGGTAGCTTCGTTATAAAGGTCGTAAGCATCAACAACATATGCGGGCTTTGTGTAGTCTACTGCTCTACGAGAGCGCCTTTTGGCCTCAACTTTAACAGTGCCAAGCGTATGTTCTCCTGTCAAGCCTTTAGAATCTCCTTCACCATCAATGATATCCGAAGGAAGAAGCACATCAGGTAAATGGGTTTGGTAATAGTTGTAAGGATGTGAGAAAACAGGAAAGAACAGGTCTCTCTTAATATAGAAATCGGGATATGATTCTTCGTCAAGTCTATTTTTATCTTTCCTCGAGGAGAGGGACCTTATCAAGGAGTCTTTCTCTTGATAGGCTGTCATAAACAGGACAGCTTTATCAAAAAAGGGTGGTAACTGGAAAGTAAACTTCCCTCCATTATTAGTTTTCTGCACTAAGCCTGCGACTTGTCCGTCTTTGGATAACTCAGCCTCGACGAGTACTTCCTGTGACAGCGTGCCATGGTTGACACCAAGATGAGTATCCACAACTCCGTCAAAGGGAACATCTTCTGAAGCGTTCTCTTGGATACCAAGTTCAGACTCATCTTGATCTGTGTTTGAATTGTCAGTGGAAACTTTGTACTGCTCATCATTTCCAACGGTTACAGCTTGTTCCGCACGTTCCAATCCTTCCTCGGCTACACTCTTTATATTGTTTAATCCCTGTACATCATTGATGGTAAGCAGGTCCACACCTAACTGCTTATTGACCGTACCCTCAATAGTAATACTCTGTTCAGGCTGATAGCGAAGACTAATTTGTTTTGGTTTCCCTAAGCCAATGGTTTTGGAAGTCGTAGTAAATTGAGAATATTTGCGCCATCCTTGCACCATCATCAATAGGTCAAGAGCTTGTTTATGCAGAAAATCATCCTTCTCAAAATAATAAGACGGGGATGCAATGAATCCTTTCAGATCACTGGAAAGCAAAATGTCGGTCATTATATTGCCATCATCATAGGAGGTGTCGTCAGAACGAGTATCTCGCAAACTTACTGAGATTGGCACACTATGAGCAAGGGTTGTCGTCTTGAGAGACACCTGAATTGGCTCAAATGGCTGGTAATCCATTTTGTCAGTTGTAGCAAAAAGCGGCTCAACCAAATCATGATGATTGACAAAGAATAACCGATCAGCCAAAACATTGCCTTGAGTATCATAAATCTGTAGCTCATTGACTCCCGACGGAAGTAACGCCGCATCAATGTGAAAATTGGTCTCTCCTTGTAGTCTCTTGAAATCATAAAGTCGCCCTCGACACAAAACAGCATAAGCTTCCACCTGACAATCCCTTGCCTTTACAATAAATTCCAATGAATCGTTGTGTGAAATAGTAGAGTTTTTGGCTGCCTGATAGGTAACCACAGCGCCCATCGAAAAAGCTTCTGGGAGTTGAAAAGAATAGTTCTTACCATTCCACTGAAAGTTCACCTTTCCAGTACTTCCAGACATCGGCGGTGTAACATCAAACACACCACGCCCCATATAAGTAGTCTTCACTACTAAAGAGTCATTGAGCTTACCGCTGATATCGACAGCTTTACCATCTTGATCAAGAACTTCAAAGGCTACCCTACTCTTCATCCCTTTTACAAGGAGACCTCCCTCAGGGTAAAAAAGGCACTTTATTTCTTTCTTGGGTGTCCAAGGCATCTCCATTTTTGGACGCTCATAGATATACTTACCATCATAATCACCAGCTTTCATGGGCTTGCTGTAGACTGGAATGATACGACTATATAGTCCATCCCAATCGCGATAATAGTCTTTTGCCATCTGATTGTTATAGAATCGATGGCGGTCATCAATGGTATATTGTCGATTAGTAACGTTGAAATTTAGCATCCAACGTGTGTAGGCACGAATTTCATAATAACCACTATAAAGACTATCTTTTAATGCAAACTGTGCACAAGTTACTCCTTTGTCACTAATGACGACACGCTGTCTTTCAATGACAAGACCATCTGGTGAAAGCAACTCTACATAAAGCAACTTACTCATATCTGTAGAATGATGGTCGTCTGCTCGCAACACATATGCCTTATACCAGATAGTGTCGCCTATAAAGTAGCAGTTATTATCCGTATGAACATAGACTTTCTCTTGAATCTGAGGCTTCTCACGAAGCCAAAGTTCCAAGGAATCAAGTGTATCTGCCCAACATAAGCTTGGCGATATAGCAAGAATAAAAAGAATGCTATTTGGAAAACACAAGCGTTCTCCAAATAGCATTCTAATAATGTGTTTAAATAACCTTTGCATTACCAATACAACACTAAAATGGATTGTGAAGAAAGGCTAGTCATACTACAGGCTATTGAATTGGTAGATACCAGTTACTCGGATTGCTTAGATCCTTAGTAACATCCTTATAAAGAAGCTTACGAGCCAACCATCTACCACCAAAGTCTGACCCATAGACTCCTGCTGTGTTTTTGTGACGCGCCAACCGCATCAGGTCATACCATCGCGTTCCCTCGAAAGCAAACTCCAACTGGTATTCATCACACAACAGATCTTCCATCGCATTGATCTTAGCATTGAGCGTGTCTTGAGCAGAAGTACCAATAGTGAGGTTAAACGCCTCATTAATTTCATTAATCTTCTTTCCTACAACGGCATCAAACTGATAACCGGAACGGCCAGGATAGTTACCGTCGCCTGTAATGCCGGCACCATGTTGATGAATTCCCCAGTTGGTTGAGGAATTATTACTGTTTGTCTGAGCTGGAAATAATGACACATTAGCCGAAGAAAGGAATGGGTAGACTGTTTGCAACATATCCTTTGATTCCTTGGTGACGTATGTGCGGGTAGAATCAAGAAGCTGTTCCGTAATGCCTTCCTTTAAGATGGCAAAAGCGAGATCGGGATGTCCTAAACGGTTGAGTGCCTCTGCTAAATGCAAATAAACTGTGGTGTTACGGAATAGGATTACATTACCATTATTGTATTTCTCTATCCAAACCTTTGTAGAATCTTCATCTGTTCCCCGTCGTGTTACACTTCTGAGACGTTGATCTCCTAATGGCGCACTATTCACATATTGCTGTGGCAATCCTCCAATCACATTTTGATAATAATAGTAAGTAGTGCTATCAGAAAGCGTTTTCAAGGGCATAGAGGGCTCCAATTGTATTTCATCTACATATTGCTCGTTGTTGGAACGGACAGTAGAATAATAATTATAACCAAAAGCTAATGGAATGGAGGTCGTAGTTCCCTGTAATCGATTAACGGCCATTGGAATATAAGTGATAATGTCTTGAGTACTGTTACTGCTGAAAATACGGTTCCAGTCTGACCCATTATTACTAATAATCATATCGTTGGGGCGCGCCAACATTTCTGCATATGTGCGAGGTTGATATGGTGCAGAGATCAATTCCGCATATCTGGTACCAACAGGCTTACTTACGGAAGTCACATATGTAGTATAATGGAGTGCTGCTTTAGCAAAATCACCACTTTCCAAATACAGCTCACCCAAAATAACATCGACGGGGATATAGCATAATGCAGTATTTATCGCCTTTTGCTGACCTGCATTAGTGGAACCTATTGCATGGTTTCCACCTCCATTATTCGGCACACTATAACCAGAATACTGTTCTAGATCTGGAGCTAATCGATCCACAAGACCCTTAATGTCAAGTGAGGGGAAATCGTTGCCATTGATCTGAGAGATGCTGGTAAGTGGCTCTGTGAAAAAAGGAACGCTTCCATAGTTACGAGCCAATTGCAAATATGCCCATGCTCGAAAAGCCTTGACTGCGGCATATTCATGCATCACGACATTGGTAGAACCCGTAAGCAAGGTCGTGTCACGATGGGCCAAGTAGTAGTTGCAGTTGTTGATGACACGATAATAGACAAAGGCTGAGTCATATTGATTGGCTGCAGTAGCTGAAAAATCATACAACTGTCGAAGATCATTGTCTGTGTATAAAGTAGTCGACACATTATCTCCCCTTAGCTCTCCCTGAAATACATACTGGTCCGCAAGCTGTTGCATACCTTGCATAATACCGAAAGCAAAGAAGATGGAGTCTGTCTTGCTAGTTAAGTCTCCTCCGAATATCTGTCTAGTACTATCAGACTCTAACATATTATCACAACTACCCAAACCCAAAGATAAGCATATCAAGCCAATGCCTAACTTTCTAAATGAGACCAGGCGAATATGTTTTGCTTTATTGAATATTGAAATCATAATCTTTTTCTTTAATGGTTTTATCTTTCTAATTCATCAGTGAACATTCCTTCAACTGAAGAGCCTTTAGAGATTAATCTTCAAACCTACTTGGAAACTGCGGCCTTGTGCAATATTGCCAACGTCAATTCCCTGATAAAGGGCGCTATTGCCAACACTGAATTCCGGATCACTTCCAAGATATTTGGTGAATGTGATCACATTATTGGCTTGAGCCCAGATGGCTAATCCTTGCAACCAAGTCCATGAACCTGGAATAGGTAGCTGATAAGCAAGGTTTATCGTTTTAAGACGAAGGTAGGAGCCATCCTCTATCCAACGATCACTGAAGCGATTATTACCCAACGGATCGCCAAAACATAGACGAGGAAGATCAGCCTGCTGACCCTCATAGCGCCAATGATTGACTTCTGCCACTTGCTGATTGTATAAGGTAGCACCACTATTAAGTATGCTACGCTGATAGTTATACACGTCACCGCCTAGACTATAGTTGAAACCTAAGTCAAGTGTAAGGTGTTTCCAATTTACAGTAGCGAAGATATTGCCATACAGATCAGGGTTTGGATCACCGATAATAACTTTATCAGCCTCATTAATGATTCCATCGGCATTTTGATCAACAAAATGAACATCACCTGCTTTGAACTGATTGGCAGTTCCAGAATTATCCAACATATAGAGATATCCATCCTTGCCTGCCACCTGCGCCTCAGCATCAGTTGAGAACACACCAGCTGTTTGATAACCATAGAACAAGCCAATTGGATTGCCTACTGAAGTAATGATATTTCGATCTCCATATACTGAAGTAGTATAATCACCATTCGGTAACTTCTTTACCTTATTACTATAGTGTCCTATACTAGCTCCAACCTCCATGTGCCAATCTCCCGATACAATAGGCTTACCTGTAACTGTTAGTTCAAAACCAGTATTTTGCAGTGCTCCCCCATTAGTCCAGTAGTTATTAATACCACCAATAGGGTTCTTAAAAGTCATCATAGTAAGCAGATCACTGATATTATTGATATAATAGTTAAAATCAACACCTAATCGGTTGTCAAACAAATAAGACATAATACCAAAGTTAAGCTTCTTGTTAGTTTCCCATTGGATTTTGTCATTACCAATATTTGTAAGCTGCAGGCCTGTCATATCATAGTTAAAGCGAACTGTTGACAATGAGGTCCTAGCGGCGTAATTCGATATATCATCATTACCACTGATATCATAACCAGCATTCAAACGCAGATAATTGACAACTGAATGCTTAGGGAACCAATCTTCATTGGTCATCACCCATCCCAACTGCACACTGGGGAAGATGGCCCATACAGTACCGAGCGCTGAAAGTCCATTAGCATTTTCGCCGAAACGGCTATTAGCTTCTGCTGCTAAAGACACGGTTGCGAAATAACGATTCATGTAGTTATAATCGAAATTACCAAACCACTTCATCGTCTTCCAAACATCGTTATTACCAAACACTCCTTGATAACCTGTGTTTGCATTCAGTGCAGGATTCTTATCATTGGTGATTCCGTTGTACTGTGTACTCAAATTATTATCATCAAATGAGAAACTTGTATAGCGAAATCCACCGAAAGCACTCAAGGTATGACGTCCATACTGATGATGCCAGTTGACACGAGTATCACTGACCACATTGATTTCCTTGGAAAACAATGATGCTGCCATGGAAGTAACAGTTCCTAAATCATCTATCTCGAAAGATGGGACTCCCACATATGGGCGATGGTAACGCTGAGAATTACGATCAAGGGTATAGCTGAACATCGTGCTCAGTGACAGATTGGGGTTTAAAACCCAAGTCGGCTCTACTCTTACATTGAAATAAGTATTCTCTGCTTTGTTCTTATTGTCACCATTAGCATTCTGTAGAATTGCAACAGGATTGGCCAGGCTGTATTCATTACCCAACTGACTGAAAATATCATCATAGTTGGAAAGAAGACTTGTAAAGCCACCTATTACAGCATTATACTGGTACGGACTCACAATAGGAGCCTTAATAAGTGAGAGAAAAGTTGGCGAGGTGACTGCTCCAGACGAAAGGTCTGACGAGATACCATCATCAAAAACATTGGATGTTGTCCTACTGATTGATATATCAAACTTGGTCTTCAGATTGTAAAGAATATTGATGTCCGTATTGAAACGCACATTCATTCGATCAAAATTATTTTTCTCTGCAGTGCTCTGATTGGTCTGATAACCTACAGACAGATTATACATACCTATGTCATCTCCACCTTGAACGTTTATACTATAATTCTGGGTTAGAGCCGTACGATAAACATAATCCTTCCAATTAGTATCATTATGATAAGTGTTATAATAATATCCAACTGGATTATCATCAAGGAAGTGATAAGCAATAGGGTCTTCCTGCTCTAAATTATCCTTTATTGTACCTAACATTTCAGTTGCATAATTGCGATATTGGGATGCATTCATCATATTAGGCAACTGTGGTTGAAGAGCCACTCCAACACCGATATTTGCGTCAATCCTTGTGGCCATTGAGTGACCACGCTTTGTAGTAATTATGATGACGCCATTGCCACCACGAGCCCCATAGAGGGCTGTACCATTTTTCAGCACCTTTACTTCGTCAATATCATCGGGTGATATGTTTGAAAGGATGTTGTTAAACTGGCCAAGATGCAACGATTCGCGATTCTGCTGCATATCCTGCTCTACTCCATCGATAATAATGAGAGGTTGAGCATTTGCTGTCAGTGAGTTATAACCACGTATAAACATAGATGCTCCTGCACCTGGAGCTGCAGAACGGGTGATGCTACGCACATCAGCACCAATCTCATTCTCAATGTCATTGTCAATTGTAACGCTTTTACTATCAGCTGTAAAGCCTTTCATTGCGGTAATAACAGTGCCATCAGTATACATTCCACGGTACTTGTTCTCCAACATTGAAACCTGAATATTCTGTGAAGAATCATTTGAAATGACAGATACTTGCTGGGCTAGATATCCTGGAGAATACACATAAAGGCTTGTCGTAAAGACCGGAACCTTTATGCTAAACTGGCCTTTAGCATCGGTCATGGCAGCGAACTTCTCGTTGCCCAAAGTGCGTAGCTGAATACCGGAGAGAGGTTTTTTAGATACTTGATCGTACACTGTACCATGCAACGTCATCATCTTATACTTGTTAAGATTCTGAAGTTGACGCTTAGGCTGAGTTATTCTTGTCACTACCTCATCAGTTTGGACATCATCATCCTGTGAAAAGGCTGGAGCGCTAATGCTTATTACAAGGGCGCAGAGAGCAAATCTTAGACTGTGGCTCTGCATGGGAAATATAGTGAATTTCATAATTATTTGTTTGCTTCAAACTGGTCAAGTTCTACAGGTTTTAAAATAATACCAGAAATACGTATGTCCCTAGTATACTTTGCCATAGCTACCTTATTGAAAACACCGAAATCAGTAGTTATTTTAAGGTTGGGAACAATGTTGTCATTTCCTATATTCTGATAACATACAGGGAAAGTAAACTGTCCGACAAATACCGTATCTATTGCACCTGGATTGTTCTCAACCTTCTGATTAAGTTTTTGAATAGCCAATACACCGTTTGCGTTACAGTAACTTAACGAGAAATCTAATTGATTGGGCTTTGCTTCCGAAAGAGATGTTATCGTCGTACCAACCTCGTCGTAAGGAGGAACGAGCACTGCATATATATTATATGATGTGGAGAGCACTTTAGGTATAACAAGATCCACCTGCGGCTTAGAATAGTTACTTGTTGGTTGCACATGCAAATAAGATATCGTAGTGTCCTTTTTGGCTATATTTAATATTAGACGTCTGTTCACAGGTGTACCCGTCCAATAATGTCCCAATATCGTAGGAGCAGATAAGAATTGCTTCGAGGCCCATGCATCCCATGGACGAACAGCTAAGCTGTCAATGATTCTAGCATAACCATTACTCATTTTAGCTTTGTCTTTGGTCCTTGATAATAATTCAACTGGGTTTGCAAACTTTAAGCCTTGTGTTGTCATTAAAGTGTCCATATTTTGTGAATTGACCTCCTCAAGCCCGCTGTTATAGTAAGAATTATTATTGAAAACCAAACTGTTAACTATAGCACGTTTAGTCAGCGAGTCCGTCATATAAGCAGCATTAAGCGTTACAGAGATCTCAGGAGCTGATGTGGCTGATGTCGCATTCTTAATATCCTGGGCCTTAGTGGTATTGATAAAACGGAAATAGGGCTTGATACGATTATAAGCTGACAGCCACGCCTCATTGGTGGGCATCATCATGGTATAGGAAGAGTCCTCTTTATCAATGAAAGCATAAAGCGTTCGAGTCATCTGATTTTTTGTAACCATCACAGAATCGATGTATGTCTGTTTACCATTAACCGTTGGGCCAACCACCGATCTGCTCACATCTAAGGTGGTCAGTTCATATTTCTTGAAATAATTCCTTAAAGAATCTATTCCATCAGCCTTATCCAAATATTCATAAATATTAGGATAGAAAGTTGCCATTCCATCGATGATGTGCATGACACCATTAACACTTGGAAGATTAACCTGTGATAATGTAATATCATCGAAAGCATAAGAACCATTGCCGACAAAATCATAGGACTTGGTATTGAGCGTATGGATCCTTTCATCCACGGTTCCTGAGACTTGATGATTATAATCAGCAATGTGGTTTTTTACAAATTCCTTCAAAATAACGTCATTATCTTGCTGCATGAGTGATGCGGCATCATAAGTACCATTCTTTGGAGCCCACACAGTATAGTAGTGTGCAGCTTGAAGCTCGTCATCAAAACCCACCTTCTTGACTAATGCTGCAAAATCAGAGAGCTCACTGTTCTGTGATATATTCTCCCATAATGTCTGGCTGGCAGAGGAGGAGATATCTGTCGGAACAGTGTTGTAATCATTGAAATCGGAGCAGGATGTGACCATCAGCATCGCTGTTGCCATCATCAGAATTCCTATTTTATTAATTGTTTTCATACGTATTTATCCATTATGTTTAAAACCAGTCCTCAGTATAACGGTTATTGTCTACAATACCAACAGGGACAAACTCAACAAAATCAAGTCCCCACTTTAAGTCAGAGTCGTCATTGATGACACTCTTAAAACGAAACCAAAACTCATCACTTTGCTTGATATTTATGCGACCAAGCACACGGCGGATACCCACCACGCCATCGCCTCGGCAATTCTTTGTTGTCTTTTGGTCACCATCATCTCCTGGGTGACCACAGAAGCTGTACGGGCCACGCATATATCCTCGATTGTGCATAGCAACATCAGTTGCAATACCTTTATCGTCCTCATTATAGAAGGCTGTCCAACCAATGCGAGGATCCGTCTCTTGTATACGAATATCAAGAGGAATACTTAACGGTTCCATTGACTGAATATTTTTCGATTTCCCCCAGTAGAACTGCATCATACCACCATGCCCCATGGGCGTATAATATAGACGAAACTCATAAAGGCCAGAAGGCAATGATGGTATCTTAGTAGCGACGTCATACTGACCCCAACCTTGGAATCCATCTGCTTGATAAGCGCGATAATCTCCGCGTTGAATTGTGCGCAGTTTACTGGACTCTCCGTTGTAACAGATGACATCATCAAAATAGTTGACAGGAAAAGAAACTCTTGCACCAGAGCCACCTCCATTCATGGCACTAATCTCATTAGGATACATATACCTAAAGTTGTTGTTGATCAATTCTTCAAGGAACGTTTCCGAATCTAGTCGAACTCGCTCGTTCAGCACTCCCTTAGGCACATGCTCG
>DHOP01000064.1:0-37300 GCA_002407775.1 Prevotella sp. UBA5387
TCACTCCAAATTTCGGAAGACCCAGAATTTTTCATCCTTATCAAATCTAACAAAGTCGTCTTCGCTAAGAAATGAATACACGTATGGATTATTCTCATCATCAAAGATGACTTTCACTTCTTCGATGATTCCACGGTCATTTACTAAAAATTTGTTTTCTTTGTGCATTGGTGATGTATTTTTATATTTTTCCTGACTTTAGTTTGTAGATAACTCCTTGCGAAAGTATCTCGGTGAGGTACCCTGTCCGATGGCCATGCCACCATTCCGAATCGACCATGGTTACGGCAGTGATGATATCTATCAACTTTCCATCGAAACCTATATGCCCGATTGGGTCAAAGGCTTCACTCAATGTGTTGTAGGTCATAAATCCACCAAGAATATTGGGGCTATTGGTTTGGTAAAAGGTGTATATCTTCTTAATCATCAAAGTCTTGGGATTCATTTACACTCTTAAAGCTTTTGCCTGGCTTTAAGATTATATATATAATTGCCATATATATGATGGGTAGTGATATAAGTACAAAAGGATCATCTTTATATTTCTTGCCAATTATTTTCATAAAGATCATTGCCAAAAAGAGTTCAAATAAAATTTTAATACTCCTCATAAATTTATGGCTAAACTTCATCACTTTATTCATAAGCATCTGCTGATTTATGGTGTTTAAACTTTGCTATCCTACCATGCAATGCCACTATGATAAGTAAAATGGCAAAGGGGTCGGCTTGCTTTCCATTTCTAACTCTATCCCAAAATGGTAGAATTGCTAAGCTAAGAAGTTGTTTCCAAGTCATCATACCTTCATCAAATCACGTATCATGTTCTTGTCAAACCAATAGGTTGCACCTATCTTCCTGATGGCAGGATTGATTTTGCCACTCTTCACCAGACGGCATACGGTGGGTACACTACAATGAAGATACATGGCAAGGGACTTATACCCGGAGATCCAGACATCTTCATCAAATAACTTCTTTGATGTAACTTCACTCTCGCTTTTATACTCAGACATGAGAGATACAAAATCCTTAACGGATAGCTCCGCCAGAGGGGTCTTTAAGAATGATTCTGATAGTTTCATATTTCACACTTTAATACATTAAGACACAATGGCCACAACCGGGCCACTGTCATCGTCACGAATAAGAATTAAAGATTGTCGGGAAGAAAACTATCTTACCTGTTTCGACAAATGTATTAAAGTGCCTCGAAACGACATTGCAAAGATAAGCAAATTTATTTCATACAACACCTTTTCGAGGCATATTTCTATTCATCAAACTGTTTCATGTATTCAGACTTCACTTCGTCAGCAATGTCAATATATGGTTTCATTGCCTTGTAGTCGCTGTGCCCAGTCCATTTCATCACCACACTGGGCGGTATGCCCTTTGCCAACGCAGTACAGATGAATGTGCGACGACCACAGTGGGTTCCTATAAGCTCGTACTTTGGCTGTACCTTATCTATTCGCTTATTTCCCTCATAGTGGGTAGTCTTGATAGGTTCGTCTATGCCAGCCAACTTACAGAGGGCATGAAGGTGCTTATTCATCTTTTGATTACTGATAACTGGTAGCACCTTATTGTCAGGGAGGTGAACGTCGGAGTATTTATCAAGTATCGCCTGTGCCTTGGAGTTTATCTCGATGAGAATACGATCCGAGGTCTTTACCGTTACTATCTCTATTTTGCCATTGTGTATATCGTCCCATGAGAGGTTACAAGCGTCCGAATAGCGTAAGCCTGTATAGCAAGTAAAAAGAAATATGTCTCGTATTGGGCCGAGAGCCACTTGTTTGGCAGGAATCTTCATCGTCTCAATGGTCGTCAGTTCCTCAGCAGTCAGGAATACCACACGCTTAGACGCATTTTTCAGCTTAGGCTTGTAGTATTCAAAGGTACGATTAGCGTGATAACCCTTCTCGTAACACCACCGCAGGAACCACCGCAAGAATCCCAGCTGTTTGTTGATGGTACTGTTTTTCATACCATTCTTACCAAGATAATCGATGAAGTTGGAAATACCTTCTTCATCAAACTTATCAAAGGTCAGCTTTTTGTCGAACCCTGTAAGATGATTACGAAGTGCCGAGAATTTCTCGTGTGTTGCAGGAGTCCAGTCATTCAGTTTACCATTGACCTTGACAAACTCATCAAAACACTTCCACAAGCTCTTACTTTTAGGTTTCTCTGGTTTTATATCCACTTGCTGAACAGATACATTACTATCTTTTTCGGGAAGCGTAGCCACGACTTGGGGCTTCGGAGTGCTATGATATTTATAAGCATAGCGTAGTTCTGCAGTGGTAGGCATCACATTTCGTAACTCAAAGTCTCGAAAGATAGACACCATATCTACCTGCATTTGCGAGAGCTTATCATTAAGGTCATTTGCAAGGGCAGCACTTGAATTAAAGAGGATTACACGCTGTTGCCGCTCATCCCAATTATCCTTATCGAGGATGATACCGGTTTGAAAATCCAGTCGTTTACCATCGTATGATACACGCATACGAAGTCGGCTTTCAGCATTACGCTGATTTTGGAGCGAGAATTTAATTGTTCGTTTGATGATCATATCCGATTCCTTTTATTTCAAAGTTAGTGAAATAACCATTCTTTGACCCACTTTTGACCCATTTTTTGAGTCTTATTTCTCACTTTGTAAAATAAAATTTCAGCGGAATTCCGAAGGTTCAAAAGTCGGGTATTTTTGAACCCCGATGTTTTGACCCACTTTTTGACCCAACATTGACCCAGTTCTTGACCCACTTTTTTGAGTGGGTTATTCGTACCGTCATTATCAGTCAAATAAAATCATTTCAAAAAATATCAACAAGAAATTGAATATCAAGTATTTTTGATAACAATTGATATTGCCGTTTAATAACTTTGTACGATAGTCTTTATCCCTCTCTCTCCGCTGAAAATAATTTACAAGTTATGTAGATTAGTTCGCAAAATTCACTAAGTGCCGTAAAATCAATGATTTACGGCACTTTTTGTTTCTTCACCTTTCTTCTCTGACCCTCTAAAAAGCCTAATTGTGGTCCCATTGTGGTCCCAATTTGGCTACACATACGGTACAGAAAATGTGCCAGCACAAAAATTGTAGCCAAAGACCCTATTCTGACCACGAAAAGACCCAAATCAGACCACAATAAAATTATTGAAAATCAGTCGCTTATGTCTAACTTTGCACACGGAAAGTTTTCCGGTACAGGAAACGGGTACCTGTGTTTTTCTGTAGCCAAAACGGCTTCTGAGAGAACACAGCCCTCACCTGCCGAACTTGAAGTTGCACCATTAAATTTATTAAGCGTATGAGACGTGCATTTAAAGCGGTTTTCTACATTCGTGGAAACTATGTGAACAAGGAAGGGAAAAGTGCCATCATGATTCGCATCTGTCTTGATGGTAGCCGAATCCCTGTTGGAACAACAGGTATCAGCATCGAGCCTGAGAAATGGGACAGTAAACGCCAGCAAGTACGTGGCCGGACTACCGAGGTCTTGCACTTCAACAAGAGTCTCGATGGCATCCGTTCTGAATTGGAGGCCATCAGCGACAAACTCGAAAAGGAAGGCAAGCTGACCCTTGAAAGAGTCAAGTCTGTCTATCATGGCATCGACGAAGACAAAAGCACCATTGGCAAGCTCTTCGAGTCCTACATTAATAATGTAAAGGACCAAGTTGGTGTGAGTCTGAGCCAGACCTCTCTCAGAAAATACCAGCTGTGCCAAAAGCGTTTCATGGAAATGCTCGAGAAAAAGCATCATTGCAAGGACATGTCACTCAAGGAGCTCAATCCTGTCGTTGTACAGGACTACAAGAACTACCTGATGACTGATATTCGCATGTGCAATAACACAGCAGTAAAGACGCTGAAGACGTTCAAGACCGTTGTCCTCTACGGCATCAAACTTGGGGTCATCCACAAGGATCCATACCTGGGTGTCCGTATGCACTTGGATGCAGTTGACCGTGGTTTCCTCACTGACGAAGAGATTGAGGCCATCATGACCAAGCAATTCGATATTGAGCGACTTGAGCTCGTACGCAACCTGTTCGTATTTTCCTGCTTCACTGGCCTCGCATATATCGATGTCAAGGCACTGAAGCCTGAGAATATCGTCAAGCTTAACGGCGTGGAATGGATTATCTCCAAGCGTGTCAAGACAGAGATTCCCATCAATGTAGTTCTCTTTGAGGGTGCAAAGCTCATCATAGAGAAGTACAAGGATGCACCGAAGAAAAAAGGGCATGTATTCCCTGTCTATTCCAATCAGAAGACCAATGCTTATCTGAAAGAGATTGCAGCGGCATGCGGCATCAATAAGGAGCTGACCTTTCACATGGCCCGTCACACATTCGCAACGCTGAGACTGAGCAAAGGCGTACCCATAGAATCCGTTTCGCGTATGCTCGGTCATACGAACATTCGCACGACTCAGATTTATGCCAGTGCGCCCAGATTGGTTGCTTGATAAATGCTTCTATAGCAAGAAGTTAGGATTGGGCTCGATATAATCCTATCGTCAATCAGCTTATCCAAAGAGGAAACTCAGAGGGGAGTGTAGCATGCTGATTAAAGTCCCGAGTTCACAAATAGCCATGTGACGACTGAGGGGCAAGACGAAAAGACATATATGAGGATGAAGCCTTGATTGGTTTAACGATAGTTCGGCGGTACCACATCTTGCAATGGCGGAAGGCTATCATAAACGTCATTTCATAATACTCTGTCTATTTTGTGTTAGTGCAGAGCAACAAGAGCCGATTATGACGCAGCCGCAATAAGCGGAAACGAACGAAAGTCGCATCCGACAATATGTCATGCCAATAGTTATCAAGTGTAGCTAACTGGGGATTGCCTAAATCGGAAAGCCAAAAGAATGGCTATTGGGGTTGGCCCATGAATATCCGACATGGCAACGGAGCTCTCGTAGTAGTCCGAGCAGGTTAATGGCCTGCACATGGCGAAGGAGAGCAGTATGTAGCTTTAGTACAAACAAAGGAAAACGTGAGAGACGTATGAGAAATCCTGAGCAAGTATTAAACATTTTAGCTGAACACAGCAGTGATTCAAGCTACAAGTACGAAAGACTCTATCGTATCTTGTTCAACGAGCAGATGTTCTATGTCGCCTATCAGCGTATACACGCAAAGCCCGGCAATATGACTGCCGGAACAGATAAGAAGACAGCAGACGGCATGAGCGTTGACAAGGTAAATAAGCTGATAGACAGCCTTAAGAATGAGACCTACAGTCCCAAACCTGCAAGGAGGGTTTACATACCCAAGAAGAACGGCAAGAAACGTCCTTTGGGTATTCCCGCTTTCGCAGACAAGTTAGTGCAAGAGGTGGTAAGGATGATATTGGAATCTATCTATGAAGGTTATTTCGAATGGACCTCGCATGGATTCCGACCTAATCGCAGTTGCCATACCGCACTGAAGAGTTTGCAAAACAACTTCAATGGTACTAAATGGTTTATTGAGGGAGACATAAAAGGCTTCTTCGACAACATAGACCACAACGTGCTCATTGAAATACTAAGGGAAAGGATATTAGACGAGAGATTTCTACGTCTGATACGCAAATTTCTCAATGCAGGGTATTTGGAAGAATGGCAATTCAACAAGACCTATTCGGGCACACCGCAAGGCGGCATCGTCAGTCCAATATTGGCGAATATCTACCTTGACAAGTTCGATAAGTTTATGGAAGAATATGCACAGAAATTCCGCAAGGGAACAGTGAGGCGCAGGAACAAGGACATCTGTAAGCTAAACAACCGCGTGCATTATCTTAAAAAGAGAATAAGCGAGGTTAAGGATGCAGGTAAAATATCCGCAATGATAGATGAACTTCGTACTAAACAAAGGCAGATACTGACAATGCCGAGTGGAGCCGATATGGATGAAAATTTCCGTAGACTGAAATATGTGCGGTATGCTGATGACTTTCTCATTGGGGTCATTGGCACAAAGGTAGAGTGCGTCAAAATCAAGGCCGACATTACTCATTTTATGCAAGAAAAGCTGAAGTTGGAAATGTCGCAAGAAAAGACTCTGATAACCAACGCACAAGACTACGCCAAATTCTTGGGCTACGAGATTTGTGTTCGTAAAGACTACACTACACAGAGGAATGCGAGAGGAGAGATACGCAGACATCGTAATGGAAATGTGGTTCTTCATATATCACGGGAAGTGATTAAAAAGAAGCTCATTGACCTTGCGGCAATGGAAGTAGTCTCGGAAAAAGGCAAAGAGGTTTGGCGGTACAAAGGGCGAACGTACCTTATGGACTCAGAGCCCCATGAAATCGTCAGCCGCTACAATACTGAGATACGTGGCTTCTATAAGTATTACTCTATTGCAAACAATGCATCGGCACTTGGTCACTCTTTCGGGTGCATCATGAAGTTCAGTATGTTCAAGACTCTTGCCATGAAATGGAATTGTTCCGTGAGGGCTGTAACAAACAAGTTACGTGAAGGCGATAACTTTGTTGTTTGGTTCACGGATAAGAAGGGCGAGAGAAAGCCAAGAGTGTTCTACAATGAGGGCTTCAGGCGGTTGACCGACTTGGGGACCGCAAAGTATGACAATCTGCCTTACATGTTCATTACTCCCTCTATGAGTTTGATTGAAAGACTATTAGCAGGGAAATGTGAACTTTGTGGTAAGGAGGCAAAGGTTGAAGTACACCACGTCAGAAAACTTTCAGAATTGAAAGGCAAGACTGAGTGGGAACGAAGAATGCTCAAAATGCACAGAAAGACGCTTATCGTTTGTGCAGACTGCCATAGCAAGATTCATAGCGACTAAAGCTAATGCTGTTACATATGGAGAGCCGTATACGCGGAGACGTGTAAGTACGGTTCGGGGGCAGACTTGTGAAAACCTACCTCCGTAAGGAGGCAAGGCGTCACGGGTCGAGCCTACAGATAACTAATAAGAAGATAGAGAATGACATGGCTAAATTCTTCAAAGACAAGACTATATGCGACTTCAACAAGGAGTCTGCAACAATGACAAGTAAGGATAAAAAGACTTCCAAAACAAAAGGTAAGAAGGACAACAAAGCGACCGATAGGGCTTGACAGCACGTCAACAGTCAGAACATGACTATTGTCTCTTAGTTAAGAAGGACTCTTGATGCTATATGTGTCAAGAGCCCTTTTACTTTATAGGAATGACAACCTGAAAAGCATACGACAGCAGCACAGCAAAAGATACGGTTATTTATGTAGCCAAATTGTAGCCAATACTCCTTTTAAAAATGTAGCCAATATGTGTAGCCAAATTGTAGCCACCGTCTCGTACAATTGTAGCCAACATGCCTATAATAGTAATGGAATCAGCGAGTTATAACGCAATATATTAGCTTTGAGGGATACACAGAAACTCAAATTATTTACTTGGCAAAAGCGGAAAGCAATCGTTCTCAAATCGTATCGTTCTATGGATTGTGTGCTGCTAACGGAGATGAAGCAAGGCAAGAGCAAGCGAAGCCTCCTGCCGTCAGCGAAAGCGAAGTTGGCACGCACTCAATCCTTAGAACAAAAACCCTCCTACTTCTCTCCCTTGCCGCCGGAAGTCCCGTCCGGCGGTTAAAGCGGTGCTATGCAGTAGCATGGCTTTAAGGGTATTGCTTTCTAATGAGTGATACTGCAAGAAACCTCCATGCTTATTAAGCAATTAATTGCCAAACCAATATGTTTTTGAAGTAGAATATGGATAATTTTGCTTACATTTGCACCGACAAAACTATATTCAACGTTGTGCTGAAATGGGCAAGTCTTAAACGATATATCATAGAGGCGCATATAAGTGCCAGTAATGGCATTGCGTTGGAACTTTCAGTCAGACATGCGGGAAAGTGATTATCGATGCTGTATCTGTCCTATCACAATAGGCATTTACTAAAACTAGGTCAGTGAGATGGACAACAGAACGATTTCGCGTTTCTCGCGTCATATTTCGATATATAAGAAATGCCGGTATGGATGTGTTGAAGAATACTGAAGTTCGGGATGGGAAGGCTGATTCCAAAGAGACCAATGAAAGAATTGGTACAATTCCTAAGAGTGATGATGTGCCCTTTAAGGTCAAGGATTTACTTTTGGGGGTGTCGGTAGAGTATGTCCCTAAAAAAGACTATGAATGGTACGTGTTGCGTGCAACATACGGTCGTGAAATCAAGGCTTTGGAAACCATACGCTCTTTGGGGGGCGTTGCATATGTTCCGCTTCACCGAACTAGAGAAGAGCGGGATGGAAAAATTAAAAAGGTTCTCAAGCCTTTTGTCCAACAGTTTGTATTTCTCTATTCAAACGAAAAAGAAGCATACAGGTTTGTTAACGAAGTGCCTGAATTACATTATTTGACATTTTACTACAATCATTTTAAGATATCCAAAAAGGGATATAACCCACCTCTTACGGTAGATTTTAAAAGAATGTCTAATTTCATACGTCTAACATGTATTGAAGACGATCATGTTGAGGTACTAACCAATAAACATGTTGTCTTTAAGAGTGATGAGATGGTGCGTATCACAGATGGGAAATTCAAGGGCATAGTCGGTAAAGTTGCTCGTATCAACCGTAATAATCGTGTAGTAGTCACAATAGAAAACGTTTGTATGATAGCTACCGCTTTCGTTCCAAAATATGCTCTGGAGAAAATACCGGACTAATGGACATTTTCATTGTGTGGTTACACAAATAAAGAACTTTCAATATGAGATATACATACAAAGGTAAAGATTACCCGAAAGAGATAAAGCTTAACCATCCTGAGATTAATCCAATCCTTGGAACGATTCAGCCTCCTCAGGACGAGTTTGACCACATGATGTCTCTGCCGGCGCAGACATTACGTCAAGATTTGGAAAATATTCTGCTGCGAGAAATTGGCAATATGTGGGGTAAGAACGAGAAAGAAGTTGAAGAGTATTATATGCCAAGCAAATTACTTTTCAGCTGTATTCTTATATATTTGATAAGGGTAGCAGACGTTAATACAACCTTGCAGGTCGTGCTTGAGTTGCTTCGACAACCATCCTCAACTATTTATACCGTATTAGGGGATGATTTTGATAATATTCAAGCTGTTCCCGTCCTTTATACTCTTACCAAAGACCATCCCTCACTATTGAAATCGTTCTTGCTTGAGGAAGGAACAAGTCACTTAGGAAAGGAAATCGTTAGTGAACTTTTAGGTAGAATTGGCCTTTTTACTGACGATAAACGGGTATACAAAGAGTTTGCAGATACCGTTCTTGAAGTGATGGATGCTTACCTAAAGGATTATGACAATGAGCAGAAGATTTGTGACAAGGATGTCATCAGCTACCTTGTCGATGCTGCGTCTGACGCAGGTCTCCATGACATGTGGGATACTGTAGTCAGTCTGTTCAACAAAGGCATGGTTAATGAGAATATTTGCGGAGATATAGATACTGTCTTACTCGGCATAGACCAAGCATCAATTCAAAACGAGATTGAGACCGACACGGAGAAGCTGATGTATGGTATGCCAAGAGACTGGGATTTTTTCTTCCCCTCAGATGGAAGTGAAAGCGGAGCAAGCATAATGTTGGAGTGGGCAAAACAAACTGGTCTTGGTAAAGACAAATCTGCTAAATAAAGCGTAAGTTCCTTTAAATAACACTCAACTATCCAGAGTTGAGGGCTATTCTTAGCAAGCCGAAAAAGTTTATATCGATTCAACAGATCTCCACAGATAATCATAGCAGAAAAATCCGTGTAATCCGTGAGAAAATAAACTCAGTGATAATAAGTCACACAGATATCACAGATTTTCACAGATGATTCATAGTAGAGAAATCCGTGTAATCTGTGATATCTATGAGAAATAAAAAAGCCTCCGCGTAAACCAATGAGCAACCAAATATTATCCTACGAGCAGTCACTACTCCGTGAGAGATCACGACACTATCTACTGTGCTACAACGTCACCTGCCCCCACAAAGACCATTGTCTCCATTGGCTTGTCGGCCAGTGGGCATCTGATGACGAGCGTTTCGTCACCGTCGTCAACCCTCTCCGCAAGGATGTGGTTGCCGGCACCTGCACCGACTACATCTCCGACACCAAGGTCAAGATGGCACGCGGCATGCTCAACTTCTACGAGAACATCCCTGAGGGTAAGGCTAAGGCCATCCGCAAGGCATTAATACAGCACTTCACCAAAACCAAGTACTTCAAGTTCCGCAACGGCACCTACCCCATCACACCCCAGGACCGCAACGAGATAGTCGCTATCTGCCGCTCTTATGGCTGGAACGAGCCTCCTGTTTTCGATAACTACTACGAAGAATACGACTTTTAACTGGAGTGCCAAGAGTTCTCCCTTTCGAAACCAATAGTTCTAAAGCCCGAAACCAATGGTTTTACAGTAGGAAACTAACAGTTTTCCATTGCGGAACCAACAGTTTTGAACTGAGAAACTATTAAAGTCAAGACAGTAGACACATACAAAAAGTTTTTAGAAAGTTTCATTAATGTCACAATCTTCATCAGATAACAAGCGTATAGCAAAGAACACTGTGATGTTATACATCCGCATGTTCTTTACCATGGCCGTATCTCTGTTCACGTCCCGCGTCATATTACAGACACTGGGAGTTACTGACTATGGTATCAATAATGTAGTTGGTGGCGCCGTTTCAATGTTTAGCTTCTTGAACGGAGCAATGGCCAGCGCTACACAACGGTATTTGAATGTTGACATAGCAAAAGGTAATGAAGAACATCTGAAGACGACCTTCCGCACAGCCATGCAGATACATATGATGATAGCCTTGGCTATCTTCATCCTTGCTGAAACTATTGGATTATGGTTCGTAATCGAGAAGTTGGTTATTCCAGAGGAAAGAATGACGGCTGCTATGTGGGTATATCAGTTCTCCATCATAGCAAGCATGGTCGGTATCATCAGTCTTCCTTATAATGCAGACATCATTGCGCATGAGCGCATGGGAGCTTTTGCCTATATATCAATAATGGATGTCGTCCTAAAATTGATTATAGTCTATATGCTCGTCATCTCTCCCTTTGACAAGTTAATAACCTACTCTGCCCTCTTCTTGTGCGTAAACTTGTTAGACAGATTTATCTACAACATATATTGTAAAAGACATTTCTCAGAGGTGAACTTCTCCTTTAAGATAGACAAAACTCTATTTAAGGAAATGTCAAGTTTCGCAGGTTGGAGTCTTTGGGGGAATATAGCATATGTATTGTTCACACAGGGATTGAATATGCTATTGAATATGTTCTTCGGTCCAGCAGTAAATGCAGCCCGTGGCATCGCAGTACAAGTACAAGGCGTAATCCAAGGCTTTGTGGCGAATGTGCAGACTGCCGTGAACCCACAGATTACAAAGTCGTATGCTCAGCAAAACCTCCACAGGATGCATAAGTTGATGTTCACAAGTTCGAAGTTCTGTTTCTATTTGCTTTTTCTGATAGTACTCCCGATATCATTAGAAGCTCATCAAATTCTTCACGCTTGGCTTGGTATTGTACCGGAACATACCGTATGGTTCTTCCGATTAATTGCTTTCATCATGCTGACAGAGACACTCGCCAATCCTTATATCGTCGCTAACCAGGCAACCGGTAAGGTTAAGTTGTATCAGGCAGTTTGTGGAGGATTGCTCTTATGCATTGTCCCTATAGCATACGTCGTCTTGAAACTCGGTGGCAATCCGGAGAGTGTCTATATCGTACATGGATGCATTGCCATAATAACACAGATTACACGAGTCTACATGATGCGTAATCTCATAGACTTTCCCATGATGACATACGCACGAAAAGTTGTGCTACCTATTTTGGCTGTAGCCATAGTAGCCTCTATAGTACCATTACTTGCTTACAATGAAATGACAGTCAATCTATTTAGTTTCCTTGTCGTGTGCACATTATGTGTAATCAGCACTATAGCATCTGCCTATTTCTTGGGAACGAGCAAAGATGAGAAAGTAATCATTAAGGAGAGAGTTGTAGCCGTATACCATAAATTCCATAAAGCATAGATGAAAGGCAAGTGGCAATATTTGGTCACTACTCCAGTCCAACAGAACATCAAATAATTTATGACCGTTCAAGATCTCATAAAGAATAAAGGTAATCAGGTTTGCTGCGGGTGCACAGCCTGTAAGACTGTCTGCCCGAAACAATGCATTACGATGGTTGAGGATAACGAAGGCTTTCTTTACCCTAAGGTAGATACAAATCTATGCATTGATTGCCAGGCGTGTGTCAAGGCCTGCCCTTTCCACAACCCTGCCGAGGAGAACAAGCCCAAGAGCGTGTATGCTGCCCTTAACAAGAATGAAGAGATAAGGAAAGACAGCTCGTCAGGAGGGGTCTTTACCATTCTGGCCGAAAAGGTTATCAATGAGGGCGGCGTCGTATTCGGTGCCAGGTTCACTGACGATTGGCAGGTAGAGATAGTGCCGACTGAGACGATAGAGGGGTTAGCCGCTTTCCGTGGCAGCAAATATCTACAGGCAAAGATGGGCAATTCACTAAGCCTTGCAAAAAAGTATCTGCGAGAAGGACGAAAGGTATTGTTCAGTGGTACCCCTTGTCAGATAGCAGGTCTGAAGCATTATTTACGCAAGGATTATGATAATCTGCTTGCCGTTGATTTTGTGTGCCATGGCGTACCCAGCCCAAAGGTATGGAAAATGTACCTTGATGAAGTTACACAGGCTGGAAAGCGAGCCATCTCAGATATAAAGTTCAGGGACAAGCCACAAGGCTGGAAGCGTTTCAACTTTACGCTGAGCTATAATGAGTCAGAGAAGTCATATACTATGAGCTCATATAATGGCGACAACCATTTTATGCGTGCTTTCCTTTCAGATATGATACTTCGTCCTTCCTGCTATAATTGTCAAGCCAAGTGCGGCCGAAGCATGAGTGATATAACGATAGCTGATTTTTGGGGCATTGACCAGGTTCATCCCCAGATGGATGATGACAAGGGCACCAGTCTTCTGCTTGTCCGTACGGAGAAAGGGCAGCAAGCATTAGACTTTACACAAATGGCTTATACTGCATCTACCTATGACGATGCCTTCAGGTTCAATCCAGCCATTGAAAAAAGCGCAGTGCCACATCCTAAGAGAACTGAATTCTTTAGAAAGCTCGATACAACAAAGGACCTTATCAAGCTAATAGATAAAGAGCTAAGGCCAGCTTTAAAGCAACGTGCTAGAATATTCTATCACCGATGCCGTCATAAGGCAAAAGTTTTAGCGCTGCACCTCTTAGGGGGGGGGTAATCAAGAAAGAGGATACGTCGCAACAGTCAGAAACACCGGGGTAGTGCCCATGTGTGACAAGGAAATGGCTATTAAAACTATATCTTTTAGGAACAAAGGGAATGGTTGGAAAAAGTATAGAATGGTCCTCAAAATAAAGAGTTGAATCAATTCTCGGATATCTGACAGCTTAACTATTGATTCAAATCTCATGTATCTATAAGTTATACATAGAAGTAAACATATATGCGAATCGGAATACTCACATTGCCACTACATACCAATTACGGAGGCATCCTCCAAGCTTATGCCCTCCAGACTGTCTTGGAGCGGATGGGACACGAAGTAAAGGTTCTCGACAAACCATTTATTCCTCAAATGCTCCCGTGGTGGAAGCGACCTTACTCCTACACTAAAAGGGCTATTAAGAAATATTTTTTTGGAGAAAAAGTTGTCATATTTCAGGAGCGAAATGCATACCAGCGCCAAGCTACAGAGCGCAAGTTTACTCAGCCATTTATCGAAAGTCATATTCATCGTTTTGTAATTTCTCATCTTACAGATATAAATCCAACTGATTTTGATGCCATTGTAGTAGGTAGTGACCAAATTTGGAGAATGATGTATTTTAATGGATTTTGGTCAACGCCTTTAGCTTCTGATGCGTTCCTTGGTTTCACTGAAGGATGGAATATCAAGCGCGTATCTTATGCTGCGTCTTTTGGAGTAGATATTCCGGATATACCTAAAAAACAATTAGAGGATTGCAAAAAAGCTATTGCACGGTTTAATGGCATCTCTGTTCGTGAGGAAAGTGGCGTGGCTGCTTGTAAAAAATATCTAGGTGTTGATGCAAAGTGGGTCTTGGACCCAACGATGCTGTTGAAAAGGTCTGATTATCAAAAAATAATCAGTAAATCTACATCCCAGAAGCCTATCTTGATGTCTTATGTGTTGGATGAATCTCCGGAAATAGCAACACTTCGATCGATGATCGCACATGATAAAGGCCTGGAGATAAAGATAACCAATCTGCCTGATACGGGAACCGGAGAAAGAGGCACACGTCCTCAACCACCATTGGAAGAATGGTTGCAAGCTTTTGATGAAGCAAAATATGTAATCAATGATTCCTTCCATGCTTGCGTATTCTCCATTCTTTTCCATAAACAGTTTACTGTTATAGGTAACAAGAAAAGGGGATTGGCTCGTTTTCAGTCCCTACTGAAACTATTTGGCTTAGAAGATCGGCTGATTACCAGATCAGATGAATATCGAGATTTACCTGATATTGATTATGATTGTGTAGACAGGATCCTTAATGAAAAACGCGAGGAGGCATATAAATTTCTTGCAAAGTCTTTGAGTTAATTAAAATGGATACAGATAATTTTCGACAACCTCTCTTTTCCATTATAATCCCAGTTTATAACACTGAGAAATATCTGCGGCGTTGTCTTGACAGTGTCCAGGCACAGACATACAAAGACTTTGAGTGCATCTTAGTAGATGACGGAAGCACAGATTGCTCTGGGCGAATTTGTGATGAGTATGCCGTTAAAGATAATAGATTCCATGTCATACACAAAGAGAATGGTGGTGTTGCAACGGCACGACAAGCAGGAACTGATGCAGCAATTGGTGAATATATTATCCATGCTGATCCTGATGATTGGACTGAGCCTGAGATGTTAGAGCAAATGTATGCTAAAGCTAAGGAAACCGATGCGGATGTAACAATATGTGATTTTTTCTATACAAATGAACTTGGTGAGGACACCCTTGTTAATCAAAAACCTTATTCATTTAAACCTCATGATGTCTTAATGGAAATGTTTGGAAGACATAGAATTCATGGTGCTCTTTGGAATAAACTGACAAAACGCTCTTGCTATTTAGATTATAATTTAAGTTTTTACCCTGGCGTTAATTATTGTGAAGACGTACTAATTTGGGCTCAACTGTTTCAAAATCCAAATATAAAAATTTCATATCTGCCAAAAGCTTTTTATCATTATTATCAAAGTGAAACTTCTATAACTCATTCACATTCGCCGAAAGTGATTGCTACTATGAAAAAATATTTTGTAAAACTCGAAGATACATTACCAGATACTGATAAATATATAGCCAAGATCGAATCTGCAAACTTTTACTTTTGTTTATGGCAGATTAACGTATGCACAAAGAATGAGTTTATAGGCAAGAAATTCACAGATAAAGAGATTAAACATATAAATAGGAGAAAACGAGATAAAATAGCATGCGTTCTATTAAATCATGGATTTGAACGCATGGCAAAATTCATATTGTCTTTGGAAAAACCAAAGATAATATAAGAATAGAATACAATAATTTTATTTAGCGACTAATGCAAAAAATAAACTCTCATCGACATACTCTAACATGTAGTATATACATAGGAGTAATGATAATGACATTCCTATTAGGTTCCAATATAATAATAAGCCTTCCAATAAATATGCATTATTGGAATTATCTAACTGATATAGCTTTTATTGGACTTGTTATTGTGTTCTTAACAAGAAAATCAATAAAGAAAGATATACCTTTCAGAATAATGATGGCTTATATGTTTTTATGTATGCTACTAATAAATCATTATCTACATACAGGTATATTCCAATATACTTTCGCATTGTTTGGTGGCCCTATTTTAGCAGAAGTATATTATTCAAAGGAAGAAAAATATCATTATGAATTATTGCAAGCACGTAAATGGCTGATATACATTTATATAATCGAATGCGTCTTATCCATTATTGAAAGAGTCTTACAACACAACTTCTTACAATGGTCAGACGAAGATGTGATATTTATGGATAGCTATGGATCTGGGTTCAGAAGCTACGGCTTATTGGGACACCCTCTTCAAAATGCTCTTATGGTGTCGATTATAATGTCGTTTATCCTTATTAGCGAATATAGTTCAAAGAAAAAATATATTCTATGGGCTTTAGGATATTTAGCAGTCCTAAGTTTTAATACTAGAAGTTCTATTGTTGGTGATGCATTAGTATTCGCTGCATATATGCTTCATGAGTCATATAAAGTAAGATCAAGTGGAAAGAAGATTACGATTTTTGTCACACTTTTATTGTCCGCCTTTGGTTTATTCTTGATTCTAAGTTTTACCTCATGGGGAGGTAGGCTCATGAACATGGGATTATTTGATAGTGGAAGTGCAGAGGTTCGTGTAAATACTTTTCAAATATTTGATTATTTTTCTTTGTCTACTTTTAGTTTGCCTGGTACTGATTCGCAATATGTCATGAATATTTCAAAGATTTGGGCTACTGAAAACTTCTGGATCGACTGGTTAATGAGATATGGCTATCTTATGTTAATATCTTACTTAGTAATTATGGTGATGTTCGTTAAAAAGAAGTTTAAAGGATACAAGCCTTTTGAGGTTATCCTAACGACGGCAACTTTCTTGCTGATTGCCTCTACTAATAATTCACTAAGCGCTACTTTTGTACCAGTTTTCTTGTACATTAGTTGCATTATCTTTTTCTCTCCAAAATTAAGAGTTTATGCTTCCTAAAATTATTCATTATTGTTGGTTTGGTGGAAAAGACAAACCTGAGAGTGTATTAGAATACATCAATACATGGAAAAAATGTATGCCTGAATATGAAATAAAGGAGTGGAATGAATCAAATTTTAATGTTGAATCTTTACACTTCACGTCACAAGCATATATGCTTCATAAATATGCTTTTGTTAGCGATTATGTTCGAATGAAAGCGTTATATGAATATGGAGGCCTCTATCTAGATACAGATATAAAAATGTTGAAATCACTTGATCCTCTTTGTGAAAAAGGTAGCTTCGTTGGCATGGAAATTTGGGATTGTTATGGTACTGGTGTAATTGGTGCAAACAAAGGTGAAGATTGGTTGAGGAGAATGATGAAGTATTATGAAACACAGAATTTCATTGGTTGGTTCGGATTACCTCATTCTCTTCCAAATACTCAGGTCTTAACTAAAATGTATCCTAACCATTCCCTCCCAGTTACGATCTATCCAATTGATTATCTTACGGCAAAAGATTGGAAAACGGGAGAATATATGATTACTGATAACACATATTGTATCCATGATTATTCAAAGACATGGTTGAGGCAAAAGCCAATAAACCATAAAGTGATGAGGATGCAGAATGTTTTGCAATTAATAAAATGGTTTATCATGAGATTTAAAACATTATGCTTTAACAGGAGAAAACTTATGAGCTATGAAAATTTTAGCAATAAATAATTATGACTTGGAATTGGCATTCAAAGATAAGAATGTGCCATTGCATCAGACATGGGGAGTTGATTATTTTCGACGGAAGGGCAATGATGTTGAATGCAAAGATATATTACCAACTCATGGGATTATCTCTAAAATAACATCGCATATTAAGCAATTAATTGTCGTTATTAAGGTGTTGCTTTTTTCAAAATATGACGTTGTTATTGCTTTCTATAGCCCATGCTTTATTATAAAATCGTTATGTGCTATAAAAAAGAAATTTAGCATCCGACCAAGGCTGTTTATGATGGTTCATCATTATGGAACTGATCTGAGAAAATTTAGTAGTTGCGAGAAAATCTTCTTTCTTAGCAAGCCTATAATGCAAAAATACATAGAAGAGTTTAAAATTACAAATGGTATTGCAATTGATTGGGCAGCTGACCTTCCCTTTTATGAAAGAGCCTACAATGTAATGAAATGTAACGGAGATGTTAGGGTGAGCTCACCAATTCTCGTTTCGACAGGAATTTCATCAAGAGATAACTGTTTGTTGGCCCAAGCTTGTGAAGATTTAAAAGTAGGATGTGTAATTTTTGATGATGAAAGTGTCAAATCAAGATGCGGTAATTCAAAATATGTTAGAATTGTTCAAAGGAAGGGTTACCCTTACATGCTTTATGTGATGAGTAAAAGTGCTATAAACGTTGTCCCTTGTAAAAATGGTAAAAATAGCTTATGTGGATTGACTTCTGTAATAGACGGTTTAGCGCTCGGAATGCCTACCATTGTTTCAGATAATTGCAACTTGTCTTACAATATAGATAAAGAAGGAATGGGAATGGTTTACAAGACCGGAGACTTAGAGGATTTAAAAGATAAAATCACCCAATTAATAAGCGATCCCAAGCTAATGAAGCAGATGGGGGGGGGTATCAAGGAAATTCGCAGAAGTGCATGACTATAATAAATATTGTAAAACTCTTTATAAAAACATATTTGAGTAAATGAAGTACAGCTTTATTATTCCTACTTATAATATTGAGAACTACATTGAAGAATGTGTTCATTCGGTTCTGAGACAGACCTTCAACGACTTTGAGGTTATTCTCGTAAATGACGGATCAACAGATCGAAGTCTTGAGAAATGCAAAAGCCTTCAACGTGAAGACAAACGTGTAAGGGTCATAGACAAAGCAAATGGAGGACTATCCTCGGCACGTAATGCAGGTCTTGAAGCTGCTCAAGGTGAGTATATTATATATGTAGATGGCGATGATTGGGTATCACCAAACATGCTGGAGCTTGCAGAGAGTTTTCAGAGTTCAAATGGAATTGTGGACATTCTTTGCTTTGATCTGTATAAAGCTTATCCCGATAGAAACATCTTACAAGATTATAAGATGCGAGAGGGAGTTTTTAAGGGCGTAGATTTTTTCCTAAATTCAAATTTTTTAGTTGTAGCACATTCAAAAGTATTTAGAAGAGCATTCCTAAAAGAGCAAGGTCTAAAGTTCTTAGTGGGTAGATTGCATGAAGACATGTCGTATACAATACCACTTTGCATTAAAGCGGAAAGGATCGGATATGTGGGAAGTCCAGTATATTTTTACAGACAAAACAGGGCTGGATCTATCATGTCGAAAATTCGGCAAAAAAATGTAGATGACTTCACTCATGCATTATGCTTTGATTGCAATTATCTGAGCAAAGAGTTAACAGAAAACGCAGAATTGCGACAGTGGTTTTTAAACGGATTCTATAATTCTTGTTTTACCGCTGAGATTACCTATTCCATGCTTAAAGAGGCATTCTTAAAGAATAATGTTTTTGGGTTATGCCATAAATTGTCAGGTGTCAAGTCTCGCAATTTTTGGAAGAAAGTTCTAAGAAGGCATTACTATTATAGAATTCGTAGGTGGGGGGGAAATATCAGAAGATTCCTCTTTCATAGATGATTAACAATCAACAACATAATAATTTTCAAAGTTATTCAGCTACAGCTGATGCATAGCTTTAAACAAAATTGAATTATAATACGATTGAGAGTCATGATAAATGACAAGCAGCCAAAAAATTCAAACATTCAGTTTACTGGGTGCCGCAGTAACTCATTTTCAGGCAGGGGGAAAAACATTGTGCTGATACAAAGCTATTGTAGCCCATCACCAATGTCAAACGACTTTGGGGTATTCCAGGAATTGCAGAAAGCATTTGACGTAAACGTGGTCTATAAGAAAGCCGCAACCGTTTGCCCTATATATATCAAGGACATTTGGCTTTATGCACTCAAGGCAAATCTTACGGCGAAGAAAGGAGAAACGATATTCTCATGGGGAGGACCTCTTGGCGCATGGGCATGGTTGTTTGGCAAGATGTTAGGATTGAAACGAAAGTATTTCAGTCAGAATCTCATCTTCCGTGAAAAGGACACAGGACGTAAGTATCGAATAATGCGTTGGCTTTACAGGAAAGCATTGCGCAGCGATAACTTCATAGCCACAGTAAACGCTCCCGGCTTGGTCGATTATTACGCAAAGCAGTTCAACTGTCCTAAGAATCATTTCGCTGTCATTTACGACTCTATGTATCTCAATCCGGCAGAAGAGAAGATGCTCGCAGAAAAGAAAGATGGGAATTACGTGTTCTTCGGAGGTTCAGCTGCACGTGATGTACCCACTTTCCTAAAATTAGTGGAAGAAATGCCTGACGTGAGGTTCATGGCAGTTATAACGAGGCAAATGGTAACTCCTGAGATGTCAAAGTTTAAGAACTTGGAGGTACTCTGTGACATACCCGAAGAGGACTTCTATTCACGTCTTTGCAATGCCACCGTCTGTTGCATACCTCTTGACAGCAAAGCGCCATGTGGACTTTATACCATGCAGAAAGCAATTATGCTCCACACCCCTATCGTCTCTACCGAAACATTCAGTATGCGCACCATCGTACCCGATGATACATGCGGTTATCTTCTTCCCATGGGTGATGTGGAGGGCTTAAGGTCTAAGCTCACAGTCCTACTCGCCGATGAAAAGCTCAGAAAACAAGTTGCTGAAGCCGCTCTCGCTAATTTTGAAAAGTTCACGCCGAAGAGTGTAGGAAAGAGGCTTGTGGAAGAGATAAGCTCCTTGTGATAAACAAGGCACAGCCCAAGGGTTTAATGACACAAACGTACATATCCAAGCAATCGACAAACATCTCACTAAATATGTATGTTCCATGTATGGCAATGCTCGTTTAAAGTCATAACGTACATATCCAAGCATTAGACAAACATATAACTGCAAATGTATGTTCCATGTTTGATCATGCTAGTTAAATAAACTACGAGCATATTTGTAAATTATCAAACATGCTTCGTTTGGCTTTATTAACGAGATTTCATCTCAATGATTAAAAATAAATTGGTAATAAGATTAGCGTAGTGCTGCTCTCACCATTTCCCAAAAGAATTTTGTAATGGCAAAGAAGAAGATATGCTGGGTGACCCCAGACTGGTTTGCTGACTGCGACATACCGTTGGTGCCCCTTGTCGCAAAGAAATTTGATATTGATTGGATAATTCTTTTTGGCGGGCGAGGCAACAGATACAGGGAAGTGGACTTCGAGCCGATAAGAAAAGCCTGTAAGAACGTCACCATCAAATTCATCTATAATAAGATTTCAAGTTTTAGAGGATTTAATCCACTGATTTTATGTCATGACTTAAAAATTTGGAAGACTATTAGGGAATGTAAGGCTGATGTGATTTATTACAATTCCCTACGAGACTCGATATTTGATGTTCCATTCATGAGGCATCTGCCCAAAAGTAAGACGATATTTACAGCTCATCAAGGAATTGTCAGAAAGGACATGCGGTTTACCAAATGGACGCAATTTATCAGAGATTTAGGATATAAAGGCGTTAAGTATGTCAATATGTTCTCTGATTCAGAAGCAAACAAATTACATCAACGTTACACATCTGTTGAGATTATCAAGATACAACTTGCTCTAAAGGATTTCGGAGAACCAACAAATCAGCGACCAGATAAGAAGGTTGTTCGGTTCCTGTCTTTCGGACTCATGGTGTATGCAAAACATATCGACTTGTTGATTGAGGCAGCCAATTTACTATATGAACGAGGACTCCGCAACTTCCGTGTGGTTATAGCAGGCAAGGGTGCAGATTGGGAAAGATGCAAGGAACATATTAAGCATCCGGATATTATTGAGACTGATATACGACGAGTGGAAAATGAGGAGATCCCTAATCTGTTCAATGGAAGTCATTTCCTTGTACAGCCATATCGCGTTGTATCTCAAAGTGGTCCAATGAAAATAGCTTTCCGATATAACTTGCCAGATATCGTATCAAATCTCCCTGGACTCATGTGTGAGTTGAAAGAGGGCGTTAATGGCTACTCCTTTCAGTCCGAGGATGTATCAAGTCTTGCTAATGTCATGGAAAAGTGCATCAAGATGAGCAATGAAGATTATTGCACTTTGCTCGATAAGATGAAAGGCTACACTAAACAGAATTATTCTTTTGAGGTGATAGTCAACAAATATTGTGACATGTTCGAGAGGGTGATAACGAGCAACATATTATAAAGGATTTTTATGCATAAGAAATTATCTAAGATATCACTAAGAATAAAGCAGTCATTCTTGGCGGTATTTCTGCGGATTGCTTATTACAAGCTTGTTGAGGCAGTCATCGCAACGAAATACATGGCTTCCTATGGTATGTTGAGCAAGCCAGAGAAGTTGCGGACTCATATTGACATCAAAGCACATGCGCTTGAAAAAGGTATGTCAATAGGTAATGGACGCATTGGATTCGGTAAACAAAAGGCTTTTGAAGTTATCTCAGACTTGACCTTGTATATAAAAATAGGGGGAGATAAAGCCTTTGTTAACGATTGCTGTGGCATCATCAAAGAATACATAGATTTCAATGAGAGAGGTGGGGCTGATATGAGCGATGTGAAAGAAGCCTACAATACTTTCACGAAAGAGCATAATATTCAGTCTGTTCCTTACGGAGGAATTTATGAACTGAACCACGATGAGCTACGGAAGCAACAGAAGGCAGCTTTTGATGTTTTCTCTCAAAGCCGTTATTCTTGCCGTGATTTCGGTAATGAGCCCATCAACCGGCAGGCATTAGAAAATGCTTTGAGGCTTTGTGAGCGAACTCCGACAGCTTGCAATCGCCAGAGCCAGCGTGTACATGTGTACTTGAATCAAGAAGAGAGAGACAAGCTGTGCAATATGCAAGGAGGATGCAAAGGCTTCTCAAATAAGTTCCAAGGCGTTATCCTCATATGCGCTGACATTACTGGATATAGTTCAGCAGAGACAAACCTGCCTTTTGTTGATGGAGGATTATATGCCATGAACTTGCTCTATGCACTCAACTTCTATGACATTGCAGCCATCCCATTGACCATGGGAAGACGTGCCAACGAATTGCAGCACATCTTGAAAGTTATGGGAATAGCCAAGAATGAGATGCCTGTTTTGCTCATCGGCATCGGCACCTACAAAGATAAGTGGAAGGTTGCCCAGTCCCACCGTTATGACTGGCGAACATATACAACAATAGTTAGTTAACAAAACAAACATTCGTTTATGAAAATAGCATTACTGACATACTTTCATGCCTTGAGCTATGGAGCGACGTTGCAAACCTATGCGACTATCAAGGCTTTGGAAAGCCTCGGACATGAAGTATGGCTCATCAATCTCTATATACCAGAGACGGCGTCTTTGCCTAAACGCTTGCTGTTATTACCCAAGGAATATAAGCACTGGAAGTTCCGGAAGAAGTACTTCAAGCACATAACAAGGCAATACACTTCTTCTGAGGATTTGAGAAACGATCCACCGGAGGCCGATCTGTACATGATTGGCAGTGATCAGACTTGGAATCCAGACATTTCTGAAGACAAAGCCTCATCTTTTTTCCTCGATTTCGTTAAGGATAACAGCAAGAAAGTTACTTATGCCGCCAGTTTCGGCAAGGATGTGATAGAGGGTAATAAATGGATTTCAAAAGAGCGTATCATAGAACTTCTCCGTCAGTTCAACCATATCGCCATCCGTGAGAACACAGGTAAGAAATTGCTTGCTGAGCAAGGCATCGACAGTATTCAGGTCATAGACCCAGTTCTCCTCTTTCCGAAGTATGATGAACTCGTAGGCCAGCTTATACAAGGCAAAAAACTCGTACTGTTCAAGCTTCATAAGACAGCAGCCTTTTATGATAAGGCTCGTGAGATAGGTCGTGTGGGTAATATAGCCATTCGTAGTCTCGGTACCATGCACCGTGAGCCAGGTATGGAGTGTCACTATCCGGAAGGAATAGAGGGCTGGATACAAGGGATAGCTTCTGCTAAGTACATACTCACAGACTCCTTCCACGGCACTGTAGTCAGTCTGCTCTATCACCGCCAGTTCGTTGTTGTTATCGGCATGGCTAGTCGTGCCACCCGTCTTCGCTCACTACTGCAGCTTATTGGTCTCGAGGAGCGAATCATGACTCAGGACGATAAGGCCGAGGACATCCTCAAGATGCTTAAGAAGACTATTGACTACAGTAAGGTAGACAAGATATTGGCCAGGGAGCGAGAGAGAAGCTTCGAGTATCTGAATGGACTGAAATAAAAATCCTCTCGTGAGTGCAAGTCGCGAGAGGATCTGATTGAGTCATAAATTATCCACGTGGTGGATAAGGATCATTACCATAAGACCTTTTGTCACGAATCTGACCATTCTGACCGTGAATAAGAAGCTCAGATTGTTGGTTCATAGAAATGCCTCTGGCAGCATTGATTGCCTGAGCCTGGGTGTTGTAGACACGAGTTGCTCTTTCGTTGCCTTCACCCTTCACAGCCCATCTACCGTCCTCGGTAGGAACTACATGTTGTTTTTTTCCCATCCGCTTACACCTCCTTCCTGTGTCTTGATTTAGGCATGTTTGCCTACGATACGATAATGCTATGGCAAAGGATATGCCAATTGTTGACGTTAGTCTTTAGGTATTTTGTCATCTTTTATGCTGACAAGTTGACATGCCATAAGCAGACATAAGCTTTCGTGTTAAATAACTTCTAATAAAAGATGAAACGACAGACTAAGCACTCTAACCGTTAGAACTATCTCTTTGAGCATTAGTTCCTGAACGGGGATTGCTACACTTTGCGAATATTAGCTATACACAGGTGCTGTTGCTCATTATGTAGGTACTGGATGCGGAGGGGAAAGATATGCATATCAAATATTATATGGATCTAGTGGTGGTATTAATCCATTCAAAAGGAGGGATGAAGAGCGAAACGTCGTTTTTATCAGCCGTTACATAAAAGACTCAGAAGTCCACTATCTATACATGCATGCCTCATGTGTTGTTTACCTATACATTTCTGCAACTCAAAGTGGTGTCCTTTCCGTGGCGTATTACTTTGGAACGCCGGTTCTTGCCAGTGACGTGCCTTTCTTCAAAGGAATAATCAAATCCTCCCATGCAGGAATGCTATTCAAAACTGGGAATGTTGAAGATTTAAAGGCTAAGTTGCATAACATCCTTCATGCGGATACGGAAATCATAAAACAGCAGGAGTATCGGTATTATGTTGAACATTATAGAGATGAGGCTATCAAGAATCAACTTACAGATATTTATGGAAGAATAACAAGACTGCAGAACTGTAGCTTAACGACATATAGCTGGTACAACCACTTATTAAAGGACAGACTTATATAAGCATACAAAATTCAAATGTTATTAAGATAATTATCAAAAAAATGTCAAATAGAAGTCCTTTAGATATTTATTTGCAGAATCGTATAAATGAGAATGCAAGTAAATTGAGTAAGGCTATTGATGAGACATTGCAGAGAGAGCAGCAATGCCTCGAATTAATAGTCCAAAGTATTAATCATTGCAAAATGAATATTGCCAAGTGTGATAAGATCATTAAAAGTTGCAGAGTCCAATCCTTGCCAATCTATCAGGCAAAGAGAAACGCTTTTCATGACAATCTAGTTATATGGAATACCTTGGGGCATATACAAATGGCAAGTATTGAGATGAAAGGCTTTATTAAGCAGTTTTCTTCTGGTGATTTAGGGATTGGAGAGCAGCAAAATATTATTAAATCAGCGTATGTCTCAATATATGAAACATCGAAGAAATTGATAGATTGCACTGGCGACATTATGAAATTCCTCAGTTCCAATTTCGTGAGTTACGATTCTTCTTCACTAAAATTGGTAAGGAAAGAACTTACAACTTTCAGGGAGAATAATAAGGACAAATTGATCCTTGTGAGAAACAAAATTGCAGCACATCGGGATTCGGATGTTTGTGAACAAATTGAGACTATAGAGGGGCTTCATCTTTCCGAAGCAGTTTCATTAATTACTGAATATGGACGCATAATTAATAAATTAGGTGTTGTAACAAGCCCATTAAAAGCTCTTGGTATTAAACGGTTAGAAGCTACAAAATGAATCTCACAGAGAGAGAGAAAGAAAAACCACAATGAGGTAATCGTTCTATTCGACGAGCGCGTGGGAAGATAAGCTATAGTTCTATAACTCCATCGGCTTCAAAATCGGCGACAATCTCTTTATTACTGAAAATGATGAGAACGGCAGCATCACGTTTCCAGGAATCATGGATGTAATAGAGAAGGTTAAGAAAAGAATAACCGAATTAAATACTGTTAACTCATAAACAGAAAGCTCAAAAACAAATAAACATGATAAATTATTCAACACTAAACATTCAACGTGCAATAATGCACAAGATAATATCAAAGACTAAAAAGAAGATTCACATACAGAATGTAGTGATTCTCTAATATCCCTTGATGATGACATAAAAAGTATATTTCGAAGTAGACTTTCTGATGCTTTCGGTACGGCAGCAAAGTCGCTGAGACTTACTATCAACCGAATAGAGCCAGATTCCGCCTTTGGCTATATTAATAGACTGCATAACGATGACGATGCCACATTCATAACAGATTCAAAAGAACTTGCAGAAATGCTTGCCAATGAACAAAATCGTAAGAACATTCCAAGCGGATTCTTAATAATTCTTGATGCCATTGATGCTATTCTTAACCAAGAAGTTGAAGTTTTGATAAAGGCCGAATCACAGACTGCTTTCAACATAGGCCGACACATGAGTATACAAGCTGTTAAAGACATTATTATGAGCCCCGCAAGTAAACTGTATAAGGCAGCTTCTTTTATAAAAACCGCCAATAATGGGTTGTCCTTAGATTACGAAGTATGGCTCTTTGACGAACAGTTTACCACGAGATCTTCTTTAGCGGAATATTTTTACAAGGGCTTCCTGGGTCTGTCTGTTAATGATAACGACAAAGCGCTAACAAAAATGTTCTTCGAAGGTATGGCAAAAACGATCAAGTCTGTTTATGCAGGTGATAAAATTGCGCAAGCCAATGCTAATTCGGCACTCTTAAATGAGATGAACAACCAAGAACGAACAATTTCACCACGAAACACTATTGACAGAATCATTCAAGTAAATGATCGTGACATATTTTATGAGAAATGTATCACGGAAGATACTCCAACAAGTTTTGGTAAGGATACGTCATTTATTACATCTAAGATAAGTGTTATGCGATACGACTTACCACAATCTTTTAAGTGTTCATTCCCTTACGATAATATGAACAACATTGAAATCGATAGAGATTCTGATGAACATAATGTTATAATTAAGATAGCAAAGGACTAACAGTATGGATACAAAATTGAACGCCATAGAACGTGCAACTTTGTGTCAATATCAGAAAATGAAGCCTGATTACACACAGAATTACAAGGACGTTACCACTATTAGAACATTCTTGATGGGCTATCCTATGCTCATAAGTAACTTCAATTCTGCTGATTTTAACAAATACATCAATAGCAAGGGTCAATTATTGAATTTTCTTGTTCATAGTAAAAATAATAATATTCTGACTCAGCCAGTAATATTACTCATTTCTTATGCACTTCATAAGTATTGTAATACAACTATTGAACATTGGCCACTTAGCTATGAAAATTTAAGAGTCTCTTTGGAAGGCCTAGGATATTCTTCAGATTTACTTTACGATGCATAATGGAAAACATTGATATAACAGAAAAATTAGAAGAATTCTACAATCATCTTGCAGAACCAGATGTCGATAGGACGATATTCTCTGCAAAGTTCGGAGATGGGAAGACCTTATTCTTACAACAGTTTGCAGAAAGATATGGTAACGAATTTGATTTCTATACACTTTACCCGGTCAACTATCAGATAGCTCCAAATGATAAAGTGATGGAATATATCAAACGTGACATTCTTTTCCAGCTTATATTGAAAAGTAAAATTACTCCTGACTTAGAAATTCCTGATTCAATATTACTTCAATGGTACATAAACAAATAATTTGATAACATACTTCAAGACGTTGTCTCATTTGCACCTTCATTTTTGGGGAGCAATAAGATGTTAGCAACGATTTTGACTGTTTCTTTAGGCATATTAAAGAAGGTAAAAGAACATGGCAAGGATTTCGATGCCTTTAAAAAGCAATTCAACGATCAAAGTGATTTTGACCAAGCTTCTAAGGCAATTGAGAGAATGTCTATTGGGGAAGGAAATATATATGAACTAGATCCTATAACATATTTAATCGCTAATGCAATCGCTTCGTCAAATAAGCCATCTGTTCTTATCATAGAGGACTTAGACCGCATTGATCCTGCTCATTTGTTCCGCATCTTGAACGTATTTTCTGCTCACATTGATAGGAAATATTTAGCGAGTAGCTATACTGTCTATAAAGATAATGAAGGAAGGTCTCTTGATGAGCTGGCTAATAAGTTTGGTTTTGCAAAGGTAATCTTCGTAATGGATGCGGAAAGTACTAAATCCATATTCAAGCATTTCTATGGTGAGTCAAATTATAGAGGATACATTAGCAAGTTCCTTTCTAAGCGGCTTTTTAGATATTCCATTATTGAACATGCGCATTCACTGCTAATGCAACATGTAAACAATACGTGTGGCTTTGATATAGGTACTTTAATAAGAATTTTAAAAGATTTAGACTTTGATGTTGAAAAATTGTCAGTACGTGATATAGCAAAAACCCTTGACAATTTCGAACATTCTTATCAAACTGTCGAGATAAAGATAAATGATAATTTCCGATTTAAGTCTGACACGCCTTTAGTTAAGCTTTTAGCAACGTTACTAAGAATGGGAGTCAATGAAGACAAATTGATACCTTTTTTCTTTATTGGAATAAGTAATATGGAACAACTTATGAGCATTCTGGGTTGTTTTGCTGTTAACAATAAAATTTTATCTTTAGGGACAAATGTTAGTTTCGGTGGAAAACTCTATCATTTTTCTTTTGGATATAGAGATGGCTTTAAAGTATTTGAAAATGTCATAGAGTCCAAGGCCTTTGATAGTACCGGATATAAAATATTGGAAATCAATCTTAATAGTATAATTGTTGAAGCTCTGAAATATGAAAATTAATACTATTCAAAGTATTATTTTGCTTTATTATTGAGATATTGTAGAGAAATAAAGTCATGAAGTGGAAAGTTAAATGTTAACATAAAAATATTTGAAAAATATGAGAATAAAGATATTATTGTTTATTTGTTCCTTGTTCATCTCCTGTATAGTCAGCGCTCAAGGTATTTTTGAAGAGAAGCCTTCATTTGATGATGAATTTAGCGGGAGCAAAATTAATGAGAGCAACTGGTTAGTAGAGGTTAAGGACGAGAAAGTCGTTAACTTGTACTATAAACGGGAGAACCAGAGGATAAAGAATGGTAAACTTATATTTACTTTCAAAAAGGAGAATTACAAGGAGCGTAACTATACTAGTGGTTCTATAATTTCAAAGAAGAAGTTCGGATATGGCAAATGGGAAATTAGAGCCAAGACATCTGCTGCTAAGGAACTTTGGCCTGCAATGTGGCTCAGGGCTGCTGATGAAAAGATGAAACTAAAAGGAGAATTCGACATTTTGGAGCATTGGCCTAGTCAAAGCAAAAAAGAATATCAAGCAAACTATCATATTTGGGGAACTATAAAGGGAAGGAAGGAAACACATTTGCAGTATCCAAAGAATATTAAAGGCTTTGATATTACAAAATGGCATACATACGCTGTTTTAAATACTCCCGGATGCCTTATTATGGAAGTTGATGGTATAAAGGTAGCAGAATGGACATCTTCTGATTTATCGGATTGGGCTGAAGCTCAACCGTATGATTTGGTGTTATCTCTTGCTTGCAGCAATTGGGCTGCCAAGAATACTGACAAGAGCAGTAGCAAGCAAAAGAAGATGTACATTGACTGGGTTAGATTCTATAAAATGAAGTAATGATGAATATACTCTTTTACGACAAGGACTTTGGACCTGGCGGTATAGCTGTAGTCTCGGAGACGCTTGCAACAGCTCTGCGACAAAGGGGTTATAACTCGGCTATTTATGTACTATCTTTACCGTACAATGACCTTGTATCAAGACTTCCCAAGAATGTTCCTTTAATAGTTGGACAAGGTATTAAGTATAATAAGGAAAATATAGAACAGCTAAAGAATGTTCTTGTAGAACGTAAAATTGACATCGTCGTTAACCAACAGGGATTGAATCCTATACCAATACGCATTCTGGATAAGGCAAGAAAAGGTCTGAATGTCAAGATTATATCTGTCTATCACATGCAGGTGAACACCAATGGTAGAATTATCAGTGTTCAGCAAGAGATAGAAAGATGCAGGCATAGGTTTATGCTGCCGTTACTGCATCTAAAGATGAAACTTTTCAAATGGATCACCGCTAAATCCATGAGAAATGTTTATAACAAAAGTGATATTTACGAAGTTCTCTCTCCATCATTTGTTCCTCTGTTTTCAGAATTTACTGGTATAAAGAATCCGACAAAGCTAAAGGTTCAGACTAATCCTGTTACTATTCAATTGCCGCAAAAAGAGGTAGACCTTAATAGTAAAGAAAAGATACTCTTGTATGTCGGTAGGCTTGAACCAGAGATAAAAAAGCCACAGCGTATAATGGATATGTGGAAGTTGCTCCACAAACAATTTCCTAAATGGCAATTGGTTATAGTAGGCGATGGACCTGAGAAAAATCGACTGGAAGAAGAAATTGAAACAGAGAATATTACAAATGTAAAATTAGTAGGTTTCCAAAATCCCCAACCTTATTATGAAAAGGCATCTATACTTCTTCTTACTTCTGAAACAGAAGGATTTCCCCTCGTACTAGCCGAAGCTATGTCTTATGGGGTTGTGCCTTGCGTTTATGATAGTTTCCCAGCAAGTTCTGATATTGTAAAAGATGGTCAGAATGGTATCCTTATACCAAAAGATAATGAAACGTTCAATGTACATAAGTCTGTTGAACTTGTTTCAACTATAATGAATGATAATAACAAACTTAAATATCTTGCTAAGAATGCTATTATTACATCTAGGTCTTATTCCATAGAAAGAATTTCTAAAGATTGGGAGGCTACTTTTAAGCATCTCATCGTGGGGGGGGGTAGAAAACACTAGGCAATTGAAAGACAGTCAGATAGTATTCGTTGGACGACTAGAAAATATGACCAAACGTCCATATCGGATTTTACAGACGTGGAAACTCATAGAAGGAAAATATCCAGATTGGAATCTAACGTTTGTCGGAGATGGACCTGACAGACAATCGTTAGAAGCGAAAGTAGAAGAACAAGGTCTGAAAAGAGTAACATTCGTAGGATTCCAAAATCCTGTTGAATATTATAAGAGAGCATCCATATTGATGCTGACTTCAGATATTGAAGGATTTCCCTTGGTATTAGCTGAATGCATGAGCTTCGGAGTTGTTCCTGTTGTGTACGCAAGTTATCCTGCCGTTTATGATATTATTGAGGATGGCGTTGATGGAATAATAATACCAAAGAAAGACATCTTCCCTGCCGAATTAACAGCAAGAAAAGTTTCATTAATAATGGACGACGAAAACATACGTATGGAAATGGCATTGGCAGCTTCTAAAAAGAGTCAACAGTTTTCTATTTCTACAATTTGCAGACAATGGGAAAACACTTTCAACGAAATAATAAATCACTAAGATAATGAATAGAGACAAACTAACTCGTAGATTAGGTAATTTGTTGGGCGTGAAGAACTGGAACAGACTTCAAATGAGGTTAAAGTTCCATCAATATTTTCATCAACTTTATACTGGTAAGGGAAAAGGCCAACCAGCAAGATGTTATGTCTACATTGCAGATGGTCGTACTGCACATGGAGGAATAAGTGACAGACTAAGAGGTATTATATCTGTTTATCAGTATTGTAAGTCGCGTAACATTCCCTTCCGTATTAATTTCACGAGTCCATTCAATCTTGATATGTTTATAGTACCAAACAGGTATGATTGGGAGCTAAAAGAAGGAGAGTTTGTGAGAAATAAATCTGTAGGTTTCCGCTTCTTCAATTCATACTCACATATAGATGAGGATAAGGAAGATTATTTCTCATTGCTCGACTCGAAGAAAAGACAGGTTCATTGTTATACCAATGTGACTATAGATGAACCAAACATGCATGTATACTTTGAAGAACTGTTCAAACCATCAAAAGTATTACAAGATGCTTTGGACAAGTGTCATCAGTCAGTTAAGCGCGGGGGTATGTGTCTATAACTTTCCGTTTTCAAGATTTGTTGGGTGATTTGCATGAAAGATACGCAACAGAGTTAGGAAGTAAAGAAGATAAAGAAGACTATATTTCTCACTGCCTTTCTGCAATTGAAAGAGTCTACGAAAAGAATAAAGACAAAATCAGCAAGGTCTTAGTTACAGCCGATTCACAAATATTCCTTGAACGTGCAAAGAAACTACCATACGTTTATGTAGTTCCTGGAGAAATAACTCATATCGATTTTGCAGGAGATAAGGGAGGCATTGCCCATATCAAAGATTTCTTAGACATGTTTATGATCTCTGGTGCTAACCATGTTTACTTTTATTCCTATGGTAGGATGTACGGTGCTTCCCGATTTGCTAAAACTGCTGCTTTGATTGGAGGAAAGACTTTCACTGTGCTGCGTGGATAGTTTACAGATTATCAATGAAATAAATTGGATAATTAATTCAGAATAAAACAAACATATATTGATATATGAAATATGCGATAATAGGTGCTGGTATGTCGGGCTTAGCTATAGCCAACATCCTGCAAGACAATGGAAATGAAGTGGCTGTCTTTGAGAAAGACAGCCGGCCAGGTGGAATGATAAAGTGCGACCGAGTCAATGGAAGTTTATTCCATAGAACCGGTGGACATGTATTTAACACCAAACGTCAAGACGTGATGGATTGGTTTTGGAAACATTTCGACAAGGACAAGGAATTTACTAAAGCTGATCGTCATTCATCTGTCGTGATGGAAGGAATGGATAATATTCCATATCCTATAGAAAATCACATGTATTATTTCCCAGAGGATGTACAAAAGTCGTTCATAAACGATCTATTGTACATACATAGCAATGGGGGGGGCAATCCTGAAAACTTCGATGAATTCTTAAGAGCCAGATTTGGGGAAACTCTTTATAAGATGTATTTTCAGCCGTATAACTTTAAGGTTTGGAGAAGAGACCTATCACAAGTACCACTTTCTTGGCTTGCAGGCAAGTTGCCTATGCCTTCGGTTGAAGAGATGATATACAACAACTTCAATCATGTGGAAGAACACAAGTTTGTACACTCTTCCTTTTATTATCCGAAAAAGGGCGGCTCACAATTCCTTGCAGACAGACTTTCTCAAGGTCTACATATAATCTTCGGTGATGGAATAAGCCATATTAGTAAGGATGGTAACAAATGGCTTGTAAATGACAGCACCTTCGACAAAGTCATTTTCTGTGGAAATGTAAAGCAACTGCCTACATTAATTTCGGGACAGATTGAACTTGGCGGACTTAATGAAAAACTAGACGAACTAGAAAGTCATGGTACAACATCTGTATTCTGTGAAATAGAAAATAATCCGTACAGTTGGATGTACATGCCATCACCAAAGTATGAAGCTCATAGAATTATTTGTACAGGGAATTTCTCCCCTACTAACAATGCAGCTGGGAAGATGACTGGAACAATAGAGTTCACGGATTACATCTCAAAGGAAGACATTCTTGACAACCTTACACTTATACCATACTCGCCAAAGTATCTTACCCATAACTATGAGAAGTATACATACCCTATACAGAAAGATGATACGAGAGATGTAATCAAGAACATAAAACTCAAAACTGAGCCACAAGGACTATATCTCCTCGGTCGTTTTGCGGAGTGGGAGTATTACAACATGGATGTCGCCATTGGTGCGGCTCTAGACTTGTTTAATGAAAAGTTAAATAAATAAGGGAGTCGACATCATGGAAAAAGTAGCATTACTGGTTGTTTACAATCACCGTTTCGATAGAAACATTCCTATCGTAGAGAAGATTTACAAGGACAGGTTCAACAACATATTCCACATTGTACCTTTCTATGACGGCAACAAAGAAAATGTTATACCTGTCTATGAAAACTCTTATTACTTTCAAGGATATATAGCACAGGCATATACTCATCTAGTTGGAAAGGGGTTTACCCACTTTTTCGTAATCGCTGATGACCTCATCCTTAATCCGAAGGTTAATGAAGAAAATCTTTGGGACGAACTTGGCATAGCGAAAGATGACAATCTGTTGCCGGATTTGAAGATACTACAAACTTATGGCTATTGGCGACAAATACCACGCGCTCTAAGGTATAATCCTAGTCCCAAAGGAGTTGAGATTGGTAAGGTACTGCCCATAAGGGAGAAGGCAATCGAGATATTTAAAGAGAGAGGTATTCCGACAACAAAGATTGAAATATCGAGCCTTATCTCCCACAAGAATCTGAAAGAATTTGCAAAATCCATATACCATTTTCCTTTTAAATTTAGTCTGCCTTATCCTCTTGTTGGAGGTTATGCGGACATTTTCCTCGTTACAAATGATATTATGAGGAAGTTCTGTAACTATTGCGGAGCATTCGCTGCCACGAATCTCTTCGTTGAGATAGCCATTCCAACAGCACTTCAACTTGCGACAAACAAGATAAAGTATATTACTGACGGGAAGTTGAAGAATGGTGCGCTTTGGACAGATTCTGAGAAGAATGGTTTTAATTCCAAATACTCTTTTAATTTTAAGAATTTGATGGATAATTTTCCAAAGGACAAACTATATATCCACCCTGTAAAGTTGTCTAAATGGGATACATCAAGCTTATAACTCATATAGATGTCTCCACTTATTGATAAGATTCTTTCGACAGACAAAAGTTCTGTTGAAGAATTATTGAAGAAAGGGAAAGGTATTTACACTTTCCTTAACCCTGTTTCGTACCTTGATGCGCTAAAGCATAAGGAGTTGTTCACTTCATTTGATGGTATTTTCGCTGACGGTGGGCTACTCGTTAAAGCTATTAAGGGTGCATATGGAGTAACCGTCACGCGACGTAGCTTTGATATGACAAGCCTTGCACCTATAGTTTTCTCATACGCTGCTAAGACTGGCAAGTCGGTGGCTATTGTTGCCACGAAACAAGAGATGGTTGAGAAGGGCGTGGCGAACCTTGAAAAAAGTTTCCAAGGATTGAACATCGTCTATTATCGGAATGGTTACTTCAGAGACGAGCAGGAAATGGATGACGAGGCTAAAAAAATTGTCTCGTTGAATCTTGACATTCTTATCGTCGGAATGGGTATCATCAAGCAGGAGCAGTTCTTGTTGAAAGTCCGTGATGCCGGATTTCAAGGCATCGGCTTCACCTGCGGTGGGTTCATCCACCAGACAGCACAGGATAAGGCGGGGTATTATCCCGACTGGGTTGACAAGCATGGGCTACGTTTTGTGTACCGGATGTATAAAGAGCCTCACACAAGAAAGAGGTACGTCAAGGCTGCTTTTGTGTTCCCTGTGAGGTTTATGTGGGAGAAGCTAACGGGAAAGTGATTGATACTACAATGAACGTTGACACGTATCTTGAATTCCTTCGTTTCGCTCTGAACGATGATCGTGTAGTGCCTGACAGCCTTGTCAATATTAATTGGCAGGCCTTGCTAAGGTTTGCCAAGGAACAGGCAATTGTCGGCATCTATGCTCGTCGGATATTGTTCGACAATGACAAGTTGAATGATTGTAAATGGCTTGGTAATAGGCCTAATGAGGACAATGTGATGGATTGGATGGGCGAAGTGGCAAAATTGCGCAAGCGCAACCATCTGTTGTTTGAGAAGTCGGCAGACATTGCGCACCGGTTTAACAATGACGGGTTCGACTGCTGCATACTGAAAGGACAAGGAAATGCCTTACACTATCCAATGCCTGAACTGAGGACATCCGGGGATATTGATATTTGGGCGTAGCCACAGAAAGAAGAAAATTCGGTACGTGACAAGATCGGAAATTATGTCCGTAAATCATTTCCTGAAGCCAAGATGATGTACCTCCATATCGACTACCCTCTCTATAATAGGGTACCCGTTGAAGTACATGTCTATCCATCAATTCTCAATAATCCTTTTAGAAACAAGAGGCTCCAACGTTATTTCGACAGTCAGAGATTAGAGGTAAGCAATCATCTTGTCACATATAATTCGGCAGAGGACTGTTTCACCTTTCCTACCCCTACTGATGGTTTCAACCGAATATTTGAGTTGTGTCATATTATGCACCACGAGTTTGACGAGGGCATAGGCCTCCGGCAGCTTATAGACTACTTTTATCTGCTCCGTCGTGGCTTCAGTGAAGAAGAACGGCAGCATGACTGCAAGTTATTGTCAAATTTCGGGATGTTCCGCTTTGCCGCTGCTGTGATGTACATCATGAAGTATGTGTTGGGTCTTGGAGATGAAGATCTTTTGATGCCACCCGACGAAAAGGCTGGCGGATTGCTTTTACGGGACATCATACGTGGGGGCAACTTCGGAAAATACAATAAGTCTTTTGCACACGATGGAAAGGACATCAACCCCAGTCGCTATTTTTACAAGACTTTCCATAACCTCAGTCTCGCAAGGTATTATCCAAGCGAAACACTTTGGGAGCCACTGTTCCGCACCTGGCATTTCTTTTGGAGAAAGACAAACAAGTAAGTGAATACAATGACATACGAGGATATTTGGCAGAAAATCAGAAGGATGAGCCAACATAATCGCAAACATTTGGCTTATGAGATGACGCTTGTGGGCTTGAACGTTGGTTACATCCATCCCCATTACTACTTTGACGCAAAGGCTGTGCACGACATTTTGTTCTACCCATCTAACAGCCAACATGAGATAGAAGATAATAATGGAACGTATTACAATGCATTGAAAGAGATTGTTGAAAACGACAAGGAGATACATATAAAGTTCAGGCGCTGCCCTTGTTTGGTACGCTTAATCAACGATTGGCGGGAAGGCAAAATCGTGAAGGCTTACATTTGCTCGCGCGTAAATGAAGAGTATGTAAACGCTTGGTATAAGATTTTGCCAGATAAGAGCTTGGCAGGAGAACGACCGCGCTCGCTTTTCCTTACACTGTCAAACGGAAGTGAAGTAGTGTATAAGATGACGGAATGC
>DHOP01000064.1:37460-38085 GCA_002407775.1 Prevotella sp. UBA5387
TGGTTACGAGCTTCTGACATTTTCAAGAACAGACATATAATGACAGTTCAGCGTTTGTAGAAAAGAAAAACAGTCTTAGGACGGTATGAATTATTCAGGTTAAAGACGCTTCGCTTGGGTGGGGAAATAATACCAATGATTAACAAGAATGCTAATCTGTTCGGACTTTGATTTGTTTTTTATCCCGTTACTCAATAAGATGACGAAATAAGAACTCAATAGTAGAGTGTAAAATGTATAAAAAGTTCTAAATCTCAATTAAGAGACATTTACATGATTTTACCTCAAATATTTAACCTGGATTAGTGAAACGTCGTCATCAGGATTGATGATTGCCTTCTTAATCTCGGTTATGGATTTATTGCTCAGCATAGATTCTGCAATATTGTAGAAACCATCGGTGCAGAAGAATACTTTGTCATTACGAGATAGTTTAGCAACTCTTACTGGTATATCTTCACGTAAACCTGTGCCTTTTATGCATCTGGTAACTCGTGTGTGACCATAACCCACATCTAATATGTGGTCAGAAGTTAATATCGAAAGTCCATTATCATTCTTAAGGTAGATGCGCACATTTCCCTGCCATGTATAGAACATCTGGTAATCAGAAACAATTGCTAAT
>DHOP01000034.1 GCA_002407775.1 Prevotella sp. UBA5387
AGCCTACCAAATGTCCATTACACCTAGATCACTTATTATAAGCTAATTATCTATATATAAAGCTTAGTATAATTAGCATTCCGAGCTTTATGTCGTTTTTTACTTAAATGTTGAACCATCCCATGTCAGTACAACAGGCCGTAATATGTCTTTTACTTTGTCCTTATTATCAGTTGAGGTCAACGGTGCGGAACACGAAATAGTTATTTGCTCATTATCTGCAGATAGACTAGCACTAGTTAAGATAAACTCAGTCATTGAGTGTAAAGAGTCTTTGGCAGTTATTGACAACTGATTTTGGGCATTAATGGAAACCGACTCAACAGAAAATAATTGGTTGCCTTGATTTGTAGAAGGAATGAATAGCTGTTGCCAATCTTGAGTGTAGAATGACACTTCACTCTCTGGTTCCGGTGTAAGCCATGTCTTAACCATGCAAAAAACAGAATCACCGCCAATGTAAGAAAGTCTTTTCAATTGAACAATTGTAACTTCATTAAGTTTCGCTTGTAAATAGTTGGCATTAACAACAACTATTGAACTTTTTCCTTGCAGTACGTTATCTACTTCCCCTATCTGGCCAAGACCTATGAAATCAATCATTTCCGTCCTATGTTTTGCGTCGATATAAGGAATGATTGTATCTGGCATTGTACGCCATATTTCAGCCATTGATTTGCTCATCCCATCAAGGCATACGGCAAAAAGTAATATTAATAGTGCTGTTTTCTTCATGTGTGCATTTACTATTTCAAAGCAATTCCATCTTAATTGTTTCACAAAGATAGCGAAATAATTAATTAATGACAAGTAAATTATATTATTTTTAAGAAGCCTTTGGTTCGTTATATATAGATCGCTCAAGCATTAAAATTGAATGTTAAAAAAACAACAAAAAGGTTGTTACATCATATATTATATGTAATTTTACCCCACTTAACACACATTTAAACTATAGAAGTTATGAAAATCAAGCATCTATCTGTGTCTGTTTGTATCATGGCAGGCGCGTTATTGGCAAGTTCCTGTGTAGGTTCATTTGCCATGTTCAACAAGTTAGCTATGTGGAACAAGAATGCTACCAATAGCAAGTTCCTCAATGAAATCATCTTTTTGGTGATTACTCCAGCCTATGGATTTGCCGCAACTGCTGATGCGTTAGTGCTCAACACCATCGAATTCTGGACAGGAAATAATCCTATGGCCATGAAAGTTGGTACCACAAAGCAAGTGATGGGCAATGATGGCAAATACTATGCGGTGACAACCAATAAGGATGGGTATGACATCAAGACCCCTAAAGGTGATATGATTTCTTTCGTCTATGATAAAAGGACCGACTCTTGGTCTCAGATCCAAAACGGAAAGAAGACAGAAATCTTCCGTTTTAATCCTGATGGCACCATTCAGGCTAATCTTTCTAATGGAGACAAGATGAATGTAACAGCAGATGCCAATGGTGTTTATCAGGTGCAAATGGCTGTTAACAATGGCATGTTCTTCGCTGCAAGATAAACAAATTCAAAGTTTTACAAATCACTCTAAATTTTTTTGGTGGGTACAATGCTATGACGCCCTTCAATTAATACGTCCCTTGGCGCTCTGCTCTGATTAACAGAAAGAGCTGCCAAGGGTTATTGTTTTTTTTCAGAACTGCACAATGTCCCAGGTAATCTTTTTAATCTTATAATTTAAATTTAAATATGCGCCTTAAAACTTTACTCTTTACATTATTCGGTATATGCTTTTCTACTGGTTTAACCGCTCAAAACCTTTACGATGTCTCAACGGCATATCTGACAAACAATGGTTTCGACGATCATTTTGATTATGCTATTGGTGAAACGGGCAACGTGGCTCAGGAGATTAAGGATGTATATAGCTGGACAAAAGACATTGCAGTTAACTACACAATCACAGGACTATACCAGATAGGTACAGCGAAAACCTTCAACGGAACTTCTATTCCATCTGTGGGATATGATGGAACTTCGAATGGTGGTGTGCTTGCACTAAGCACTGGATGGTCACAAGCAATGAAATTTTATCAAACAGTCACTTTGCCAGCTGGTACATATACGCTTGCTTCTGCTTTCTTTAACGGGAGCGACCAAACCGTTGGTGCTTCAATTGTGGGCTGGATTCCTAATACTGGAGTCTCCAAAATCTCAACTATTGGCTCTTTCCCTATAAAGGCTTGGACTCCAGACTCCATCACATTCACAATTACTGAAGAGACCACAGGAAAGATCCAAGTAGGCTTTCTCTCCACTCAGAGCGCTGGAAGCGGCGTTCATGCCAAGGTTGTACTGGACTATGTCAAGTTGCTTCGTACCACTCCCATTGGAACGGCAGACGTTGATTTGAAGAAAAAAGTCTTGGCTGGGGACATAGCTAAGGCTATTACCCTACTAGCTTCTGGTACTGGTTCGTCAGTTGATGTATTTAAAGCAGTGATTGACGAGGCGCAGGCGGTCTACGATAGCAATGCTACTACAATTTCCGAAATATATGCGGAACAAGATAAATTAGCCGCTGCAACAGATGTGTTTTTGTGGGCTAATCCTACTGGAGATAAGCCGACTGTAATTACAAACAAACGTTATGCACGTGGAGCAACCATGGCTTTTGGTCGAATCAGTGTAACTGGTACTAATGTGACGGAGCAAGGTATATGCTGGTCCACCAATTCAGAGCCTACGATTAATGATAATCGCGTCACGAATTTCATTGATAACAATGGCGCTATTTATTGGATAAAGAACCTTCAGCCTTCCACTAAGTATTATATGCGAGGCTACGCCATCACAGGAGGTCGTCAGGTTGCCTATGGTGATGTCCTCAAATTTTACACCATTCCTCGTGGAACCATGAGTTATACCATGCGAACTGATGGTGATGCTGCTGCTCTAGCACGCATCAATTCAGCAATGAATAGTGCTGTGAATTGGTGGAATAATCTCACTTCTATACAAGGTGTGAGCTTTAATGTAGGGTATAATTCGGGTACCCCTACAGCCGATTGTTCTTATGGTGGATATATCCGTGTTGGACCAAATTCATCCTATCAGCGCACAGGTACAATGCTTCATGAGATGGAACATGGTGTTGGTGTTGGTACACAAGATGTATATTGGTTTAACGAACTTCGTACAAATGGAGATCGAGGCTATTGGCTCGGTGACCGGGCGACCGATGTTCTGCGCTTCTGGGATAATGACGATAACGCCAGAATCAATGGTGACACGCAGCATTTCTGGCCATATGGCATCAATGGAGCCTCTGAGGATAATGGCACTGATGAGCTTTACATTGCTCAATCACTAATTGTTCAGGGATTTGGAGAGGACGGTCTTCCTGCACCAGCAGACTTTGCTACACCGGCGTATACATTTGACCAGGAGGACAATGTGAAGTATTATTTGAAGAATGAGTCAGAAGATTGTGGCCTTTACACATCTTATTTGATAGAAGCCGATCAAGGAAAGGTGATGTTAAGGATGATGACCAACGAAGAAGCAACAGCCAATGATAGTGTCGCATGGAAAGTTACGTTTAATCCAGTCCGTAGTTTCTATGCTTTTCAAAATGTAGCTACTGGTCATTATCTTACCTACATGGTAGCTAACTCGGGTATGGCAGCTACGACGTCAAGTTCTCCTGGGGTTAATAACTTATTCCACCTTATGCGCAGTCGGGTGAACGCTATGGACGCTTCTGATCTTCGTGGTTATTGGATAATACATAATGATAGGAGCAAAACTCCAAACACCATGACGGCAAAAGATGCATCTTCTGTCATTAATTCAACATTTAATCTTAGCAATGGAGCCAAAAGCCAAAGATGGTTGATTCTTACTCAGGACGAAATGGGTAAGATGGAGTCTGCTGCTAAAGCAGCATTTGGTAAACAATTTACCGACTATATAGAACAAATTCGTAAGCTTCGCAATACTCCACATTCAGAAGATGTCGCAGGAACTGATGCCGAATTAGACTCACAAATTAGTTCATTGGAGGCCCAAAACACCACAGCAACAACAGCAATACAAGTGTCCGAGTTAGTTAATAGGGCTAAGGTAGCAGGTTTTAATTTCTTAGCAGCTGCAACACCGCTATCAACAACTCAGCCTTTTGACATCACATTTATGATTAAAAATCCTGGTATGGACAATACGGCAGGATGGGTTGGATCACCAACGCTCAACTATTCGTGTGCTGAGTACTATATGACAACATTTGATTTTGGGCAGACTATTTCTCAGATTCCTGCTGGTACCTACCAACTTAAGGTTCAGGCTTTTCAGCGCCCAGGCTCTTCAGCCCAAGCTTATAGCGATTATGTAGCCAATATCAATATGGTATCGACATTTATATATGCTGGTAGTAAAAGTCAGAAAGTTGTCAATGCAGTTTCTGAAGCACAATTAGCCAAGGTAGGAGTAGGCACCGAGTCAACCCTCGCCTCTACCCCATCTACTTATATCCCTAATAACATGCAGTCGGCAAGTGCATACTTTGGTAAAGGATACTATGACAATGAGGTTTTCACGGAATTAGCAACTGATAGTAGTGATTTGAAAATTGGTATTCGTTGCGGTTCAAGCAGTGATATGTACTGGACAATATTCGACAACTTCCGTCTCTATTATTATGGCAGTATGAAGGCTGATGTCGTTTCTGGTATCAAGAATTTACCATTGAATACTGTTAATCAGGCAGATAAATCTTCATTTGATATTTATAGCATTGATGGTCGACTATTGCGCCGAAATGCTATTAATCTAGATGGATTGTCCCATGGGCTATACATTATTAATGGAAAGAAGGTGATTCTTTGATATTCAATGATGTGAAGGTGTTTTGTCCATTGAATAAATACTGACCATAATAGGTCCCAGAATTGAAAGGTTTTCTCAAATGAGCGTATTCGATTCTGGGATTTTATTATATTTGTTCTAATGAAAATGGATGGTATTAACAACAAAGCAGCGTTCTGAGAACAAAATCTTATCGCTTTTATACAGAAAGTACGGCAATCGATTAAATTTACCGAAATATTGACATTATAAATTAAATAATTATCTATATTTGTCATATAGATTCATTTCAATAGGTTAAGGTTAGTTTTTTAAAAGGTTAAAAGACCCCAACCAGAGTAGTGATACTGAGGGTTGGGGTGTTTATTTGATAGTTATTCAAAATTCTATTATCCAAAAGTTGCATAATTTAATGATGTAATTTTTGAATGACTATCTTAAATCTGTATTTACTATGCTAGTAAAACCTACATTCTTTATACAATTAATTGTATGTTTTATTAGTGAATAGTTGGAGCAGCCTTATGGTCTTATCGTAAAAATAACTATCTTTGCAAGAGTAACAACAGAGATATCTACTATCAATGAATAAGATTATTATGGTTTGTGCCGCGTTGCTTATTGCTACGTCTGGCTTTGCTTCCGAAAAAATGGATTTAAAATCACTTACTCAGAGCGAGTTTGCCGCAAAGCGCCTCACTGGAATTAACCCCATCTCAGGGTCTGATCAATATGCTCAGATTTCAGCAGACGGAAAGCAAATTGTTCAATACTCTTTCAAAACAGGCAAACAGACTACAGCTCTCTTTGATGTAGCCAACACTCAAGGTGAGACTATTGATTCCTTTGACGGTTATATCATGTCGCCAGATGGTACGCGGATGCTCATACGTACTAGAACACAACCAGTTTACCGTCGTTCTTATAAGGCTGTATTTTACATCTACAATATTCGTACGCGCAAACTCGAAAGACTCTCTGAAGGAGGACCTCAGCAATCGCCAGTTTGGTCGCCAGATGGTAACCAAGTTGCTTTTGTGCGCGACAATAACATTTTCCTTGTAAAGCTCCTGTATGACAATAGTGAGAGCCAAGTTACCAAAGATGGCAAGCTGAACGAGGTCATTAATGGTATCCCAGATTGGGTTAATGAGGAGGAATTTAGCTTTAACACAGCCATGACTTTTAATGCAGACGGCACAATGTTGTGCTGGATACGTTATGATGAGTCAGCTGTGAAACAGTATTCACTTCAGCTTTTCAAGGGAATGAATCCCGAGAAAGAAGATTATGCCGTATACCCAGGTTCTTATAGCTATAAGTATCCTAAAGCTGGTGAAGTTAATTCTGAAGTATCTGCTTGGAGTTATGACATCAAGAGTCACCGCACTCAAAAACTGGAAGTTCCCCTAGGCAAAGAGGATTATATGCCTCGAATACTTTCAACTAATGATGCAGGTAAGATAATTGTTTATACAATGAATCGGCATCAAGATGAGTTGAACCTTTATGCTGTCAATCCTCGTAGTACTGTGGCAAAGCTTTTGATCAAGGAAAGTGTACCAAAGTATGTGAAAGAAGAGGCTATGGAGTCAATTGTTATTGACAAAGATTACATCCTTATGCCTTCCGATCGTGATGGTTACATGCATCTTTATCTCTATAATCAGAACGGTCAACTCTTGCGAAAGATTGGTGACGGTCAGTATGATATTACCGCTGTTTATGGTTATGATGCACAGACTGGCGATGTTTACTATCAAGCAGCAGCTTTAAACTCTCATGACAGGCAAGTATATGTGACTGAAAAGAATGGAAAAACCTTGCGACTAACAGACCAAGAAGGTTGGAACAGCGCTATATTTTCGGCCGATTTCAAGTATTTCATCAATACTTGGAGCGATAGGAATACACCTTATGTCTATACCACAAGGAGCAACAGCGGAAAGGTAATTGCTACAAATCTAGACAATAAAGAGCTGCAAACTAAGACCCGGAAATATGGTTGGACGCCCACAGAAATGTTCTCGTTCATTACATCTGAAGGTGTGAAGCTTGATGGATGGATGGTGAAACCAGCTAACTTCGACGCCAACAAACGCTATCCCGTGATACTTTTCCAATATAGTGGACCAGGTAGTCAGCAGGTCATTGATTCATGGAACATTGGGTCAATGGGACAAGGTGGAGCCTATGATCAGTATTTGGCACAACAAGGCTTCGTTGTGGTTTGTGTTGATGGGCGAGGCACTGCTGGACGCGGAGCTGAGTTTGAGAAGTGCGTCTATCAGCGTCTTGGCCTATATGAGGCGAAGGATCAGGTGGAAACAGCTCTCTATTTGACTAAACAACCCTGGGTGGACAAAGAAAACATCGGCATTTGGGGGTGGTCGTACGGTGGTTATTGCACTCTCATGAGCATGAGCGAGGGCCGACCGGTGTTCAAGGCAGGGGTGTCTGTGGCACCTGTGACGAGTTACCGTTTCTATGATTCTGTTTACACAGAACGTTTTATGCGTACACCTAAAGAGAACCCAGACGGCTACAATGATAATGCTATCACTCGTGCGGGTAAACTCAATGGAGCGCTTCTGCTGTGTCATGGTGTGGGCGATGACAATGTTCATCCTCAAAACACCTTTGAGTATGCTGAGGCTTTGGTGCAAGCTGACAAGGACTTCAAAGAGAATTACTATACCAATCGCAATCATAGTATCTTTGGAGGAAATACTCGCAACCACTTGCTTCGTCAGATTACTCAATGGTTTCAGGAGCATTTGATGGACAAATAAACAATTATATTTTTTCACTAGCGTCTATTAAATTCTGTT
>DHOP01000032.1:0-35018 GCA_002407775.1 Prevotella sp. UBA5387
TAAAGTAAATTTAGGCATAGTCACGGCACTGCGATTAAATACTAATCAGCATGCGATAAGTACTCAATCGTAGTGCGGTTGATATCTAATCGCGATGCCATCAGATAGTAATCGCATCGCCAAAGCTATCCTTTCGAAAAACCTAAATATTCCCCTTCAAATGGTATACGATAATAAGTCAGCTTATGCTTTATTGGCAGAGGCTGTCAAGACGACCCAAAAAATGTGTCGCGAGGATAGTAAGTGCACCAAAGGTTGTAATGATAAGGCTTGGTGAATAGTACGCTTTTAGTTTCGATGTCAACTTGTCCTTTGACCTAACCGAATTTTATTGCTTTCCAAAGGAGTCATGCATCAATGTTCAAAGGGTGCTGGTGCGCATTCTAAAATTGTCGTTATCACGTAGGTTAAAGACAATGTTTTTTTCAGTGCACACAAAATTTTCTTTTCATGAATGAATTCTTCTAAAAGTATGAAGAGAAAATAAGTTGCATCTACATAAATTTTCTCCAAAAAGGTAAAACTTCTTTTACTTTAATTCCAAAATCCTTCCTTGCTACAAAATAAAAAGGCACATCTTCTTCAAACATGAAGAGACGTGCCTTTTTTAGAACTTAAATAACATCAATTAGCAAGAGGATCAAATGTGCCCATAGAACCAGCATTGTTGGCATCTTGCCATCCAATGGTCTGTGGAATGCCCTTATTGGCAGCAGATGCTCCCGAACTGAGACCCAAGAAATAATAGTTTGGACGGAAGTTGATATAAAGCATGTTTTTATTTAAATCATAACTGTCGCCTTTATTCACCTTCATCACAAGATACTCTTTATACCAATTGGCCAATGTCAGGTTCTGATCGCTGAGATTGTTCTTTCGTAGGTCAACACCTGTAGGACGGGTAATGCTCTTTAATGGATCTGAATCAAAGGTACTGCCGCCTACACCGTACTGGTCGGATACACGATATTGTATCTTCTCACGACGTTGACCGTTCAACTGAGCAAAGCCAAGCCAAGTGCATGTATTACCACCCCATCCTGTAAGTGTCCAAGTTGAAGGAGCACCATCAGGAATTACAGAACCACCATCGAAAAGCATCCATCTACGAAGATCATCAAAACGCTTGCCTTCATATGCCAATTCTATTTGACGTTCGTATAATACTGCGCTCATGCAAGCAGCTTGATCACTAGAGAGGTTACTCTGCAAGCCATAATTGTTAGCAGCCGTATAACCAGCACGGTCACGTATCTGTTGGATGTAGCTTACAGCGTCACCCATCTGTCCTGCGCCACAAGCTACCTCTGCAAGATTCAGAAGTACTTCTGCAAAACGCAATTCGATCAATGGAGCAGCAGAATAGAATGGGGCTGCACCCTTAGTGTCTGATGCTACATAGTTGTACAAAGGAGAGTTTACATCAAAATCATCAGATTTCTTCCGGACATATACACCCTGAACACTTTTTAGTAGGTTATCAGCGCCATAGAAGTCGCCACTCTCCACACTGCCCTGATCATTCTGGTTTGTATACCAAACATAATTCCACAACACGTAGTTCTTTCCATCGGCTGGATTGTTTGCATCCTTGGCACTGGCATCACCATTATATGCCCAACGATAGCCTGGGAAAGCAAAGGTGCGATAGAAACGTGGATCACGACCCACAAAAGGCAACGCCTTATCATAAACAGAGTCAGATGTCTCTAGCCTAGAATATGTACCTGTACCAGCAGGGATTTTACCATCAGCCATTGGGAACTCCTTAATCATCATTTCAGCTACCGACTTACCGCTACCGCCAGTGTTAGCAGGACGAATGGCACGTTCCCATGAATTATTCTTCTGATTGTCGAGTCCGTCACCAGTAATATTATTATATAAGGTAACAAAAACAGCCTCTGGATTCTTGTTTGATTGACAGAACATGGATGCAAAATCTGAGCCATTGACATTGCTCCCAGACTTATATAGTCCATATCCACAAGCTTTGATGGAATCAAGCTCGGATTTCATCGTATTGTAAGCATTAGTCCAGCGAGCTTGGTCATTACTGCGATTGAATAATGGACTACACCACAACAACATGACACGTCCCTTAAGTGCAAGGGCTGTACCAGTCGTTATGCGTCCATAGTCACTTCCAGACCAACCACCATTCATTGTCTTTGGAGCAAGCAATTTAGCTGCCTTGTCAAGATCACTAAGAATAAACTCGTAAGTTGCTTTAGCTGATGAACGAGGAGTAACTGATGAAGCCACAGGGTCGAGATTCTTGTCCAGCAAGGGAACACCACCATACCATTTGAAAAGGTTATAATAGCACCAAGCACGGAAGAAGTATACCTGTCCTAGAAAACTGTTTTTTTCCTCTTCAGAAATCGTACCTCCTAAGATACCCTCTATTACATCATTGATATTGCGGATACGTCCATACACAGCCTCCTGAATGTTGCTCTGTGTTCCCATGAAAAAGTCTGGAACACTGTTGTCGCTGCCCATCGAACTTAGTTCTACCTGAGGATCCACAAATGAACTAAAGCCAGCATATTCCTCTGTAGATTGACCAGCAAGGTCAGAATTACCAGCCGATGGATATTTCCAAGTCATATCGGAGGTAGTTGGCAAACACCAACTATAAACATCGTTGACACGTCCATTACATCCGCTGACATAATTGTAGATGCCAGCATTCACATTATCATAGTTCTTTTTTTCCTGCAGAAAGGAATCGCTGCATGAAGCCAAAGATATCAGGCCCACAAGGCCGAAACTTACATATATAATTGATCTTTTCATTTCCTTTGCTTTTTTAGTCAGTTAAAACCATCGATTAGAAAGAAAGGTTTACACCAACGGTCCATTTCCTCAAATTAGGATAACTTCCATAGGTACCCGCCATTGGATTCGTGAATTTGTCGGGATATGGATTGCAGAAGTTGAACAAGTTTTGCCCGCTTATATTGATTCGTGCACTACTTATACCAATAGGTTTCAGCCAAGTCTTAGGTAAAGAATAAGCAACGGTCAGCCGATTAAGGGCAACATTAGCTGCACTGACTCTCCAAAAACTTGATGCAACGGCATTGACACCAGAGTAAGCTAGATTAGGATAGATTCCATCTCTATTCTGTTTCACCACCAACTGACCAGAACCATCATATACATCACTATATGCATACATGTTGTCTACGTTCCAGAATGAGGGCATATTGCTATATTCTATATTCCCGCTAGGCTTCAAGGCCGCACCTGGAATTATAGCGTAAGCACCCCAAGAAGCTCCAAGCTGAGCTATCAGCGAAAAGCTCTTGTATTCAGCACTAAGATTCATAGTAAAACCATAGATGTTATCACTACGATTAGACAAGCTCACTTGGTCGTTGTCACCATCTACAACACCATCCGGACCTGCATAGGTACCAGTGGTGGCATCATAGGCTCCACGAACATCTTTATAAATTAACATTCCAGGACGTACCTGATCTTGGGTACGACCCAAGTAACTGGTTATGTGATAGGTGTTAAAGTACTCAGCAATATCTTGATAGCTGCGGAACATACCCAAACACTGCAATCCCCAAACCCCCACGTCGGTTCGATGACCTTTGGTAATCTGACGATATAAGTACTCATTCTCAAAGTCCATATTTAGCACTTTGTTGTCAGAGTAGCCAGTGTTTACACCAATACTATATTTGAAGTCCTTACCAATTCTATCACGCCATGTAATCGAAAGTTCGTATCCCCAACTGTCCATCTCTCCAATATTGGATGCCGCACTCTGAGTACCCACAGTTGATGGAACAGTCTGAATGATATTCATCAACATTTGTCGGTTCTTTTCTTTGTACGCATCAAAGGTAACATTTAACCTTTGGCCTAAGAAATTAGCATCGATACCAGCATTGTACTTATAGTCTTTGTCCCAATGTACATCTGTATTTACAGCAGAATTGTTTTTGTTGATAGTGATACGAGTGCTAGAATCGATATTAGTGCCTTCGCCAAATATAACTCCCTTGTTAGCATCCTGAGCATAAACTTGCATCCATTGCCATGCTGCAGTGTTATCGCGACCGGTAAGACCAAAAGAAGCGCGAAGTTTCAAGAAATCAACCCAGGTCCCATTCTTCTTGAACCATGGTTCTTCTGAGATAACCCAACCTGCACTCACTGCAGGGAATACCCCCCAATAGTTCTTTGGAGCAAATTTGGTAGAAGCATCTGAACGAATCAAGAATTCAAACAGGTAACGGTCTGCGTATGCATAGTTGACACGACCGATGTAAGACAGAGTTCCGCTTTCACTACGTGTGAAAGTTGTAGTCTGTTGGCCAGTAGCAGAGTTTGATTGACCTGTAGTGAACTCATAAGGATTCTCTCTTTGACCCACAAGATATTCACTCTCAGCTTCAGACTTCTCTATGGAGAAAAGACCTTGAATATGATGTTGTCCGAAATCACGAGCATACTGAGCAGTAAAGTTCATCTGGTAATTGTCGGTTCTAGTCATACTGCGTCTCAAATAATCTCCATTATTGAGTGTTAGAGCAGTAAAATTGGTTTCACCCAGATAATCGTAAGTATCGAGATCGCTCTCAGCACCAGTAGCAGAGTATAAATGGTTTCCACTTCCAAAGCGCTTTTTCATCTTATACAACGTGAAGGCTGAGCCATACTCGTTGCCTTTATCTGAGTTGATACTCTTAGAATAGCTAAAGCGTAATTTCAAACCTTTAAGAATATTACTCCAACCGAAGTCATAACCAACACTTCCATTAATATTCATGTTAGAGTTCTTGCTCTCACTATAATCACCATTATTTTGCAGGACTGCGAAATTATAATTCTGAGTTTGGTTATACTCTGAGTTATTTAATCCATAAGAAGGAATGGAATATCCACCTACACTTTCAGGAATATAGTTTGGACGTGAAAGAAGGTTATTGTAATCTTTCTCATCACCAGAGCCTCCAACCTTGACTAATGGTTTGTTCTTGTTGGCATAATCGCCAGTGATTGACAGATTAGCATCTAACCACTTGCTTATTTTAACGTCTACACCAGCTCTATAATTGAAGCGATCATAGTTGAGTTTGCCAAGATTACCATTCTGATCAAAGTAGGCTATGCCAGCGAAATAGTTCACCTTGTCGGTAGCGCCACTAATGTTGGCACTATGTTTCATCGTATAAGCTGTTTCCCAATATTTATCAAGCAAGTCATAGTTCATGCTTTTCATTGCCTCAAGCTCATCCGCCTGAAAAAGACCAGTTGTATGATTATATATTGAATTAATATTGTTAGCTGCTGTATAGGAATTATATAGACGACCATATTCGTAGGCACTCAACATCTTTGGTCTTGCTACCTCATCGGTAAAGCCAAATGTACCACTATAACTGATGGTTGGTGCCCCCAACTTGCCTTTCTTTGTAGTAACTAGGATAACACCGTTTGCAGCACGGGCACCATAGACAGCTGCAGAGGCATCTTTCAGGACTGATATACTTTCAACCTCAGATGGGTCCAGATTATTGAAAGCTTCTGCTCCAAGGTTCTGAGATGTATTACCTACCTTTACATCATTGGGGTAGATATATCCATCAATGACAAAAAGTGGCTGTTGTGCTGTTGAACCAACATCACTCAATGAGTTTGTATCACGGATGTATAAACGAGCATTGTTGCCAGGGCGAGATTCCCCTCCACTTACGCTCAAACCAGTGACAAGACCAGAAAGAGATGAGGCCAAACCGCCATTGGCCAAGTCTTGAATGTCAGATACAGGGACAGTTGCTACAGAACCTGTAAGGTGTGCTTTTTTTTGAGAGCCGTAACCAACAACAACCACTTCGTCCAAATCTGCATTTCCTGCTTCAAGTTGTAGGCGTCCACCAGTTGTTGTAACCGATTTATGGCCAAGATAAGAGACTGTCAAAGGCTCACCGTTTGTCACGGTAATCTGATAATTACCATCAAGATCGGTAACCGTTCCGGTCTTACCGTTTTTTTCGCGAATAGTTGCACCTATTACAGGATCACCATTCTCATCCACTACGGTTCCCTTGACTACTTTATTCTGGGCAAAGGTTGGTATGGCACATGTCATCAAGGCCACCATTGCCAAAATTCTCATATATTTTCTTTTCATGATGAGTTTCAATTAGATAAGCTTATTGTGCTGCTGGCAACCATCGTGGATCTCCCGTGCCGAGAGAAGCCTGCTTGGATGTGCTACTAATAGTAAAGTCTGCATTAGCTGGATCCTTAAAGCCTGGATCTTCCTTAATATCAGTTCCTGTATTGTCATAACCAGTCGGCGTATCAAATATTGTACCGTCATTCTGGGCATAGGTGTTATTGAGGAAGGTTGCAGTGGACTGGTTTTGCTTTCCTGCCAAGAACCTTCGTGCTACACCTGAGCTGCTACAGTTATAAAAGATGTCATTAGTCAATGTCCAATATGAATTCGATTGGCCAGCCATGCCATTATAGTTACCCCATTGACCATCCTTACATACATTGTAGAACGTGCAGTTGGTATAACCCGTAGTATTGCTTGCGTATCCAATATTCTTGGCACGACCACTGGTCTGGTAGAAATATTTATAATCGAAGGCTCCTGTACGGTAGAACGTTGAGTTTGAAACTGCCAAATTTAGGATATTTCCACCCTTGTTGAGATAGAATACACCATCCCATGTCTTACTTGGTGTGAGATTTACGACGCAATTGTTCACAATCACATTTTCGATGTATGTCTTTGTCAGATTATCGTATACAAAATAAGAATTCACACTGTCGATCTTGCAAGACTGAATGTTAACCTTATCTTCCAGATAGTAGTTTCCATTTACCACATTTGTGATGAGTGGGGTTGCCCTTGCTCCAATAAATGCTATGTTTGAGCCAGAGCAATTGAAGTCAACATTCTTTAATCCAAAACCAGCACTAATTGCAAAGCCAGCATTAGTACCAGTAAATTTCACTTTGGGATGATTTTTCTTGTTGGTACAGCGCAATGTAACTTTGTTCAGTTGAAAGTCAACAAGATCCGACATAGTGTAAGAACCACCGGCTTCCAAATCAAAGTTAAGGTCAACATCTTGGCTATCAGTAGGCCAAGCGAACGCAGCGAAATAAGTTGATAAGTTTGTACCTGAGGGAATAGTGCGATAAGTAGGTACATAAGTATCATAAGCCTTGACAGAAGCATCTTTAGCAGCTTGGTTATTAGCAACCGTGTTTTCTGCAGATGAGATGACAAACTTGTAGAAGGTGTCTTCCTGACGAGCTACTTTGATTGAAGTAGCATCAACCAACACATTCTCCATACTATCAACAACAACAGGATTGGCAGGGTCATTCACATTGTATAGCGAAACAATGTAACCACCTGCGCCATAAACAACAGGCCATGAGATTGTTTGATGACTACCCGTAGCATCAGGAGTAACCATGATAGAATCAGCAATCGGAGACAAGAGCTGAACTCCAGTCACGGTTGTGAATCGCTCACCGTCATCAAAACCATCTTGGGTACACGAAGTCTGCAAAAAAGCAGCAATGCAGATAACAATAGCTATAACTGCACTTTTTCGTGGAAAGAAGTGATTTCCGTTCATAAGTTGAAGTTTTTAATTAAAATATTAGTTTTTATTATTTATTAGTTCGATTGAGTAAACACCTTCTTTATATACTTCACATTATTTCCATAGTTGTATTTCACATCTTTTATGTGAGATACATCGCGAGACCTTTCGATAACGAGCCATCCACTCCATCCTATTTTGTCTAGAATGTTTCGTACTGACCGCAAATTTATTTCTGGGTCATGTTCCAGATTAACACTGTCTGTGTTACTTGCATGTATCTGCGCGATGCGCTTCTTACCCAGCAATTGTAACTCTTTACAAATATCTCGATGCTGATCTGCCGCATCTTGAAAATTATAGTATATTTTGATGCCCTTAGAATCTACTTCCTTCAGGAGCCTAATATCAAATTCAGCGCTTTCGGCTGTACGGATTCCGACAACTACCCCTGCCTTTCGAGCCATTTCCCCAACAACATGCAGACGACATACTATGCTATCATGCTCAGCGCCAGCTTTCTTCCAATCATTACCGCTTCCACCAAGGGGTAAAAAGGCAACCTTGCTTCCGAAAATTTTCATAGTAGTGAAACAATCGGATACAAGTTCAAGGTAGTTGTTTCGTGTAATAAAGTTTTGAGCAAAGAATCCTGACAAAGCTACAGATGGTACTTTAACAAGCAAACTATCTGACATATTTTTAAATTGCCGTGCCTGCTCAGGATCGCGTAGTTTGTTATCAAACATCACTCTTTTACCTAAAGGACCCATATCCAACTCTACTCCGTCAGCTCCTAGCTGCTTAGCAAGACTAAACTCACCAAGTTTCTGGCGTTTAAGCACCATCCAATCACATACTGCCACTTGGTAACGTGTATGATTTTTCTTTCCCTGAACCTGATTATTTGACAATGGTAGCAGGGCTATAAAGATAATTATTCTAAAAAGCCTGAAAGATTGCATCGATGCTAAATCCTTTAAGGATACGTCAAAAAAGTTAAATAATTTTAATCAAGACGTGTCAACTTAAAGAATGTAATCACCTTAACAAAAAAACATTGATAAAACAAAGATTATTTCATCTTTAGAGTATTCTCTCCTCTTGCCTTATTGCTATGAACATAATCACTTGGGCTCATACCATACTTTTTTCTAAAGCACTTACCAAAATATCCTGCATCACTAAAACCTGACTTATAAGCAATGTCAGCAATGCTCTCATCGGTATGTCTCAGCATATCTACCGCATGGTTGAGTTTTGCATCTCTGACATATTCCACAGGAGAGAGGCCTGTAAGTGACTTCAACTTTTTGAAAAAAGCGCTACGACTCATTCCCATGTTTTGAGCAATCATATCTATGTCCAAATCTGGGTTTTCCAGATTAGCCTTTACCACATCACTTACTTTCTCCAAAAATTTAGTTTCTTCCTGCTCAAGATAGAATTTCATTTTAAACTCTGCCAAACGCGACTGGACATAAACATCATTCTTTAGTTTGATTTGATATTTGGCATATTTTATAGCTTGCAAAACTCCTATCACAATCAGGATAAAATAGAAAGTATATGCATACCATGTAGCCCACCAAGGAGGAAGGATAACAATTTGTAGAGAAGCCCTACTTCTAAGATTAGGATTAGAATCGTCGATTGCTTCAACTTCAAAAGTATATTTACCAGAAGGGACGTTTGAGTAAGAAGCTATTCTGTTGTTTCCGTTATAATGCCAATCACGGTCGTAGTCCTGAAGCCGATATCGGTAGGTCACATTAGCTGGATTGCGATAATTGAGAGCTGAAAACTCTAAAGTAAACATCGACTGGTCATGATGCAATTCCAAATGCTCAGCTTCAATAATTGATTGCCTAAATAATGGTGGATCAATATAGCTTCTTACGTCCTTATTATTGACCTCACATCCCACAATATATACAGGATACTTCGTCGTTGATGAATGAAGTTTCTCTGGGTTGAAGGTTAGTATACCTGTTTTACAGCCTACCCAGATCTGCCCATTTCTTATGTAAGATCCTGAATTCTCTTCCAAAGTTACATTGGGGAATCCATCTACTTGCCCAAAGTCTCTAGTACTGTTGTTCCTTGGATCAAAGCAAGAAATTCCGTGATTGTTGGCCAGCCATAGGCGACCCTTTCCATCCTCAATAATTGAAATGATAACATCATTCTCAATACCTTCACCCATTCCCAAAGACTTGAAGAGAGGAAGGCGACTTTGGGGATCATATCCCTCTATCTGACTAAGTCCTCCACCAAAGGTACACAACCAAACATTTCTCTCACGGTCGCGGTATAGAGAATAAATATCACTATTTGCTTTAGTATTAATTTCTGTAGTACGATAGTTCTCAAACTTTATTTCATTAGTTGACTTAAAATCCAATCGCACAGACATAAGACCATCTATTGTACCCACCCATAGTCTACCATATCTGTCTTCAGCCATATTTCTCACCTCCACATAGAGACCGTAACCAGGGTAGTGATCCATCCCATTATGCATGTTTAGGAACTTAATATTACCATTGTGTTCCTGAATGAGGTTAAGTCCACCATCAAGGGTTCCAACCCAAATTCGTCCATGACTGTCCTCACAAGTCATATAAACGTTATTTCCACTAATGCTAGCAGGATTTCCGGTTTCATGCTTGTAATGAACAAAACGATAACCAACTTTCTGAGAAGCATCAGGTATTGCTTGTACAAGTCCATCTCCCTTAGTAGAAAGCCATAGTCGCCCTTGACGGTCCTGCATGATAAAATAAACGCTTCCGATGCCATACTCTTTATATCCTAGCACTTTCTTCAAGCGTCCAAAATCATCAAGTATTAATAGATTCTTACTTCGAGTACCAACCCAAATATCTCCATTACTATGCTGGTAGATACAGCGTATGCCGTCCTGTCTTTCCAACGGCAGGCCAAGCATCCCAAACTGTCTAGGAGGAAAACATATTTTGTATACACCTGCGGTTGCTGATGTTAGCCACAAGATTCCTTCTGAGTCAAGTCTTATACTGAAAAAGCGAGAATCGGAGTGTTTATCAGAGAAATCATTACGAAACGCAATGTTCTCCCCTCTCATTGTCCTAGCATCCACGAAAAGCACTTCACCAGCAGACGAAAGATAGAAATAACCTGTCCCTGGTACCTCTACAAAGGCAGGATTAGTCACCTGACCTTGCAATGATAGTTGATAATGCCATTCGCGTCCACTATTTTTATCTTTGCACATTAACAAAGAATTGCTGCTAACATGCCATATCAAACCACTTTTTGTGCTATATTCCTGTTCCTTAAGGACCATCTCCTGGAACTTTTGCTGCCAATAAGCTAAAGACCGTGGAGATTTGCCAGATAAGGGGATCGAATAGATGTGGTACGTCCTATCTTCCCAGTTTGCCCTACCCACACTAATCTGTATAATATCACGTTTAAGCCGATAGCTAGTCTTGTCAATATAGGAATGAGCATTCAATAATCGCCTCACCTCAACTTTACCATCCAGTGTCGTGCAGGCCAATAGTAAGTTTTTGTCCTTAGTCAAAAGTAGTACCTTACCATCTGAAGTCTTCTGCATCTTAATGACCTGCAAATTACGAGCGAAAGACTTCAATTCATCATAAACATCCTCGAAACGCTCTGTCTTTTTAAATAGCACAGAAAGTTTCCAATCAGAGCTTTTTATCCATATATTACCCAGACCATCTTCAATAAGATTTTCTATCTTACGTGGAGGTTGATCAGAGGTTTGGGAATAAGCCTTAGAGAAATTCGAGAACTTCATCCCATCAAATCGACTTAGTCCGTACCATGTACCAAACCAGACAAAGCCATTTGATGTTTTTAGCGAACAATTTACCATATTATTGGGTAGGCCATCCTCCACGGTATAGTGGGTTATGAGCATATCATTATAAACGGGTATCTGAGCCAACAACCGTCCAAATAAAATGAGCCACAATAATAGAAAAAACGTCCTCTTCATCAGGACACAAATGTACTTAATTAATTTGTAATCCCAAAATCAGATTGCTGCTGTTCTACCTCCTTTAACATTATCTGTTTCTCTTCCTCTGTCAGCTTTTTTAGGCTATTATTTGTCCCTACTGACGCTTTAGGAGTACCTTTTATTTGACTTTCATTTCCTTCATCCACTGACGTGCAGAACAAGCCCTGATAAGGTACCGACTCTATCACAAGATCAGCTGTCGTAGGAGCATGTGTACCAGGATACTGTACTTCAGCATGAACTAAAATCTTACCAGCTTTACGTGTAGACTGCAATAAAATAGGAGCACTTCCCCACTCCACAGCACGTGGGTTAGCATTGATTGTTCCGTCGTCAATGAATCGACCTTCGCCACTAAGGCTAAACCGAATGTTCTCTTTAGCTAATCGCCGCACATTTCCATTATCGTCAGTCACCTCACACACTACTACCACAAAATCCGACCCGTCTGCAACTAGTGGACGACCCATTGCGTCAGCGTATAGGCGCAACTTGGTACTTCGTCGTGAGGGCATTCGTGTTTCGCTACAAACCACATGTCCGTCAATAAATCCTTCTGCCAACATTTTTACCTTCTGCCACTCTTTCTTGATGTAGCTATAATTTCTGGCTTCCCAAAAATCCCAAACACCTTTGAAGTCCATAGGCTTGTTATAATCTTTGTTCATTGAGTGCTGAACAGGAAGAGTCCAAGACTTTGCACCATCATAGATACTCAGCTTCACGGAATCACAGTTACTAAACACGACAACATCACTATCGGAGAATTGCGTCATTTCATGTGCTATGTATACCATTGGTTTTGGCGCTTGAGATGCAAACATATAATAGGCATACTTGGACTGACGGAATGCATCAAAAATACCACCCCAATATGGATCAGGATGATATCCACGCTGATGATCAAAAGGATGCCACTGACATCCCCCGATGAACTGCCCTGTCGTGCGATACATCTCAGAAGTCGTTTGAGCTAAAGACAAAGCTTGCAAAAGCATAGGACGCTCTCCCCAGCTACGACTAGCACGATTGAGATTATTGTGAGCATACCAATCATCGACATATTCACCGAACTCCCTTGTAAAAATACATTGTCGAGGACGGTCTGCTTTCTCATCATCACCTGGCCATCCATACACAACATCATAATTTTCTTTTACTCCTGCGGAATTGACATCTGCCACAGCAGCAGGGCGATAAGGATATGGATATTCATCACGAGTGATTTGGAGGGATTTCAAGGAAAAGTCCTCTGGATATCTTGTTTCGTTGAGAATTGGTTCCCACATCAGCACACTCGGATGATTTCTATCTCTTCTAATAATATCTTTGGTATTCTGATATACACGTTGCTCAAACTGAGGGTCGTTCTTGTTCCAATATTGCCAACCAGGTGTAGCCACAATAACAAAAAGGCCCAGTTCATCACAAGCGTCCATAAAAGAAGGATCTTGTGGATAATGAGCTGTCCTAATGATGTTAAAACCTGCATTTTTCAATCTGAGAGCATCACGCCACTGCTGACTGTTTGGTACAGCATTTCCCACATAGGCAAAATCTTGATGACGATTTGCACCAACAAACTGACGGTATCTCTTTCCATTGAGCCAGAAGCCTTCCTGCCCTTTGAATTCAAACTCTCTGATGCCTATCCTTGTCATTCCACCATCTATTGTGGTTCTTCCATCTTTTACGCGAGTCTCCATGCGATAAAGGTAGGGTGATTCTGGAGACCACAAGTGAGGCTTGCACACTAGCATTTTTTGATTAACAACACGAATCTCTCCAGGCTTCAGACTGATACGACTTGTCGCATTATTTTCTTTCTTCCCATCAGCATCTAACACAGTATTTTCTACTGTCACAACCCGTTGTTTGGTATCTTGATTGCACACTTCTGTGTTAACAAACACCTCCGCTGACTGCTCGGTGATGTTATCATAGTGTATAAACACTCCACCACTGCCAGAATGATTAGCTTCAATCGGATCAGTGATAAATACTCTGTTTTTTGCAATTAACCACGCATCCCTATAGATACCTCCATGATAGGCAAAGTCAAGAGTGTACTGAGTCTTACCGGGAGGATAAGACTTGTCATCCGAGTTATCAGCTTTTACTGCAATAACACAAGTGTCACCAACATGCAGACCGCTTCGGTCTAAGTGGACCATGACCGGGAGATACCCTCCATAATGAGTCTGTTCGTGTTTTCCATTAATAAAGACTTCTTGCTTACCCATGATAGCTTCGAAGTAAATCTCTGCACGGTCGACCGGCACGATAAAACGCTTGCGATACCATGCCACTCCCTGATAGTTTCTGCCGCCACTCGCCTCTGCAGGTTCCAACTTCACACTGTGGGGTATGGTCACCTTCTGCCAACTAGCATCATCATAGTCTTTCTCAAATGCATCAGGGATATCTCCGATATGAAACCGCCACCCAGAATTAAAATTCCATACACGCCTTCCTTGTTGGGCTATTGGGTAATAGCCTGCCACAGATGTGAAGTCGCCAGCAGAAGCAGATAAGGCTACCATAACCAGCAAACCCACTATCACTCTTCTTAATATCAGTTTGTTCATGTTACTTATCCCAATTATCCGTGCGGAACGAACTCACTGGGAGACCATCGTGGAAAAGGTCACCCTCTACCCAGTCTTTAAAAGCATATCTCACGGCCACAGGCATCTTCACACTGTCGCTCTTCACATATACATGGTTGCGGGATATCCATGCCTCGGCAGGATAAAACACTCTGTCACTCCCAGCAATCTCGAACAAATTACTGCTAGTGCCATGATTGAAATAAACCCACTCCTTACTTCTGTCGAAGGACACCACTGCGGTATCATGATCAAAGGTGACACTGCTGTATGTAGCAAAATCCGGTAACCCCTTCACCTTATAAGTGTTTGCGAGTGCCAACAAAGCAAGCCGTTCACCAGCTTCCTGCTTTTTCGCTGGGTGGATCCCATAACGAAGTCCAGCGTCGAGGAGTACAGCCATACGTGAATTACTCGTCTGCTGCTCGATTTTCGCCTGCTGTTCACGCAGAAAAGCACTATTATAATGCCAGTCTATGAGTCTATAATCATAGGGTGCGATCTGACAAAAGTAAAAAGGAAAGTCACTTTGCTTCCATTCTTCGCGCCAGCCTTTTATCATAGACGACATGAGATCAGCATAGTAGTGGGCACGTGATACATTATCTTCACCCTGATACCAGATTACACCCCGCATCGTATAACCTATAAGCGGATGCAGCATACCGTTATACAAAGCAGTGGGGCACCGCTGTTGCGTTTTTGAGACATCTAGCGGACTCTGAGGCAAGTTCACCTGTGGAAACATTTTCAACCAATCATTCATCATCCATGCCTCGCATGCGCTTCCTCCCCATGATGTTACTATCAGTCCAACAGGTACTTTAAGGCTTGTACGCAATGATTTCCCGAAAAAGTAAGCTGTAGCGCTAAACTCCCTCACAGCTTCAGCATCGGCTATGGACCATTGTCCACTAACACTGTCAAGAGGTACCAAACTCGCCGCACGCTTTACAGTAAATAGACGTAATTCCTTGTCGTCAGCATACATCAGTTCGTGTGTCGCTCCTGCCACGGGTTGACCCTTGAAGCCTTTCATTGGCATCTCCATGTTGCTCTGTCCACTACATATCCATACTTCGCCAATAAGGATGTTTTTCAATGTTGTCTTTACCCCATCATCGAAAGTGATGGCATATGGGCCTCCAGCAGAAGGCGTCATCACCTGCCCCTTCCAATTTCCATTGCCATCAACAGGCACTCTATAAGTTTTAGCATCCCACGAGGTTTTTATCATTAATGTCCGATTGGCTGAAGCCTTTCCCCATAGATTACATTGGGTGTGCTGCTGCAGTACCATATTATCGTCAAATATCCTCGGCAACTTTACTTTTGCTTGCATTGATAGACTGATTACGATCAGCACAACGCTACATATTATCTTTTTCTGTTTCATATCAATACTTTATGGTTACAGGTCCCAATAAACCAGCAGGCAACAATCCACTCTCTTTCATTCTATATTTGGCATTTGTCCAAATGCCTCCGTAAGGTGATTTGCCTTCATCTGCACCCTTCAATGCATTTGCCCATGTGTTCACCACATTGATTTCTATACGATTAGTACCCTTTCTAGTGGCTTTCGTGATATCCACCTCGTAAGGTGCTGTCCATGCTATGCCACAATCTATTCCATTCACGTAGACATGGGCTATATCTCTCACCGAGCCTAAGGAAAGAACAACCTTTCCCTTTCCTATGTTACCCAATTTTACGTTATTCTGGTATCGAGCAGTTCCACTGTAATATTTCACTTTATCCGATTTGGACTCCGTCCAACTCGACAGCTTGCTCATTTGCTCCTTCACCCCATTCCTTAGAAACTCTACATTCCAAAGGCTATTAACAACTTTCTCCTGCATGGGTTCTGACAATGTTTTTACCTGCTTTCTGCCATTAGTAAACACTACAAAAACGGACCCAAAAGCTGGTAGTGTCAGACTAAGCTGAGTACGTCCATTATTTACAATCACTTTGTCGGCATCTTTCCAACTGTCTGTTGATGCGTCATATAAAACCACCTCTCTACCATTTACTCTGAAAGAAGCTTCAATGGTTCTACTCATATTCATCTGATTGGAAATAAAGTAGATATCTGTGTTATTTGTAGCACGATGGGTATATGCCACATTTTCAGGTATTATCGCATCCGGAGAAATGCCATATGGTGAGAAGTCCGTTCCATTGTATGGCTTATCGATGACCAGTATACCAGCTCTGCGACATTCCTCTAGTCTTTGTCGAACTATGGACGACAAGCTATCACCTTCGGGATTCATCTTACTGCGACCAGGTACTATCAAGACACGATAGCTGTTGCCACCCTTCGTGAATAATTTTCCGTCCTTCAGAGTTGTAGCATTTAGTAGGGCATCTCTATTCATTGAGTCATACTGATATCCATGCAAAGCGTTTATCCATTGATCCATGCTGAAAATACCTGACGAATGAATTACACCAACGGGACTTTCTTCCATTGGCTGCCCTATATTCTTCAGCCTTATGCTATCCTTCTCCACCCTCTCTGCTCCAAATACAGAAGGAATGATCCTCGTCAACTTGTCGGGAGTAAGTGAACGTGAAGGCATTTCTTCACCCGTAAACACAGCAATGTCTGCCACTGGCCATCCCTGTTGTAGCATTTTTTGCGAACGAATCACATAGTTCACCAAACCTTTTGCTTCTGGATACCATATATTGTCACGTTGGAAGAAAAGTCCTATTCCGTCCAACGTCATGCCAGGAGATCTATCCATCCAAGGATTATGTGCATTGACATGGAAGACTAATTGGTTCATTCCTAAGGCAAAATTTCGATCAAGTAAAGGCTTTATCATCGCTGGCGTCTCATTCCATGTTCCTCTAACCTCTGTAAAGCCTTCGGCACGTACAATATTCTTACCATAGACATGGGCACCACTAATGGCATCAAGCATATCATTGGGCTTGTCATGTGTAGGAGAGTTCAGCCAATATTCACCCATCGGACAGTCTGCATATTTGTAATGTTCCATTCCGTCGGCTACAAATGTGGGAGCAATACTCTCTTGTGTGACAAGTCTTCCCGCAGTATGTGCCTTACCTTCGAGATGCTTAAAGAAACACTCGTTCACCAAGTCGTTTACAGTCTGCCGTATATCATACAGTACTTTTTCACTACGGCCAACAGAGATCATAGGTATACCTGCATACAAAGGTAAATAGGGTATCAAGTCATAACCTCTCCGTCGCTCAAACTCTTTCGCAAAATTCTTGCCCCAATTCTGTGATCCACACTCCCATGAGTCTATATGCAAATACTTCACGACATTGGAATGTGGTCGATGGAGAAAGGCACCATACCAATCATCGAACAGCTTGTCTACCGCTTCACTGTTAAATTTGTCCACCTCAAGTCCTTTGTCTTTGCCGGCGGTGGCGTTCATTTGTCCAGTCGACGTATGACCAAAACGAAATATTCTCCATTTCCCACTTGTTTCACTCTGATTTCCTGAACATGCCACGACACGGTCATTCTTTAGTGTCAAATAAAACACCCGGTCCATGGGCACACAATCGGTTCTTGACATCTCTTCTTCAGAAGTCGTTTCTGACACACGCCAAGACATACCACTCTTCCCTTCCCACTGATTTATCTTGGGTTCTGTGCTCACAATGATATCTTTCAGTTTCAGCGTCGGTTTCCATTTTGCGGCATCTAGCTCTTCACTGCCAGGTTCAGTACCTTCCGGAGTCCATGAAAAACGCAAATAACGAGCTTGTGTAGGCATGATAGCATAAGTGAAATGAGGGCCGGTACTCTGCCATCCCTGGCGACATGGTTCTAATTGGCTGACCATTGTGTAGTGTTGTCCATCTACAGATGTTTCGACAACAAGCCGCTGACTCTGTATATTATTTCCCGAAGGAATAATCTCCAATGACCTCAATGTGTCCACAAACCCTAAATCACAAAGTATCGTTCCTTGAGTAGATGCGCGAAACCCATCGCCGTCTCCAGTAGTTATTCCACCTGAACACTGCGGCGAATTCTCTGCTACAGAGTATCGTCGTATATCATGGTCTATAGGGAATGCTAAACAAGCAATATCTTCGTAATATCCTTGATAGCTTTCAGGTTGTCTTAGATTACAACCCAAAACATTCCCTGTCACAACAGTATCAGTCCAGACCACTTTTTGCATGGATTCGGCTGGGATAATGACTGGACTTCCAGCTAATGCGAAACCATCACAAATATGGATGCCCATCTCCAGTCCTAGAGAGTCAGCCTGCTGAAAGGAGTAGTCGACCATATCCCAAAAATTTGCAGAATGCTGGTCAGCCTTACCCTGAAATTCAGGCCTGTCGACACTGCTACGGATTGGCATAAGGTAACACCCCCCAAGTCCCACTTCCTTCATACCCTTCAGATCGGCATGAATTCCAGCACGAGACACCACTCCATACATCCAGTACCAAAACGTCCAAGGCTTAGTCGTATCCTGTGCCAAAAGAACATTCCCCAACATAAGGTATGCAACCAACACCAAAGCTCTATCTTTTTTCATATGTTCACCGCCTTGCAATCCATTTTATACAATGAATCATTCAAATTTCAAACTTATTCCACCATATACCACTTCATTCTTCAACCAATGTGGTTGGGCGGAAGGTCCATTAAGATCTGTGGCATTCACCTTATTTCTCACTGCAGGAATGACATGCAGGATAGATATTCCACTCTCTGGTAACGTATAGAGTAACTGGTCTCTTCCATCACGAGGTTGGTAGACACCTACATAGTTATCGGAATTTCTATTCCATAGGTCGATTTTTCCTTCTGTCGTTGACAATTGCATCCAGTCAACCTGTGCAAAATAACCCTTAAATTCGGGGTATTCCCAACTCTCTCCAGGAATCGGATCATTGTAGGGTGTATGCCAATAGCCATAATGGGGTCCCTGCAAGCGATTCTGCCACACTCTATAAGGGCCATTGCCAAGCCATGATTTCCCCTTAACCTTTGTCTCTGGATAATCGAACATCACGCCCATCTCATCCACTACGCCTCCAAATCTATACTTATAGTCCAAATCAATAATTCCGTCTGCTCCAAATGACCAACTGGCTTCCATGAGTGAGCCAAGTTTGTAGAGGGCTTTAACAATAAGTCGGCCGCCGACTTCACTAAACTCAAATCGTTCAAAGCGACCATGATCTTGATAGACTGCATATTGGGTTTTCTTCTTCTCTGCCTCTTTGTCATCATGGTTATAGAACTGGTCATAAGAGCGGTCAGCACGTCTTGCGGCTAGGAACCTGGGGCCATTACCAAAACTCATGGCTCTACTACCAATCATAACGGATTTAAGATAGCCAGAAAGCTTATCAAATGTATAAGTGCGTCCACATCCGCTAACCACTAGTTCTTGGTCATTTTGCAGATAAGTATATTTATCTGCAGAAGAGGTTGAGCTTAACGGTGACATATTGATCTTAAAACTTCTCGTCAGAATGCTATCACCATCTGAATCAATTGCTGTTAGCTCTACAACCTGACAGTCCCTCGGTAGTGTCGGTAAGTTTACAATAGCGCTGTCATGCGGTTCAGCAGAGGGCACTTTTATGTTTCCACGTTGCAGTATATCTACATTATTCTGCCCCATCAACGGCATGTGCAGATACTTATACGCGAGGGTGCAAGTACTCAGATTTTGAAAGTCATAATGGTTCTTTAGTTTATAAGATGTCGTCTTGTCTTTGATAGGCTCTATCTCTATCGGACTCCATATTTCTTTGATAGCATAGTAGGAACCTTCCTTCTCAAAGTGTGGTCCCACGATGCCATCGGCACCAAAGTTACCCATACAATCAACGATGCCGTCCTCGTCAGTTCTCACTACTCCCTCATCAGCCAAGTCCCACAAAAAGCCACCGGCACAGCGAGGATTGCTCATCATCATGTCCCAATAGTCTTTCAGACCAGCGCCATGGCCACCGTCATAAAGACCATGCAGAAACTCAGTAGGCATAAAAATTTCAGGCTGACGCATATACTCTTGCGTTTCACCCCACGAGCGATAGTGTTTTGTTTCAAAGCCGTTCCGATTTGCCCAGGGGTAGATCACCACACGATGCTGCTTATCCCAGCGCGCAAACTCAGGCTCCAATTCATAGTTGAATCCACCCTCGTTCCCATTGCTCCAAAAGATAATGCTGGGATGGTTCTCATCGCGAATAACCATCTCTTTTACTAGCCGTCTTCCTACAATGGTCTCATGGGCGAAGTGCCACCCACTCAACTCGCTCTCAACATAGAGGCCGAGGGAGTCACACGCATCTAGGAACTCTGGGTCTGCAGGGTAATGAGACAAGCGGACAGCATTCATGTTCATGCTCTTGATCAACTTAACATCCTCAATACACTTCGCCTTGCTCAGCGTTCTGCCACTCTCAGGTCTGAAGCTATGTCGACAGACTCCCTTGAAGATAACCTTTCTGCCATTTACATACACACCATCACTCTGACGATATTCGATGGTTCGAAAGCCGAAACGTTGCCGTTCATGGTGAATCACATGTCCTTGATTGTCTGTAAGTGTGAAAACTGCAGTGTAGAGATTTGGAGTTTCTGCCGTCCAAAGATGTGGTTTACTAGCCACGAAATCAACATTTGCATGATCACCTCGGACATCAGTCTCATCAGTGGCTATCGTCTTACCTTGATTATCGACTATAGCAGTCTTGACCTTTGCTCCATCCATGGCACGACTGAGGAAACATTCTGCCTTGAATTCACCCGTCATACCTGCATCTATGGCCACTCTTTCGATATTTTTTATAGGTTTTGACACTACAAATACTGGACGGAAGATACCTCCGAAATTCCAGTAATCAGCACGACGTTCTGCCATATTCACAGCACTGTTGGCACTCTCCTTGCTAACCGTTACTTCAAGAAGGTTCTTATGTTGGCCAAAGTAGATGCGATCGGTCACATCATAACTAAAGCGATAGAAACCGCCCTGATGCACTCCGTTCCCAGCTTTGCGACCATTAATAGTTACTCGAGCATCTGTCATCACCGCTTCAAAGACAAGCTCTATTTGTCTTCCTTCCCACTCCTTAGGAAGCAAGAATTCATACCTATAGAGACCTTCCTCGTCTGCAATACCCTCAGGCGTTGGTTTACCGTAGAATCGCATGCCATACTGATAGGTTCCAAACCCCTGAAGTTCCCAACATGAGGGAACCCCTATCTTTGTCCATTTTCCTGATTGCCTTCCCTTGGTGCAGTAGAAATTCCACGACACCATATCGTCACAACCATGTCCAGACAAATACTGACGTAATGTTTCCGTGTTTTCTTGCGCGGAAATTGTCAGGAACGATATCATCAATGCAATCGCAATCGATATTTTTCTTTTTGTCATCTTCATGCTATTATACTTATTCAAGGGACCCATAAATCTTTTTCCTTTATCAGTCATCATACGATACTTTCTTTCAGTTCATCTTGAGTCGCAGTTTCAGACGATATTCCTTAGAGCGGTCAATACTGTATTTCTTCAGAACACCAGGTCCGCAGGAACTATTGCCAAGTCCCAATACTGCACAGTTGATACTCAGCAGAGTCTCATTGGAGGGTATTAGCTCAAAATCATGTTTTTTTGCAGCAAGTTCTTCTGTAGTATAATGTAAAGCAGAAAAGCTGAAAGGCTGTTCTACTGCGGACACAACCAACGAATGTCCATCCTTGGTGCCGAGCGTTACCATACTACAATCCTCATGATTGCCATTTTCCTGAGGTCTTGGATAGTGTGTGTATTGTTCTGTGACAGTGCTCTGCCATAACCCGATGAGGGCTGACTGCTTGCGGTCAGGATAGCTGTCCCACGGCCCTCTCCCATACCAGGACAGTTGCTCATAAGTCTTCGGGAGCCTCATCCTCAATCCGATACGAGGTAGCTCCGGCAAATCACCACGCAGCACATACTGTTGGGTCAACTCTAGTTCTTTGTCCTTCAGAACTTTTCTTGTAGTGGTCACCAATATAGACCCATGAGCATAATAATATTCTACTTCGTTGTCCGAAATTCTTACCACATGCGGTGAATCAAGCCTATTTTTTTCCCAGTCCTTAGCCAGCCAATTGCCGAAACCTGTATCATTATCGGTCGGAGCTCTGTAAAACTGAGGCTCAATATCCATCATTTTCCAATTTGCGACATCTTTTCCTCTATGCTTCTGATCATTAGCAAGCTGTTGCCCAGCCTGAACCAAATGGGACTGCAAAGGATATTGTGCAACAGTAATCTCCTGACCAATAATATTCTGAAAACGCAACCTCAGATTGACATCTTTATCTGTATGCCAATGATAGGCGTCATTTGTTGTCAGCACAGCACTGTCACCAGGGTTGACGTCAGGCATTATTAGTGTACCATGCTGGGTTACTTTCCCATTCTCAAAAAGTTGATAGCTACATTTAGAACCCGAAAGGTTGAGATGACTATGGCGGTTGACCACCCATATCTGAGAATCATGTACGACGGTTTGGATAGGCGAATACACAGCCTTCACCTCTTGATATTTGCTATTGATCTGACGGTCGGCGAAAACAACGCCATTAAGACAAAAAGCCTTCAAGTTAGGAGTATCCCCAAAATCACCTCCATAAAGGAAGTTTTTGCCAGACACGTAGATTCCCTGATCCACCCAATCCCATATAAACCCGCCGAGCAAACGTCGGTTGTTGTATATCTCATCCCAATATTCCTTGAAATTACCTAAGGCATTTCCCATACAATGTGCGTATTCGCTCGTCAGTACGGGCCTATTGTCATTTTTTCGCGATGCAATATCGGCTAAATGCTCCCAACGTGCGTTTTCTGCTCTCTCTTTATCGGAACCTTCCGGTACGCCAGGGTTGAGGTATTCTCCGCGAACTCTGGGATAGAAACGGCTCATCACATCGACACAGGCAGGATCTGTTTCGTCAAACTCTTTTTCCAACTTACCACTCTGCACATCATAGGGCGTCTGTGCGCCCTCATAATGAACAAATCGTGTGGGATCCACCTCATGCAGATAACCCGCCATCGTGGCATGATTGACACCAAAACCACTCTCATTGCCAAGGCTCCAGAACACAATTGAAGGGTGGTTCTTGTCACGCTCATATAGCCTGATCACCCTATCCATAAACGCTTCGTTCCAGTCGGATGAAGAAGCCAATGTGCCACGCAGTCCATGGGTCTCACAATCTGCCTCATCCATTACATAGATGCCAGCACTGTCGCAAAGCTCGTACCATCTGGGTACATTAGGATAGTGGCTTGTACGCACTGCATTGATATTGCAGGCCTTCATCAGACGAATGTCCTGCTGCATACGTTCCTCGGTCATGACACGGGCAGTATAGGGGTCATGCTCATGACGATTTACTCCACGAAAACGAACCTGCTTTCCGTTGACAAGAAACATCCCATCTTTGATCTGCAAATATCTGAAGCCCACTTTCTGTGAGGTCTGCTCAACGATATTTCCTAAACTATCCTTTAAACAGAGATTCAACTGATACAGATAAGGAGTCTCTGCCGTCCACAGATGTGGTGCGTGCACTATCGTCTCCATTCGTTGAAACTTGCTTCTCCCACGCTGGGGATACCATTGATTCATCAGGATTGCCTTGTGGTTAAGATCCAACAATGATTCTGCATCGGTTTGCATAGCACAGATCCTTTGTCCAGCGGCATCTTTGAGAATGGCCTCAATCTTATACCCTTCTCCTGTTGTCGTTCCAAACACTTGCAGCTCCGGCTTGATTTGGAGTTTGAAATCACACATCATAGAGTCAGCAGGTAATGTTCGAACCGAAATGTCACGGATACGGACATCAGGTGTAAAATACAAGGTAACATCACGATGAATACCTCCGAAGCGCCAGAAGTCTTGATCCTCTAGATAGCTTCCATCGCTATACTTGTAAACCTCTACTGCTATTTCATTTTCCCCCGTCTGCAAGTATCGCGTCACATTAAATTCAGAAGGTTCCATAGGACCTTGACTGTAGCCCACTTGCTTCCCGTTAATCCATACATAGAAAGCCGACATCACCCCTTCAAAACGCAAGAACACTTGTCCATCGATCTTTGGCAACTGGAAGAAACGCCGGTATTGTCCTGTAGGATTTCGTTCAAGGTAGGTTGTCCAACTCGTGTTAGGAACTCGGGTCACGTAAGGAGGGTCTATCTTGAAAGGGTAACCAGCAGAGATATAAATAGGCTTTCCATAGCCATTGATTTCCCAATTGGCTGGCACCGACAACTGTTTCCAGTTACTATCATCATAATCTGGACGGTAAAAATCAAGTACCCTACCTTCAGGCGTGGGTGTCCATCGGAATTTCCATAGTCCGTTCAGAGATAACTGCCTGTCACCGATATGTTCATCGAAGGGAATAAAATATGCCCGGGCGGGTTCTCTGTGCCTTTGCAACACATGATTGTTCTCCCAGTCGTGTTGTTCTTGCCCATTCGCTGTCAGGACAAACAGCGCAGCTATAAAAAAAAGTATTTTCTTCATTGTACCTCCAAATCTTCAAAATCCAAGCCCTTCGCACCAATTAAAATGATGCTATATGAACCGGCATTAATCTGTGTTCCTGTTGTCGTTCCAAGTATTTTAAACTTGTGTGGAGTAACAGGGAAGGTTATCTCACGATTCTGTAGAACTATTCCCTTGCTGTCGACGATCTGCAAATGCGCCTTGACGGCACTACTCGTTTCATTCTTATAACGAAAGCGTAATGCATATTCTCGTGCCAGACCCGGCTTAATTGTCCATTTGTAAAGTGAAGTCTGTTTATAGCTCACAGATGGATAGGACTCTACGTCAAGGGGCAACAATTGCTTGGGGTAACGGGCAATAGTGTCTTCATCCAACTGTTTCCAGTAATGTTTCGGGAGAACTATCTGCCGATGCTCAGCTTGCGGAGCATTATCCTTCTGAGCGATGGCTATTGCCGCAATGGCAGCCTCACCCGCCTTTGTCTCTGGAAATGAAATTTTCAATTGTCCTTGGTTCACCTTCGCTTCCACTACATGCCCTATAGCCCCAGCAAAACCACCTTCGGCCCATGGGTCAAAATCATTCAGAACGACACTGTTATTAACAGCAACATCAAAAATTCGTTCACCTTCGCAGTCGGTTTTTACACCGCCACCAGCACCATGCCACGGCTCAACAAAATATAGTTCAACTCGATAGGAACCATTCGGCAGGTTGAAGTTATAATTTAGTTCATGTCTTCCCCATCTGAAATATTGGAACAGTGAGGCATCAGAAGTGCCATGTATGGTGGAGAGTATATGCCCCTGGCTTGCTAGGAAGGGTTGAAGTCCGAAACGATGCGCCCACGATGTGGAACACAGGCTGTCATCTTCTTGCCATAGATTACCGTAACTGTCACGGTATGCATCCCCGCCACAGTTCACCCGATACAGATACTGATACCCCTTTGCGGGCTCTAGTAACGCCTTGTTACGGTCAGCAGCCGTCGGAATAATCGTGGAAACCTTGCCTTGTGCAGCCTCTGCAACCAACTTGCCATGTTGGTAAGCGAGCGCATGAATATTACGACCATCAGTTGTGAAAGCCACTGAGTCACAATTTGAATAATACTTGGTAGGAGAGACTATGTAGACAAAAGGTTCAGTATTACCACTGACGAAGTGACTCTTATACATATAATAACCAGCAGTAGGCTGCTCCCATGGCGTAAACAGACCCTTATAATTAAAAGGCCCCACTTTATCAATCCTACGCAAAGCCTCATCGGGCTGAACACGTCCGGGATTTTCATGGCTCACTAGTAGCCACTGGAAATGTCCACACACCTTATCCCTTACGCCATAAGCCAAAATAGCCTTTTTCTCCAAAAGGGCTGCATAAGATTCCTCAGAATATTTGTCGTCACCATGCAGTCCTGATGTGCGCCAAGCACCATACTCTCCATTAAGTAACTGGTCCTTGTGTTGGAGTTCATTACCGTAGTTATCTGCGGATCCGCCATACGTTCCGCTCCAATTCTGAATTACATTCCAGTCAGTTCCCTCACCACCATTACAAGTCGTAATGGCTCGCTGGCTCCGTGCTGTCGGATCCATCTCACGAATGATTTCTGAACATTCCTCAGCAAAATCACGTGGCAGCACACTTTCATTCTGCAGACCCCACAAGACAAGGCTAGGTGAATTACGACGTTCACGGATATAACGCCGGAGCATCTCCTTGAAGTTGTTTCGGAATTTGGGCGTATCATACCAAATGTGAGCGGAGAACTGGCTCCAGAACAAGAGACCCTGCTGATCCAACAGACGTTGATACTCCAAGTTGTGAGGCTGATGAGCCTCACGGAAGGCATTGAAACCAGCCTGACGCACCATCTTGATACGTGAGGCCACCTGCTCATGACTAAACGCATGGCTGCCGCCAAAGAGGTGTTCATATTCGCAGGTACCATTGATAAATGTTTTCTTGCCATTGATGTAAAAGCAAGGATCACCATCTTGTCTTAGTGCTGGCCAACTAACACTACGAATCCCGTAGGGTGTAGTTTCTTCATCTGTAGTGTTTTCACCTCGCTTGATCATTGACACAATCTGATAGAGATATGGATCATCCAAATTCCAACGATGTGGCGCTGTGATGGCGACAGCCTGCCTGACAACTTGTGACTCTCCAGCTTTCAGCAACAGATCAAAAGACTGACGAAAAAAAGTTTTGCCATCAGCCAGGTTCATCTTGCTTACAAGTTGAATCTTGGTCTCTTCCCCACCATAGTTGTGCACTTCGGTATCGACATAGACACTATCGCAAGTTTCATTATTCCACACGTGCACACCAAAAGGTTCTATCCTAACCTCGTCGGTCTCTATCAGCGACAGCGGACGGAAGATGCCAAACGGCTGACTCCCTTCGGAGAATCCCCATTCGGAGGAACATCCCCCACATACCCAGGGCGACTCCATCTGATTGGATGGATGTTCGACAATCACGTTAAGATCGTTATACCCATCTTTCAGCTGGTCTGTAACATCAAGCGTATAAGTAGTTCTACCAATGAGTTGTTTTTCATAATGGTGCCGGTTGAGCACCACTGTGGCATAGCTTCCCACTCCTTCAAAAAATAAGAAATATCGTTTCCCTGTCCGCTTGGTTTCAAGGAATGTCTTGGAGTAGGTCGCCGACCCATGAAGGTTGCCATGCTTAAGCTGGCGATAACCGAAATAGTCATCCAAGTTACTGGGCAAATCAACATGTAATGAACCTGTTTTGGCAGTCAGCGAGTCAGCATTAGTATGTCCGAAAGTCACCGTCCAGCCTTTGTCTAGAGTCTGAATACCTCTGCGCCCTTTCTTCTCAGGAGCTGGGAAGCTCACTGAAGATCGTCCCATCGGAATGCTTGTCGCCACAGCAATGCCCCTCTGACCAGTCTGATTCACGCCACAATAGAAATGATAAACAACTCCGTCATATTTGACTACATAACTCTTATGGGCAAACATGTCATCATATGTCTTCGTTGGATAAATAAGGTCCTCTCCTGTCCAATCCTGCCAATGAACCAGATCCTTACTAACAGAAAATGTGTTATAAGCATTATATCGTCGAGATGGATTATAAGCAGAGAAATAAAACATCACATATTTATCGCCCATCTTTACTATCTGGGCATCTCCAGTGATGATACCTGGAGACTCGTGAAAATACACAGGGTTATCTTTGAATCGTTTCCATCGGGTCAGATTGTCAGAGAATGCAATACCTATGCGTTCAGCTTTCATCTGATTCACAGGATTGATGCCTCCAGCATTATAAAACATCACAAAACGACTTCCAAAAGTTTTGGTTGAATCCCAGTAGACAGTGCTTTTGTATTGAACAAGCTTTTCCCACCACTGTGCGTCCTTGTCATTTATGCTCAATAGTGGTTTGGAGTCCGTTTCCCACTCATGTGCTGTCGAGATGTTTCCTTTCGTCCATGCCATGCCGATATTCAGGGGCTCTCTTACAGCCTCATAGCCTGTCCCTTTGCCCCCAATATAGGTCATCCAATGCCGACCATGATAGGTTTGTATCCTATAAGAGCCTCCCCAGTTCCAATCAATCAATGACGGAAATCCTCCACGTTGGTTCATATCCCACCCTTCAGACTGATAAGATAGGATACGGCCCAAAGTCTTCCAATGCAATAGGTCTGAAGACATCGCAAGCCAGGTCTCATAACCTCTACCATCTAGCCCATCCTTACCATTATATACGACGTACGTCATGTACCATATGCCGTTTTCCTTATATATAGTCGGACAATCAAATTTGTGGAAGTTGTCCTGAGGGGCAACCACCAATCCAAATTTATAAGGAGTCTTCACCTCTTCATAGATGGCTTGCATCTCGTTTTTGTCGAATGACTGTGCCTTCATAGACATCGAGACAAGGCAAAACATATACAAAAGGAATCTGTACATAATGATTAGAATTCAATAATTTCTTAAAGTCACTATTCAAATTTACAAAAACTATTTCAAAAAAGCATTGCTGTGCTAATAAAACAGCCAATCAATAGCCTTGTCTGTTCCTATTAAACCTGCATCACGAGGTTTTATTATATCAGGAGTGAAACCTAGGACAAGAGCCATGCCTTGGGGAAGTAGCAACGTATGCTGACCAGCATCAAAATCATACTGGTGAACATTTACAAGTGGCATTCCGTCAATACGGATAGCACTAACAATCTGTGGCTCAGCCTGTCCATAATCATTGGCCGATGCATCGGTTTCAAGTTTGGGAGCCTTGGCATACTTCTTCTGGTCATCACGAAAATAGCCCACAAGAAGATGCCCATGTTGGTCGCACGAGAAAGTCAATGTTGTAGCCTCTTCGCGTTGCGCGGCGGAAGAAAATACACAGGCTTTAAGTCCTGACAATTCAGGTGCAAGATCAGTAACTAAACTGTCCAAGTCGGAGAAAAGTCTTGCACCCTTTTTCAGGACCACAGTCTGATACCCTTCTGGGAAAGTGACATTAGCATTGTGCAGTGGACTTATTTCCTCAGTAGCAGAATGGTATTCACCCGCAGCAACAGCCTTGAGCTGAGCTATATTCTTTTTCAGGTTAATGAGTTCCTGATTATAAAGTGGCAAAAGTTCTCGCCAATGTTTCATCTTTCCATTGTCTCCTCCTACAGGGATACGACGTTGTGCTGTCTGCATGCTGTTGGCATATAGATATGTAGTGTCTGTAAGTTGTACGAGTCGTCGATAGTGGCTCAAGCTCTTCTCCAGAAGAGGTACTGCGTCATCAAGATGATGGATGTCTTTGTCCCATTTATAGCGTAGTACAGCCTCTGCGGCCTTTACCTTCCACCCCATGGCATAAGCAAACTCCCTATAGCAATGCATATCATTTCTTAAACGGGAGAACTCGTCCTTGTGCAGAGTCACCTTATCGGCTATGGCATCAATAGCCGACACAGCCCTGTCACCATGTCGCTCAGTTTGCTCAACAATATCGAGGGGAAGTTCGCCCTGATGAGATTGATGTTTCCACTCCTTCTCCACGTATTCTATCAATTTTTCTCCTTCAGGGCCACAACTTTCATAGAAACCCGGGTAGATCGTGTATTTGTATGGATTCACCAACTGGCTCATAAACATCCCTAGAAGCAATGTCTGACGATTACCCTCCGTAATACCGAAACGACGCAGATATTTCGGAGCGATTTCCCCACTCTGATTATATGCTTCAAGGATTTGTCCCGCGTCCTGATGATTCAAGCCATAATAATCAGATAAGGAATGACCCCAATATTTCATCTCGTCAACACTGTCTCGGCGGCAATTCCAGGCATAGCGTCCCCAAGTGGCATACCACATCCAGTCTCTGTCTAACTGATATTCTCTAAGTCCTCCAGATAGTCTGTCTGCAGTGTACGGCCAATCCCAATAGGAAGCCTGAGGATATAGGTGCAGGGAATTGGCATGATGCACATCATGCATTGCAACCACAGACTTCTGCACGAAATTAGGTGATGACCATCGCCAAGGCTCCAGGTTAGCAAGGATATGAACATTTTCAATATGTGTCGTCCCCAAGGCAGCCAAATCCCGATGCGTCTCAGACCACGGACCACCAGGCTGATAGGTGGTGAGAGATTCACCATTGTACTTATGCATGGTGTATAGATTATGGTAGAGAGGCAATGCGGCATCCATCACTGCCTTACAGTCGGTATCATGAGCACGCAGCAACAAGGGCGGTTCGTCGGTTCGGCCACAAGCCTTTAGACCATCCCTCACACCAGGTATGATAGTCTTAGTAAACCATTCCACATCGTCCTCATAGGTGTCCATGGCCTCACCAAGACATACCAGCAGACCTACATTTGGATATTTCTCGATAAAAGCAGCGATGCTTTTTCGCGTGTAATCACTGATAAGCGGTGTAATAGGACGATGCCGGTCCTGTGTCTTCAGATCATAATGATCGGCAAAAGGCTTGCTGAGAATGATATTATAGAACATCTGAATGACAAAGATGCCACGCTTGTCAGCCTCTTTTGTCAGAAACGAAAACATCTCCTCGTTCTTTTTGAATGTGGAATCATCCACCTCAACTGCAAAAGGATAATCCTTTAGTTTGACAAGCGACGCAAACGGATGTCCATTCCATAAATAAAGTGAGTTCATGCGATTGTCCACCAGCATATCAAGATACTTGATCCACTGCGCCTTATCATAAAACCATGGGAAGTTTTCAGGAGTATAAGGATATTCATACACCCCATGACCGGGTAGATAGACCGGTTTCTGCAGTCCTACACAGCCACCTCGCAGTACCATCTCGGGAGAATCCTTGATGACTTCAGGAAGGTTTAGATTTCCACTTTTCCATGCCTGCTCAGCAATTTCCACGCAGGCATAAATCACTCCTGACCCACCATTGCCAACTACACGAATCGTCCTGCCTTTTGTTTGTATGACAAAACTCTCCGGTTTCTTTCCTACAATGTCTATGGCATGAGTAAGTTTGATGTGGTATTGTCCCTTTGACCCATTTACATTCGGCAGATAGCCAAGGGTCTGAAGTTTCTTCTTTAAATACTCTGCGGCAAAAAGTTCACGTTGTGTAGCATGAGCCATCGTGGTAATTCTTACCGTCTGAGCATCTACGGTGCCACAGACAGCAAGTATCAGCAGTAATAATAGATATCTGACTTTTCTCATGTTCATTCTTTATTATTCATCTTCCCAACCAGCTTATCTAAGAAGTTCAAGGTCAATTTTCTTATATGCAATGCGTTGCCTACGCCAGGTATAGACACAATGAAGCGTTCCATCACGACCCTCGATAATAGCAGGATATGAATACTGACTAATCGGACTGTCTTCTAACGTCAGCACATGACGCCAATTGTCTCCATCGTCACTTACTGCAATGCTGAGCGGAGTGCGTGGTCCCTTTGGCGTCCCCATAATGGTTTCAAAGTCATTATATATCAGGACATGACGCCCATCTCTTAATGTCACTGCATCGGTTCCGCTCTGGTTATTAGGCACATCTGTCAATGTCACCGGAGTCCAAGTATAACCTCCATCACTGCTATAAGAAGCGGCAAGTCTCCCATTACGTGTACGCATCAAAACCTTTAAACGACCATCCTTCAGTTTCAATAGGCTTGGCTGGATACAGTCAATGGGAGCGCGTTTCTGGGAAGTGGTAGCTAAGGCACTATCTGCAGCGACCGGACCTACATATTTCCATTGCTTCGTGTCCAAATCAAGAATCTCGACATGGAATTTCCATCCCCCTACTTCAGTGCTTGATCCGCAGATGAGTTTCCTACCCATGAGTATCGGCTTATTCTTTACTGGGCCGAGATAACCCTTTGGAAGCATTTCTCGCTTACTCCATGTCTTGCCGCCATCTGTTGACTGGACCATACAGCCCTGCCAGTCTGAAACAGAAAGACCCACCTTGTAGAACAACAGAATTTCGCCGTTAGGCAAGGTGAAGAGTACTGGATTCCAACAAGCTTTACGCTTCATGGTTTTACCAGGAAATTGACCTATGACTGGTCCGACAGAAGCATCCGTTGTTTTTTCATTAACACCGCACATGTTACCTTGCTCCGAGCCAAGTTCAAATACACCATCACCAGCTAATATGGGCTTATCCCATGTGTTGCTGCCTTTCTTCTTTCTACTTACCCAAATGCAGACATCAGGGTTACGTTCCTTAGTTCCCCCGAAATAAGCGGCGACTAAATCGCCATTCTTTTGCTCAGTAATCGTCGAGGCATGAGCCTCAGGAAAAGAAGCATTCTCATACAGAAACTCATCTTCTAAGATTGCCGGAGAAGTCGTAGGTATCTTGCAATCATAAACATATCTACCACTACCTATATCCTTCTTTGTTCCATCAGGGAAATAAATATCTGCTGTAGTATTTGCAGGAATGGCCACCTCCCAGTGTAACTGTTGCAAAGTTTTCTTCCATCGACTCTCCACCAAACCGTAGGGGGTACGATATGAGGCGTCCACCTGGAAACAGTCCTGAATATCAAAACTGGGTTTTAGGACAAGATGTCGATAAGCCGTCTCATCTGTTGCAGAAGACGCGTAGGCAGGAGATGCCTGACGAATCCCAGCAATATACTGATAACACCACGTTAATAAATCACCAAGAAGCATCACGTGGTTGCCTGAATTCATCTCTGGATTTGCCTTGTCACCGTTCCACAATTCCCAAATGGTCGTTGCACCATTGTCTGCCATGTAGCCCCATGATGGGTATGTATTATTAGTAGCCAACAACCATGCTACATCCGAAAAACCATTATCCGACAGACCTCGCAAAAGCCAAGAGATACCAATGACACCACATGTCACATGACCATTCCCGACAGTCATGATGTTGGTAACCATATTTTTCACTACCTCATTCTTCACACTGTCAGGAACAATGCCAAAGGCTAAGGGCAACACATTGGCCGTGGCAGTATTGTTCCCATAGAACACGCTGTCTGGATAGAGTACGTGACCAGGACGAGGGGAGGTTCCACGTTTCACCGTAAGGAAACGGTGGTTAAAGGCCGTGACCATCTCCTGTCGCTTGTCCTTCCATTGATTTTCATCTTCGGGAAGTTGCAAAAGATGTGCGAAGCGTGCTAGCTGATCCGTTATTTTAATACCGTAAGCAGTGGATATCAATGAACCATCAGTCTGTCGGGACGAATCCTGTGAATGGATTAGTTCTAACTTCTCTGGAGGAACGCACCAATCCCCATAGGTGTCTTTTGTGATAATTCCATCCTTTTCATATTCATCCAAAATATGGCTAAACCATTTCTTAATATATGGGTATGACTCAGCGATGGGCTTCACGTTTCCATACTGCTCATACAGCATCTCACACGCGAAGGGAAACACAGCTGGCCATGTCACGTTGTCATCATAATAGTTCCAAAAAGCTGGAGTCACATTCGACATGGCCCCGTCCGATCTTTGTCCATCACACATATCATGCATCCACTTGGCATACAGCCTCTCATTTTCAAACAGGTAACTCTCACCCCAACATCCCACCGTGCGATCTCCCAACCAGGGCTGACGCTCGTTACGTTGCGGACAGTCAACCGGCATGCCCTTGTAGTTACTCTTGATGCCCCAAAAGGCATTTTGCAATACCCTATTTAAGGTAGTATCAGACGTTGAAAGTGTGCCAGTCATTCGCATGTCATCTCCTACTGTATAGGCTGTAAAATCCTCTGCTCGTACCACTTTCAGTCCCGACACTTCGACATATCTGAACCCATGATACGTAAAGGATGGACGCCACTGGATGCCGTTTTCATTACCGTCACATACATAGATATCCTCTGAGAGGGCATTTCGTAGGTTATCACGGTACAGCGAACCATCAGGTTTTAGCCGCTCAGCATATTTCACGCGGATGGTGTCTCCTGGCTTTCCTTGCACCTTAAAACCAACCCATCCTGCCATATTCTGTCCGAAATCGAGAATATAATCTTGTCCAAGTCGCTGTACAGTTTTCGGGTGTCCAAACTCGGTCTCGACCATATTGGGCATAGGTTGTGCCATCAGAGTGCCGGTTGGAATGGAAGCTCGGTCAGCAAACTCCCACTGCTTATCGTCATAACTAGGTTGTGTCCAACCAATGAATTGTCTTCGGGCATCATATTCCTCACCGTCATACTCATTGGTATTACGAAGGGGACCTGAAGCCGAAATTTTCCATGTCTGGTCAGTCGACCAAACCTCTTTGGTCCCATTTTGATATTCCACAATGATGTTGATACGACACTTGGGAAGACCAAAGACGGGAGCCTTATAATATTTCTCCTGGCGCATCGGAAACACACGACCCGCTGCCAGAATGACGCCTACCGCTGTCTTTGTCTGTATGGCCGTGGTGACATCGAAGGTATTATAATAAATCGTTTTGCGGAAATCGCTAGGAACGGGAGACAACACTTGGTTTCCACCGACACGCTGTCCGTTGATAAAGAACTGGTACAGACCAAACGACCCTACATAGGCCGTGGCCCGTATCACTGGACCTTTTGCAGAAAACTCTTTGCGGAGATAACGCGGGGCAAGTCGCACATGAAGACCGCGTTGGTCGCCACCCTGAAGCTCCTCCATCCCAATCCATCGACCTTTCCAATCGTTTTCTGTCAACAGACCAATACTAGCCATGGCTGTC
>DHOP01000032.1:35194-48892 GCA_002407775.1 Prevotella sp. UBA5387
GACCAATACTAGCCATGGCTGTCTCGCTCCAATCGCTATTGCCTTTATTGGTTTCTATCCTCACTTTCCAGAACAGTCGCGTGTCGCTCGGCAGTTTTTTTCCATCATAGGCTATCCAAAGTTGGCGGGACGACCGCACGTCGCCAGAATCCCAAAAATCACCCTCACCCCGATCAAGTTTCTCACGTGACGAAGCCACCAACAAATGATAGGCCGTCTGACTAACGTCTTGTTTCTCAGTCTCAATGCGCCAAGAAAATCGGGGCTGTCGCACATCGATGCCCAAAGGATTGGTCATGTTTTCCACCCTTAGGTCACAGACTGTGACTGGAGACGCAATGGCCGACAGACGTAACACGACCAATAAAAAGACACTCAGCAGAATATTTTTAGTCATCTGTTATTCATTAAGATCACGTTTCTTTCCTTCAAACTGATTATCATCAATGACAGTCTGGCTCTTAGTCAAATAGTTCCTATCAACGTCTACTGCGATCAATACACCGTCATTGACTTTCTTGGTATGAGGGATAGACGCAAAATGCTGAACACCTGACTTGAAACGGCCTAAATACTTTAACCCTCCCGTTGCGGCATCCATCCACCAAACATTCTTCGTTGCCCCAGATATCTTATCAAAATTGAGATTCATCTCATTACCATTATAGTTGTAAACCAAAAGATAATCAGCACCTCTTGTCGCGATGAGACGGTCATACCTAACACCATTTCCCCCTACTATAATTGATTGGTCGGGCACTCTATCAAAGTATGGGAAAGCAAGCATGAGATTCTTCACATACTTCATCTGCCCATACCCAGGATCCTTTTGTGCATCATACCAAGCCTTTTCGGTACCATCGCTTCCATATGAGGTTGAGTATCCGGGCTTCAACATCTGCATGATAGCGTTATGGCCATAAGTATGCCCGCAACTTCCAGCAAATACACTCCAATACGCATAACGTCTTACGTCATAGTCTTGCCAACGTTCTTCATTGGGGTCATGTAGCCCCTTTGGAATATCCTCATAGCTTGGTTCACCGTCAATGACTGGTTTCATAGGTTTGTAAGCCCAGGTAGAGTCCACATACATCCATGAATCTTCCTCGGTATTATCAGGAATTGAATAATCCTTGTTGCCCATGCGCTGACCATACTTACGATGTCCGCTCTGAAACATGTGGAAATCAATCCATGCCGCTTTGCTCCACCAATGAGCCGATGTGTAGCGACCACGTGGATGATAGGTCATCAAGTGGTGTTTATCAAACTGCTTGATAGTAGTAGCCATTGCGTCCCACACTTCTGGATGAATGTCACCTTGAATGTCACCACCCATAATCCAAACAATATTAGGGCTGTTTTTATATCGATTAGCGAGGAACGCTCCATATTCACGTGCCTGTTCAGCATTGATTGTCTCTTCTTTCACCTGTGATCCCCATATGGCTACCATCCCAATGTATATTCCATTTTGGGCTGCCACTTTCACGATATAGTCCAAATGATCCCAGTAGGAATAGACGCCCTCAGGGTCAACTTTAGTCATATCCCATCCGAAAGGTAGCGACTGCTGACCATAAATATTGATAGACGGTACACCATTCATCACCTGAACCTGGACCATATTATAACCAGCCTCACTACACTTATGCAAATAATATTGTACCTCAGCTCGGTCAAGTCTTTCAGGCAGCAACCAACCTGTATCACCCAACCAGAAGAATGGCTTGCCATTGCTAAATTGAAGAAAACGTTGATTATTTGACACTCTCAATTCACCGTTGGTCCATGGAGCATCAGCCCTAGAAACCTGTGCACCTAATAAGGTCAAAATGAGTAAAGCAGTGGTATAAAATCTTTTCATTTTAAATTATTTTTATCAGTTGATTTGGAGTAGTTTGTATATCGTATGTCCATGTTTTTGGTAACAAAATCTTTTGTTGTTGTTCCTGGTTGTGATTTTCCATAATCTGAGAAGGTAGCACATTGAACAAATCATTCGGATTCATTCCCTTAGCCTTCTTCAAGCCTTTCAGCGGCATATTTGTTCTTAGTCTCAGATTACCTCCAAGATTAGAACGCATGGTGAGATGGCTTACCTTTCCATTTTTCCATGCCATATCTACAATTTCAAATCCTCCTCTGACCTTCAAGCCTTTTACCTCTCCTGCTGCTTTCCATGCATCAGGTAGAGCTGGGAGCAGGTAAACACATCCATCATGACTCTGTACCAACATCTCAGCGATGCCAGCCGTACAACCAAAGTTTCCATCAATCTGGAAAGGTGGATGGGCGTCGAAGAGATTTCGATATGTACCTCCACTCTTCTTGTTCTTTCCATAAGCCAACCATCGGTCATCAGTCAGTGTCAGCTGATTATGTATAAGCCTGTAAGCGTGATTCCCATCAAGTAGTCGTGCCCACAGACAGACCTTCCATCCCATCGACCATCCAGTAGATGGATCGCCTCTATGCACCAATGATGTTCTGGCGGCATCGGTCAACTCAGGCGTGCGGAAAGGTGAAATCATCGTTCCAGGGAAAAGTCCATAGAGATGACTCACATGACGTTGAGTGTCCTGTGGATCGTCCCAGTCGTCCATCCATTCTTGCAACTGTCCCCATCGACCAATCTGCATAGGGGGCATCAGTTTCAGTCTTTCAGTATAATAATGAGCAATGGAGTCGTTTTCTCCTAAAACCTTACCAGCCTCGGCCACAGCATGGAATAATTCATATATCAACTGATTGTCCATGGTTGTTCCGGCAGAGATAGCTACCATTCCATCTTTGGACGGGTGACTATTCTCAGGGCTGACCGAAGGAGATATGACAAGCCATCCATGCTTAGGCTCTTTAACCAGCATCTGGTCGAGAAATATAGCCGCACCTTTCATCGTGGGATATACTTCACGCAAGAATTCCCTATCCCCTGTATATAAGTAATGTTGCCATAGATGACTGCACAACCAAGCGCCACCAGTAACCCACATACCGCTTGTTGCTTTATCAATGCCTCCAGTTACACGCCATATATCGGTATTGTGATGTAAAACCCATCCATCCTTACCATACATCGTTTTGGCCGAATGGGCTCCTGTTTGGCTTACCTCGCGTATCAATCGGAACAATGGTTCATTCAAGTCTGACAAATTGGTCGGTTCTGCAGGCCAATAGTTCATCTCCAAATTGATGTTGGTAGTGTATTTACTGTCCCACGAGGGAAACAATTTGTCATTCCAAATTCCCTGAAGATTTGCTGGTTGACCGCCGGGCTGAGAACTACATATTAGTAGATAGCGTCCAAAAGTAAAGTATGTAGCTGTCAACCAGTTGTCATCTTGATTCGCGAAACGAATCAATCGTTCATCTGTAGCCAAATCTTTCTGTTGATCCTCACCAAGCCAAAGTGAGGTCCTGCCCATCATACTTTGGAATTTCTGTACATGAGACAGCTTCGCTTCGTTATAATCGTTTTGCATGGCGTGACATAGAATCGTCTCGGAAAGACTAGACTCATCACCTGATATATCATTGTAATTAACGAAGTTTGTTGCAAGGGATATATATAGTACAGCTTCGTCCGCACCAGAAACTGCTATGATACCATCCTGGCTATTCGTGGTACCACCCTTGGTCTTGACTGCCATTCTGCCCATGAATCGCACCTTGCCCTTTAGATCTTCGTGTTTTGAGGAGACTCCAAGAAGGGTCGCCTCATCGCCTTCGCTTCGAATGATGACATCTTCGTGGGGAGTCGAGTAACTTGCATTAATCGTGATTTTCCCAGGCTTGCTGGCAGTAAGTCGAACCATTACAACATTATCGGTCATCGAGACTATTACCTCACGTTGATACATAACTCCATCTGTTACAAAGCGCGTGATGGCTCTTGCAGAATCTAGATTCAAATCTCTGTAATAGTCCTTATAAGATGTAATATTGGGCATCGAGATATTCACTTCACCGAAAGACTGATAAGGCATCCCGGAGTTTGTGTTTGACATCACCTTTGCTGTTGCCATATCCTGTGCCTTCAGGTACTCACCTTTCCAAATGAGGTCTTGAATAATCGGCAAAGCATTTTTCGCATCAGGACTCGCATTGTCATTAGGCTGACCTGCCCAAAGTGTTTCCTCGTTCAGCTGGATTCTCTCCACGGCTGGAATGCCATACACCATGGCTCCAAGACGCCCATTGCCTAATGGCAACGCCTCTGTCCATGTGGCTGCTGGCTCTTTATACCATAACTTATATTGAGCGTTGGCAGAAAGATTAAAAGCCATATAACCTAATAAGGCAAAAAAAATGCGTGCAGCTTTATTCATCTTATTATTCTCGTTTAGTTTATATGACGGATGTTTCACGATTTTGTCGCCAGTTAGATTGTTCAAAAAGACCGCACCGCACATAGTAAAGGAAGTAATTCCTAAATTCAAGGAACAGAAATATAGCAATGGTAGCTATTTTCGAACAGATACAAAAAAACCTCTCATCAGCCCTCGCCAGAAGGGACGTAAATGCAATCGGCTCATCAACATTTTTTGTTGGGCTTCATATCACCTACTGGCGGGGCCGTGAGAGGCTGGTGTTTTTCAGTTCATACTTTTAAAAGAATTCCTTCTCGAAAATAATATTCTTACTGCATTGATTTTTTTAAACAGCTCAATTATAAATCGAGAGAGTATCCTTGCGTATGATGGAATGAAGATTATATATATTGTTATGATTCTACATTCAGACTCACTTGGAAACAAGATTATCTCAAATTAGATTGCCATATAGCAAAATTTATTCTGCTGATGAATTTCTATTAATCTAGTTTCACGCCATGAAAATCATTCCAAAGCACCTATGCTCTGGCGATATTCAACCATCTTGAGCTGGAGCTGTGAGTAAGCATCCGTGTAGCGATCTCGACATTGTTGATATTGTTGTTGGGCAATGAGTAGATCGTTCATGGTCACAGTACCAGCATGATAATAGTCACTATTTAGTCGTAAGTTTTCTTTACTCTGTTCAATGCTCTTGCGTGATAATTCAAGTTGTTTGTATGCATCGTCCAAATCGTTCCAATCTTTTTGCATACGAATCTTCAACAACTGAGTGTTGATTGCCAATTGCTCACGGGCATTATCTTCAACCAGCTTGCTACGCTTAATGGCATGGGAGCCACCCCACCATCCCGAGATAGGGATGCTCATGGTAACGAACATTGAGGCAAAGTTGTTGTTTGTACCTTTACCCATATTATAGTAACTATATCCTGCGCCAATTCCCAAAGAAGGCATCCGTTTCCCAATCTCAAGCTTATACTGTAGGTTGGTAGCCTCTACGTTTTTTTGAAGCAATTGATATTCTGGCAACTCATTCACAGCCTGATTATGATCCACCTTGATGGCTGGATAGACAGGCATCTGCAATAGATCACCATCAGCGGATACATCAATGTCTTTGTTTTCCATTCCGATATACTGTGCCAGTACAAGCCTAGCAAGCTTAAGCCCATTGTCTAGCTTCAAGCGGGCACTCTCAACTTCGTTCTGCTTAAGCTGTACCGAAAGAAGATCATTTCTCATGCCAACCCCTGATTTTACCGCTACGCTGGCATCCTTTTCTAAATTGGAGAGCATGTCACCAACAACGTCAAGAGTTTTCTGTTTCTCCTTGAGAGTAATTATCTGCCAGTAATATTGTTCCGCCTGAAGTAGGACTGTTTTTTTTGAGGTCTGACTCTGTAGTTGTTTTGCCTCCACATTAACCTTGGCAAGACGGTTGCCATTAATGATTTGTCCTCCCATATATAATGGTTGTACCGCAGTTACTCCAACCATAAGACCATGATCAACCATGTTTACAGGAATGTTTGCAGGGATTTTCACGGCAAGTTCAGTAGGAATGAGTTGCGCTAAGGATGAAGGTATTACTTCATCTGTGGCAATATTCGCCTTTACCATATCAACGTTGGTCTTAAATCCAACTCCAACAGCATTCACTTGTGGGAAATAGTTTGTTTTGGCTTCTTTTTGTTGTTCCTGTGCCTGAATCAAAGCATTATCTGCTGAGCGTGTCACAATATTATTAGCCACGGCAAGTTCACGAACTTGCTGTAATGTAAGCTGTTGCTGAGCTATTGCACTCTCAAAGAATCCAAGACACAATATTGTTGCAAATATATATTTCATGATTTCTTAACTTTTGAGATATTTGTAATGTCAATTATAGTTTCTCCATTTCAAGGCTCTTCAGTCTATTTTTTGTAGAGCCACTTTCCAAAAGCCAATAAGCGATTGGCATAACAGTCAGAATAAGTACCATCGTAATGATTGTGCCGAAAAAAATCACATTGCCCATGGGTTGCCAAAGTCCTGAGTTTCCTAATATCATAGGAATCACACCCATTGAAGCAGCTGCTGAAGTTAAGAAGATCGGTCTCATTCGTCGTTTGGCACTCATTAATATTGCCTGATGTGCTGAGAGATGTTCCAATTCGCGCAGTTCTTCGGCATAATCATACATGATTATCACATTACGCACTAATATTCCCATAAGAGAAATTATTCCAAGATAACAGGTCAACGAGAATTCCCCTCTAGGGATAACTACGCCCATAGCTGTTCCAAATATAACAAGAGAGAGTGACACTAGAAGCAGACAAGCTGTTCTAATACGTCGGAAATGAATCAGCATGAGAAAGAAAATGATGGCAATGCTAATCATCAATCCTGATATGATTTGAGGAGTAGCTTCCTGAGCCTGTTCATACTCTCCTCCCCATTCCATCTTTATGCCTGCAGGTAATAAATTTGATTTAATTTCCTTTTGGAGTTTTGTAGTGACGGTCATCACATTTTGTCCATCTATAACGTCCGCCATTATAGTGATGGTTCGCACTCCATTTCGGTGGCATATCTGACCATCTTCCCATTTGGGGACCACATTTGCAATCTGTCTCAAAGGAACGGTCTTTATCCCACCTGCTACAGCTATGGGTTCATCAGCGACGTTTTCAATAGTACTTTTATCAACGTTTGTTGTCTTCACTTTTACAGGAATACCATAGTCTCCATTCCAGATAGTGGTGACAGGTATGCCACCTAATGTATATCGTGTCGCCATGGCTAGTTCCACTTGGGCATTTGTCACCCCAAGGCGATTCGCACGTAACTGATTTAGCTGAATATCTGTAGTCAGCAAGGGCTCATTGACATCATTGCGAACAAGCAGTAGAGAATCATTACGTCTTAGTATTTGGGTTAAGCTGTCTGCTGTTTGTTTGAGTTGTGTCCAGTCTGATCCACTTAGCCTAATCTCCACAGAGTTCCCTTCAGCACTATAACTCAACTGCTTGAATCTCACATAGGCACCAGGAAAGGCATTAGCGTACCTCATCCGATAGTCTTCAAGAATTGCTGTTGTTTCCGCGTTTCCCTTAGTGTTGACTATGAACTGAGCATAATTCTTTCCTCCGAATTGTGGTGCATAGGAGGTCTGGAAACGGGGTGACGCAGTACCCTTGAAGGAAGCTATTGACACGATGCGCTCGTCTTTATGTAATATATGCTCCAATGAGTCTGCAATCTCTACAGTGCGGTCCAGAGAAGATCCTGTGGGAAGATAGATTTCGACAGCAAACTGGTTGCGTTCTGCGGTAGGCATCAACTTCTGTGGAAGATGTCCCATAATTAGGCCTCCAATTACGACGGATGTGACCGCTGTTGCCACTACACCATAAGGATGACGGAAACAGAAATCGATGAGATAATCATAGTATTTCTGCATAGTATTGAGCAAAGAAAACTTTGCTTTGCCATCTTTGTTAAATCTTTCCTGAATTGGTTCTTTAATAAAAAAATACTGCATGAAAGGTACAACAAGTTCTGCGACCAAGATTGATACCATTAGTACAATGGTCATGCCCCAAGGGAATAAAAGTAAAAAATCACCGAACATACCCTTCATCGTAAGTAGCAAGGGAAAGAAAGTCACTGAGATGGCTAAAGTTGCGGAAAATATAGATTTAAAGAAATGGGTTGCACTCTGGACACTTGCCTTCCATCTACTCTTCCCTTCTCCCAAAAGCTCCACATAATTATCAATGATGACAATAGAATTGTCAACTATCATTCCAAGGGTAACAATCAAGGCGGCCAATGTAACCGTATTGAGTTCTATGCCAAAGGCATAAAATAATCCAAGAGAAATAAAAATAGTGATTGGAATAGTACTTGCAGCAACTAATGCTACGCGTATGGGTAACAATAGCAACACCACAATAATTACTGCCAAGACAGCAATGAGCAATTCTTTTAAGAAATTGACTACCGAGTCGCCTACGACCTGACTCTGGTCAGTGATTGTACACATTGAGACTTCCTCTGGGAGTGTTTTTTCAAAGTCTGATATGACATCTTTGACCTCTGCACCCATCTCAGTAATAGATCTTCCCTTCTTTATTTCAACGCTAAGCACAAGGCACTTTTTGCCATTATTGGTGACAAAACTTGATGGCTTGGAGTATTCACGTCGCACGGAAGCTATGTCCCTTACTCGTACGACATGACCATCTGGACCAGAATACACTACCATCTGTTCCACGTCATTTACAATGTTGAGAGAAGATGCCACGTGAATTGGAGCCTCATAATCAGGAGTGGACCTTGAACCGCCAGTAGTGGTAAAGCCCTGAGCCATTAGCGCAGCAGTCACGATACTCTGTCCAATTCCAAATTGCGAAAGTTTCTTTGTGTCTATATATACCCCTATCTGCTCCTGTTGCTGACCAGTGACACTTAAGCGTCCCACGCTTTCGATGCTTCGCAAACGCATCATCAAGTCATCCATATAGTCATCGAGCTCTCGATATGTCTTGTCTTTGCTTTCCATAGTAATGAGCAGAGAAGAAGCATCACCAAAATCATCGTTTACGACCAAAGCAACTACACCAGCCGGGAGTGATTGTTTGAACTGCTGTGCACCAAGCTTGAATCGGCTCCAGAAGTTTTCCTTGTCTGCTCCGTTGATATCATCATTAAGCTCTATCTGGACAATGCTAACGCCATTACGGCTGTAAGATTTTGTCTTCTGCTTCTTCACTTCCTTGAAAGTAAAGATATAATTCTCCAGCGGCTTGGTGACCTGTTCTTCTATTTCATGAGATGATGCTCCAGGATATACCGCAACGGCTACTCCCTGACGGATTGTGAAATCTGGAAACTCATTTTTATTCATCTTGTAGAGCGCATACATTCCGAATGCCACTAAAATCGATGTGACAAGTATCACAATTTGCCGGTAGTGCATTGCCCACTCTACTATATTTCTCTTGTTCTTCATCATAATATCTTTATTGACAGTGATGCCATTCATTCTCATTACCGATATGCTATCACTTATTATTTTTGATTTGGACCGTCATTCCCTCTGATACTTTCTGCTGGCCTGATATAATTACAGACATACCTTCGGAAAGACCAGAAATAACCATGACATTGGCACCAACATTTTCACCCGTATCGACTTCTACCTTATGGGCCTTGCCATTGACGACAGTCCATACGAACGTCTTGTTGTTCTCATCGATCTGGATAATATTTGCTGGTAGTGTGATTCCCTGGTCAAAGGAGCCATTTGAAACATATACGTCACATACCATGCCAGGAAGCAAACGATGACCAGCATTATTTACAACTGCCTTGACTGTATAAGAACGTGAGATTGGATCAGCTTCAACACTCTTTTCGTTTATGATGCCAAAGAATGTCTCATTATGTAAAGACCCCACTTTGAACTCAATTTTTTGGCCCAAATTGATTTCTGAGATCTCATCTTCCGGTACACTGATTTTCACCTTGACATCATCTATCTTTACCAAACGTACTATGGGTTGACCAGGCATCACATTCTGGCCGATCTCAGCTTGCTTTGTAACAACATATCCACTAAAAGGCGCGATAAGTCGAGTGTCTTTAAGTCCTTTACGTGCGATTTTTTCCGAAGCACGAGCCTGCATTATCATCTGGCGCGCCTGCGCAACTTTAGTCTGAACCTCAACCCATTTGATCTCAGGTAAAGACCCATTATCGTGCAGTTGTTTCATGCGAGCATATGCATCTTCAGCCTGTTTCAAAGACTCTTGAGCCTGTACGGTCGCTGCATGTGATATTGCCACGGCGTTACCTGTAGTCGAGGCATCGATTACTCCTATGAGCTGACCAGCACTCACATACTGTCCTTCGTGCACAGGCAATGACATAAGAGTACCAGTGCTAGCAAAACTCAAGGTTGAACCACTCCTTTCCTCAATAGTGCCGGAATAACTCTGGTTATGTGCTATATTCGAGGCACTGGCTGCTTCAGTGATTACCTCAATGACATTTCGTGACTCTTGCTTTTTTTCTTTGCATCCTGAAACAGAGAAAACTATGGTTGCCAGAACAATTACTAATTCGAACTTTTTCATTATGATAACTTTATGATTCTGATTATTGGCGGCAAAATTAAATGCATTTAAGCAATATAGGATATCCCAAAAAGGCACAATGGTTACACATTATGGAATATAAGTCTAAAAAGAGCATACTAATTCCCAAATAAAACATTGCTTTTGGGGTAAAATTATTAATTTTGAACTCAATATAGGAAAATCAAAAATATGAATCTGATTCAGATGAGTGAGACAGAGAAACTGCTTTCAATGGCTGACAAGGCCGCCGTAATGAATCCTGACTACCTTGATGATGACCTTATGATCATCGACAACATAAAGATTCTGGGCGTTCCTGGAGTCATCCGACCAAACATGAATATCATTGCCATCTGTACAAATGGAAAGCTCCAAATGACCATGGATAAGGGTTCATTTGTAGTCGAAGCACATCAAGTGTTTATCTGCCCTCCTGAAACAATGATAGACAACCTAATGGTTAGCACTGATTTTGAATATGTAGCTCTATGTATTACTAATCGAGCTCTGCAAGTTTATCTTCGAGGGTATATCGAAGTTTGGAACGAGTTTACATATATCAGAAAAAAACGTATCTTTGATATGAATGACATTGACATGAAGGTGTATGAAAAAGTTTACGACCTTATCCGGTTGTGCCTAGAGAACAGTGCTGACAATCATGAGACCCAGATCAGCAGAGATTTGATGAAAGGAGTTCTTAGTGCTGCGATCATTGGTCTTTGCCAATTATTAAAGAGAGATATTATGACTAGCGGTAGTGAAGCTCCACGCCCAAAAAACATCTCATACTTCAACCAATTTCTAGAACTCTTGCAAACCCTTGACATTAAATACAGACCTGTTGAATATTATGCCTCCGAGCTATGTATATCACCAAAATACCTAACCATCATCTCCAAGAAGAATTCAGGGAAGACGGCGAATGATTGGATACGTGAATATACTCTTGCAGATATTACCTATGAATTACAAAACACAACACTTAGTATCAAGGAAATCAGCAACAAGCTAGGATTCTCTAATACCAGTTTCTTTGGGAAATTTGTGAAAGAACATCTTGGATGTACTCCTCTTGAATATCGGAATCAGAAAAAGCCGGTATATTCTGAAAATCCCAAAAAGTATGTATGAGAGAAAACACCAATAATCACGCTTTGTGTTGGAGCCAAATCCCATCAGTAACATCCAGACTTAGTGAGTAATAAAGAATGATAGTTGTAATATAGATTCATTTATCAAATTCCAGCTATCTGCTGATTTACCATGAAAGAGGAAGTCTTAACCACGAATCGATTAAGAACGAATGGGCAACCGTTTCTTAGCCTTCACGTTTGAAAAAAGAAAATCTTTGTCTCGGCTTCTTGATAGAATGTCATCACAAGGATAAAAAAACATTCACCTGATCATTATTCCCTTTTTATCTAACTTTACTAAGTTATCTATTAAAACTTAACACAATCAAAGATGAAAAAAGATATGCCGCTGTTTCAATCCACGCACCCACACGGGATGCGACTTTTCAGTGTACGGAACAGGAGTAGGGTTATCAAGTTTCAATCCACGCACCCACACGGGATGCGACCTCGTGATCTTGACTATTATGATATACACCACCTTGTCGTTTCAATCCACGCACCCACACGGGATGCGACCTTATTATTTATTACTTAATTTATGTTAATAATTGTTTCAATCCACGCACCCACACGGGATGCGACTGGATGTTCCTATGATAACCCTGACCACGCTTGACGAGTTTCAATCCACGCACCCACACGGGATGCGACGTTGATTGGGTTCGTTCTCCTCAAGGTTACTGGGTTTCAATCCACGCACCCACACGGGATGCGACAGCGACCAACGAAGCGCTGCAATCTGCCAATGATAGTTTCAATCCACGCACCCACACGGGATGCGACAACATTACGCTCAGTGGCTATCACATGGTCAGGGTGTTTCAATCCACGCACCCACACGGGATGCGACGGTGTATTACCGTCACTACCAATGTAGTGACACCAGTTTCAATCCACGCACCCACACGGGATGCGACTGTAAACGTGATTAAAATATTAAGATAATTTAAGTTTCAATCCACGCACCCACACGGGATGCGACTGTAAGCTTGCTGATTGGCAAGCATCTCACGCTGTTTCAATCCACGCACCCACACGGGATGCGACTTCAGAACGATTGAAATCAAAGTACCACGACAAAGTTTCAATCCACGCACCCACACGGGATGCGACCTACGTCAAAAACAGTATTCTCATCCCATTCTAAGTTTCAATCCACGCACCCACACGGGATGCGACTCATTATCTCATTAGCAATGGATTTCTTGCGATGTTTCAATCCACGCACCCACACGGGATGCGACTCTATAATGATCTTTATTGTTCTCAGGATCAAGTTTCAATCCACGCACCCACACGGGATGCGACTAGCAATTGATGACTGGACGTCACAGATGACTCAGTTTCAATCCACGCACCCACACGGGATGCGACCATACTGTCCATGACTGAGGAGAGCATCAAGAACAGGTTTCAATCCACGCACCCACACGGGATGCGACCAGGGGCTCCGATGCGACGTGGTTCTGGTTCAAGGGTTTCAATCCACGCACCCACACGGGATGCGACGCATAGTCTGCTGCATCAGCCTTGTTGGTAATAGTGTTTCAATCCACGCACCCACACGGGATGCGACGCTAAGGCCGAAGTCCATAATAAACCCGAAGCCAAGGTTTCAATCCACGCACCCACACGGGATGCGACTTTTATGTTTATAATTAAGTTATCTAGGTATAATCGTTTCAATCCACGCACCCACACGGGATGCGACTGAACAGTCTGCCAGAGTTATTACAAGCAGTGAAGTTTCAATCCACGCACCCACACGGGATGCGACTTATTCTGTGTACGAATAGAAACAACTTCTGAGAGTTTCAATCCACGCACCCACACGGGATGCGACTTTTCCTAAATATACATTATTAAGATAACAATGTTTCAATCCACGCACCCACACGGGATGCGACTCGACATCGTATTTTCTGCCTCCTGTATCGATGTTTCAATCCACGCACCCACACGGGATGCGACTGACGGAAAGTATCATAAAATACGTCCGTAAGCGTTTCAATCCACGCACCCACACGGGATGCGACGAATATCGCCGATGCCAACTTGCCGAACTCGATGTTTCAATCCACGCACCCA
>DHOP01000051.1 GCA_002407775.1 Prevotella sp. UBA5387
AAGTAAATTTAGGCATAGTCAAATGGCACCGCGATCAGATACTAAACGCGGTGCGATTCGGTACTTATCGCGTGCTGATTAGTACTCAATCGCAGTGCCATTAGTATCCTATCACAACCGTAATCTGCTTTATCTAAAATTCGTTGAACTCACATTATTTAAGTCTGACAGAATTCTTTGTATTTCAACCTTTTCCCAGAAACTTGTGTTTAGTTTCAAGATATTTTTTACGACTGAATAAGCCAGCAGATAAAAACATTGTATTGATACCTATTCAATAAATTATTTTCAACATTATCTAATAGCCTGCCATTATTAAATAAGGTAAAAGCTCCTTTTTATGATTTTTTTTAGGAAATTAAAAAAATATCGGTACTTTTCCAAATCTTTGTAGTCTATAAGAGTAATGCTGGCCAAAAGGCAGCATCCTATAACAATTAAAAACCTAAAAGAAAGAACTTATGAAGCTACACTTAGATTTTAAAATCTATGTTCTTATGTTGTTGCTTACTCTGTCAAGCCTTAGTGTCCAAGCACAGAGCCAGACCGTAAACATCAACGTAAAGAATGCGACACTTAAACACGTATTTAATATTATTGAGAAACAGACTCCCTATCGTTTTTCTTATCGTACTGGCGTGATTGACAATCGCAGTGATGTGACCATTTCCAAGCAACAAGCAACCGTACCTACTGTATTGAATTTGGCTTTCAAGGGACGCAATCTGAAGTATGACATTGTTTCATCCACCTCGATTGTGATCACTCGTGCAGAACAGGCCGCTGAGGCAAGTCGTCCAGTTGCAGAGAAGAATTTCTCTGGATATATTAAAGATGATGCGGGTGAACCGATTATCGGAGCAACTATTCAAGACAAAGAGACCAATGCCATGACCATAACTGATGCTAATGGCTTTTTCACTATTAATACCCAGCAGGGTAACAAGTTGACCGTATCTTATATAGGCTTCAAAGATAAAGAGGTCCTGGCTAGCAATAATATGGATGTCAAGATGTCTGAAGATACCAAAGCTATCGATGAAATCATCGTCGTTGGTTATGGTACAATGAAGAAAAGCGACATGACTGGTGCTATCTCTTCTGTTGATGTTGAAGATTTGGCCAAACGCACCACTACTAATCCTGCCGAAGCATTGCAGGGTAAAATTGCAGGTGTAAATATCACAAAGGCTGGTGGTAACGCTGGCGCAGGTGTACAGGTGAAGATCCGTGGTGTCAAGACATTCGGTGACAACGAGCCTCTTTACATCATTGATGGTTTCCCCGGCGATATCAACAGTGTAAATCCTCAGGACATTCAGTCCATGGAAGTCCTCAAAGACGGTGCCGCTGCTGCAATCTACGGATCTGTGGCTGCCAATGGCGTTATTCTTGTCACAACCAAGAATGGTAAAAAAGGTGACTTGAAAGTTGACTTCACATCTTATCTAAACTTTACTAGCATTGCCAAGAAATTGGATATGCTTAATGCTAGCGAATATCAGCAGGTGCATAAGATGATGTATAACAACTACAATGCACAATTCCCTAACAAACAAGTAACTCTCCCCGCATACATCAGTTCCAATACTGGCGTTGACACAGACTGGCAGGACCAAGTAGAACGCAGTGGCCTAGCTCAGAACTATATGGTCAGCCTGCGTGGTGGTTCTGACAAGATGCTCTATTCCTTGTCTTTTAACCATGCTGATGAAAAGGGAATTTTCCAGGGTAACGACTTCAGACAGGACAATGCCCGCATGAAGATGCATACCAGCAAGGGAATTTTCGACTTTGATGCTAACATGAATTTCAAATACACTAAGAGTTATCAGCCACAATATTCCATCAAGGAAATGTACATGATCTCTCCTTTAGTTCCTGTTTATAACGATCAGGAGGAATACGGTTTCGGACTGACCAACTTTGACGGTCTCCCCAACAACCGTAACATTATGGCTGACAACTATTACCAGATGGCAAATACCAAAACATTCTACACGGATGCCAATATTGCCATTACAGCCAACCTAAGCAAATACCTGACCTTCAAGACTAGCTATTCTTACCGTGGCAAGCACGACCGTTCTGTGAATCATGCTCCAGACTATATTGCTGATATGAAGGCTAAGAATATTTACCCAATGAATACCGAAATGTCTGCCTATGGAGAAGAACAGGTATGGGACAATGTCCTCAACTTCAACAAAACATTTGGAGAACACAGTATCAATGCAATGATTGGTACATCACTTACCTCTAGTAAATATACATGGAATTCGGTGAGCGTAGAAGGCAAGACCATTATCTATAAGGTAGAGGATGGCAATCTTGTAACATCAGAAGTTCCGGCTGGTTTCCTCTCTTCTGATTTTAACACTATCAACGCTGGTTCTGGTGGTACATATAGCGGCAGTGGTACGAAATGGACTTACAATAGAGCTTCTTTCTTTGGACGTTTGAACTATAATTATGCCAACCGCTACCTCGTTCAACTCACCGTACGTCGTGACGGTAGCTCAAAGTTCGGCGCTAACCGTCGTTGGGGTACTTTCCCATCACTCGCTCTTGGCTGGCGTATCACAGAAGAGCCATTCTTCCCCAAAGGAACTCCTATCAGCAATTTGAAGCTTCGTGCCAGCTGGGGACAATTGGGTAATGAGAATGCACTTGGCTACTATAGCTTCCTTGCTTTGATCAATACCAACAACACCATGTATCAAGGTTATGTACGTGGAAATGGTAGTTCTGCTTGGACTGGAAGTATCGCACGCGGACTAGAGAACAGAGATTTGAAGTGGGAGACCACTGATACAAAGAATATCGGTGTTGACTTCGGATTCTTCAACAATCAATTGTCTGGATCAATCAACTACTACTACAACCAAACGCGTGATTTGCTCATCACCAAGGAATTGGCACCATCAACAGGTATCGAAAGCCCTGTGCTCAATGTTGGTAAGATGCGCAATGCAGGTATTGAGTTTGAGTTGAATTGGGCTGATAAGATGGGCGATCTCGACTACAACGTAGGCTTCAACCTCAGCACAGTCAACAATAAGGTTGTCGAGTTGTCAGATCCCAATCAAGTACTTTATGGCGAAGGTTTGAAGTATGGTTCTGAGCACTTCCCAACACAAACCAGAGTAGGAAAGCCCATCGGTGCTTTCTACCTCTACCAGGCAGACGGAATCTTCCAATCAGATGCAGAAGTTAACAGCTACAAGAATTCTCTAGGCGAACTCATCCAACCTAAAGCAAAGGCCGGAGACATTCGTTTCAAAGATTTAGATGGCAACGGAGTCATTGACGAAAATGACAAAGCATATTCTGGTTCAGGTATTCCAACCTTGGAAATGAATCTCAATCTTGGCGCAACCTGGAAGGGAGTTGATTTCTCAATGGTTGTCGGTAGCGCATGGGGAAACAAGTTATACAATGGCAACAAATATTTCTATGAGGCCATGAACTCTGGTTCCAATATGTTGAAGTCCACTCTCAATGCCTGGACATCTACCAACACGAACACAAGCGTGCCACGTGCCGTTTACCAGGATCCTAACGGCAACTCCCGTGAATCTACACGATTCTTGGAGAACGGTGATTTCATTCGTCTGCGCCAAGTACAGCTAGGTTACACCCTGCCAACTGCTCTCACTAGCAAGATCTATATGGAAAAAGTTCGCTTCTATGTAAGTGGCGAGAACCTCTTGACTATCACAAGCTATGACGGAATTGATCCCGAATTCTCTCGTAACAGTGTTCTTAATACTGGTATTGACAAACTGATTTATCCATTCACCCGTTCGTTTGCTGTCGGAGCACAGATCTCTTTCTAATGGGACAGAAGAAATCATACTAAAGAATTTATAAGAAATAGAAAAATGAAACGAATTATATATATTCTCAGCTTATGCTTCACATTGGGTCTAAGCTCTTGTAACGATTATCTCACTGTTAATTCTCCGGATCAGCTTACCTCGGCTTCTTTCTGGAGAAGCAAGCAAGACGTGGAGTCGGCCTTGGCATCTGCTTATTCACAGATGTATATGATGCAATACAGCGATGATGAATGGAGCTTCTCAGAAGTGAAATGGCCTGTAGAAGGCTACCGTGGTGACGATGTCAACATGGGCAACGATGCCATGAACTATCCCAACTGGGTTGACCTTTACAATTTCACCTACACTAACGGTAACTCACAATTCAGTATGTACTGGAGTGGCTGCTATCGTGGTATCAGTTATGCAAACCAAATCATCGCTAAATTGGATGAAGTTCCTGAGGCAACACTCAATGCAACAGACAGGGCTCATCTTCTTGCCGAAGCTAAGTTCTTAAGAGGTTATTATCACATGATGCTCCTTCTCAATTGGGAAAACATTGTCATCCGTGACTCTTACATTACCTCTGGTGAGGCCTCCGCATTGGACAAGGCATTAGCCACAAGACCAGAGGCATGGGACTTTATCATCAAGGATCTGACAGATGCCACTACACTGCCTCAGTCTTATGATGCCGACAACGTGGGACGTGCCACAAGTGGTGCCGCATACGCTTATCTCGGCTGGGCTTATCTCACCAGAGCTTCTGAGGAGAGCGCTCAAAAGACACAATATCTGACCAGCGCTGTAGATGCATTCAACAAAGTCACAGGTTATACCCTGGAAAAGAACTTTGCTGGATTGTTCAATGGATCTATGAAGAACAACAAGGAATCTATCTTCGAGATGCAATTCTCACTGAGTGACGCCAACGGAGCTCTTTATCGTACTCAGCTTCATCGCTGGACTGGTTGTGCAGAGCTGATGGGATGGGACGAAATCCTACCTTCAAATGCTTTGATGAAAGCATTTATGGAAGAAGGACAGACTGCCACTACAGGTCTTTATGACTCTCGTCTCTATCAGTCTGTGTTCTATCAATGTGATTATTTCAATGATGGAACTGGCAAGGTATATGGCAAAAACTATGACGACTGGTTCAACACTGATGGAAAGGCTTATAATCGTCCTGCATTCAGAAAACTTATGCCCGCTACAATCGAGGGACTTGAACTTGACGAAAGTGACATCAATATTCCTCTCATGCGTTATGCCAACGTTATGCTGATGAAAGCAGAGGCACTTAACGGTCTAGGTAGACCTACCGATGCTATTCCCTTGATCAATCAAGTAAGATCAGTACATGGAGATATGCCAGCAATGAAGGGTACGGATGCTACCGCTGTTCAGTCCCAGATTGAGCATGAACGAATGATCGAATTCCCATTGGAGAACCTCCGCTGGTATGACCTGAGACGTTGGGGCAAGACTGACGCTGCTTTGAAAGCTGCAAGACGCACCGGTTTTGATAACAGCAAGTTGTTCTATCCTACTCCTCAAACCGAGTTGAACGCCAATCCACTGGCTAAATAATCGGTAATCCTTAACCACATCAGCCATGCTTATAATTGTAGCAATCATGCTTTCTGGCATCCTCATAGGTGTCTTAATGCGAAAGCGAAACATCAAATGGATACAGTCATTAATTACATTATTGATTTGGTGTCTGCTGTTTCTTCTAGGCATTGAGGTCGGCCAGAATCGCAACATCATTGAAAACATTGGTCATCTGGGCTTGAGTGCCCTAGTGCTCTCGGTGTTTGGAGTGGTTGGCAGCGTGATTATGGCATGGTTGGTGTGGCTTTATACTCGTAGGCAGAAAGGAGACCGTTCATGAGAGGGAGTCTTATCATCCTTGGATTCTTTGCTCTTGGCATCCTACTGGGTGTTAATGGAAGCCTGCCTGCTGATTTACTGACTAGCAATATCAGTTTTTATGTGCTCTGTCTGTTGATGTTCTGCGTCGGGATAACTGTCGGCAATGACACCAATATTCTCAAAAGTCTTCGCAATCTGAATCCTGCCTTGGCCTCGCTACCTTTGATGACAATTCTTGGTACACTCATGGGGAGTTGCGTGGCATGCCTGTTCCTTTCTTCTGTGAAATTGACAGACTGTCTTGCCATTGGTTCTGGTATGGGGTATTACTCTTTGTCGAGTATCTTCATTACTGAGTATCGTGGAGCCGAACTGGGCACTACCGCATTACTGGCAAACATCATCAGGGAGATTATTGCTCTCCTAGGCGCGCCACTATTGGCAAGATATTTTGGCAAGCTAGCCCCCATTTCCGTGGCAGGAGCCACATCAATGGACACCACATTGCCTATCATCACTCGATATTCCGGCCAACCTTATGTGATTGTATCCATTTACCATGGTGCTCTTTGTGACTTTAGTGTACCCTTCCTCGTAACTTTCTTCTGCTCATTATCGTAACGCAATGAAAAAAATCTATATCCTCCCACTTATCCTCTTCTTTTCAGGCCTTTCAGCTCTGGCCCAACAAGTTCCTTGGCAGGATGCCACTATCTCCGGAATAAACAGGCAGCCGATGAGTGCCCATTTCGTCCCTTATATCAACGAGTCAGCTGCTTTGAGACAGCTGACCCTCGGTGACGTAGAACGCTATGCGGTAAATCCTAGCGTTGAGAGGAGGATTTCGCTTGATGGTATCTGGAAGTTCTGTTATTGCAAGAATCCGAGTTCTGTACCAGAGCGTTTCTACCGCGATGGAATGGATGCGAGTGGATGGAGAGACATTAGAGTACCCGGAAGCTGGGAACTCCAGGGATTTGATGCGCCTATCTATACTGACGAGTCGTATGCCTTCCCAGTTAATCCTCCTTATGTACCTTCTGACTATAATCCCGTAGGTTGTTATGTACGTGACTTCGATATGCCATCCTCATGGAATGGAAATGATATCTTCTTGGACTTCGAAGGTGTGGAATCAGCATATTATGTGTGGCTGAATGGAACTATGATAGGCTATAGTGAAGACAGCCGCCTACCAGCCCACTTTGATGTGACATCTCATTTACGTCCAGGAAAGAATCGTCTCGCCGTACAAGTATTTCGCTACAGCGATGGGTCTTACTTGGAAGATCAAGACTTTTGGAGATATAGCGGCATAGAGAGAAGCGTATTCCTCCAGGCAAGACCAAAGTTCAGAGTCGCTGACTTTCGTCTGAATGCCGGTCTTACCAATGCCTACAAAGATGGCAAACTTGATTTGACCTTCTCTGTAGCCAACCCTAAACTCAAGGGAAAGGTGGCTGTTCAAGTTCTGGATGCAAAAGGAAACGTAATGTTCCGTACCGAGCAAAGCATTCGGAGCAAAGCCGATAGTCTTTTCCAGATTCAGCGTGCACTACCCAATATTAAGCCGTGGAATGCTGAACAGCCTTACCTATATACACTAGTTGTCACAACATCGGATTCTCGAGGACATGTCCAAGAATCTTATACACATCCTTTTGGATTCCGTAACGTAGAAATGCATAACGGACAGATGCTCGTCAATGGGATAGCCATCAAGATAAAAGGTGTGAATAGGCACGAACATAATAAAGACAACGGCCGTACAATCACTGTCGATGAGATGGTGAAGGACATTCAGCTCATGAAGCAGCTGAACATTAATGCCGTTCGCTGCTCACACTATCCTAACAGACCTGAGTGGTATGACTTGTGCAACCGTTATGGTTTTTACCTTGTCGATGAAGCCAATATTGAAAGTCATGGAATGATACATGCAACCACTGGGGAGCAGACACTTGCCAACAATCCAGAGTGGTTAGGTTCTTTCCACGACAGGATGGGCAGAATGATTGCTCGTGACCGCAATTTCACGTCAGTGATTATCTGGTCATTAGGCAATGAGTCTGGCTATGGTAAATGGTTTGAATCCATCTATGATATGGCTAAGAAGACCGACCCAACACGTCCAGTGCAATATGAGGGTGGAGGTTACGAAGGTAAATCAGATATCTACTGTCCTATGTATGCCCGTATTTGGGCACTTCGCAAGCATGTCAACCAGCGTGATGCTCGTCCTCTTATTCTCTGTGAATACGAACATGCTATGGGAAACAGCGAGGGAAACCTTCAGGATTATTGGACACTCATAGATCAGTATGACCAGCTACAGGGTGGTTTTATCTGGGACTGGGTAGATCAGGCCTTTGCCAAAAAAGATGAACAGGGAAATAATATTTGGGCTTATGGTGGTGATATGGGCTTTGTGGGTGTCGTAAACGATTCTAATTTCTGCACAAATGGACTTGTTGCTGCGGACAGAACCCTCCATCCACATGCTTATGAGGTGGCCAAAGTATATCAGAATATTCATTTCAAGGCCGTACCATTTGCAACCAATGAAATACAGATATCCAACCGTTTTGATTTCTCTGGGCTTGAAAACGAAGAATTAGAGTGGGCTATCCTTGCCGATGGTGAGGAAATCCAACATGGCAAGATGGACTTTCCCAATATCAACCCACATGGTTCTGCTATTGTAAAAATCCCCTTCTCACCCATCAAGGATGATGGACGCGAATATCTGTTGAACATGAAAGCCACATTGAAGCATTCTACAAGTATGCTTCCTTACGGCTTTGTTATTGCTCGCGAGCAGTTCCCGTTGTCACCTGAACCCTATGTCTATACCCCAAAACCAAAGTCAGGTCAGCCACTTCAGGTCACTGGTCAGAAGACACCCCAAGCAATCATTGAAGGCAATCAGTTTACGGTGAAGTTCTCACGCACCACAGGCAAGCTTGCCTCATTGATCTATAGTGGTGATGAAATGATTGAAGACGGATTGCAGCCCAACTTCTGGCGTGGATTGACTGACAATGATGTGTCGAACGGAACTGACGGACGTTGCGCTATCTGGAAAGATGTGCAGGGCGATTTGGAATTGAAAGACTTCAATGTACAAGCTGCTAAAGATGGCCAATTAGTAACAGTGATTTCATCTTACGATATGAAGCGCCAGCAATCACAGTTGACGATCACCTACGACATCACCCCCGATGGAGCGGTGAAAGTAACAATGCACTTTATGCCAGGTAGTCTTGAGTTGCCAGAAATGCCTCGTTTGGGAATGCGTATGATACTCCCTGCCCGTTTCGATCAGATGAAATGGTACGGTAGAGGTCCGCAAGAGAATTATGCTGACCGCAAGACAGGTGCCCTCATTGGACAATACTCAGCCTCAGTCTGGGAACAATATCATCCTTATGTCAGAGCCCAAGAAACAGCCAACAAATGTGATGTGCGATGGGTATCCCTACAGGATCAGTCAGGAAAGGGATTGGTCGTCCGCGGACTGGAACCATTGAGCGTCAGCGCCTGGAATTTCCCTCAAGATGATATTCTCTATCGACCAGCCAAGATCGAGCACCACCATGGTGGAAGTGTCACACGCAAGGATATGGTTTGGCTTAATATCGACCATCGTCAGATGGGTGTAGGCGGTGACAACTCTTGGGGTGCTCAGGTGCACTCAGAATATACGATTACACCAAAAGAGTGGACTTACGGCTTTGTCCTTGAACCACTATCCAATAAAAAATGAAAAAAGGCGAAAATTGAAAACTTAGTTTGCTTTCATACTAAAGCCATTTGGATCGATGATAATGGCATCCAATCTTGATTTCATTCGTTTGTTGAATCAATGCGAATTCTCAATTGGATGCCAATCTGTTCTTATCAACTAACAACAAACGATGAAGATATACCATTATATACTGATATTATTGGTGGCTTTGTGCACCAGCATGGGAGCAAATGCCATCTCACGCTATGACTTTCCGCAGATTATTGACCTTTCAAAGGTTCCCGATGGTCGAAAAAACCAAGTTTCATGTTTCATCGATCAAGGATCTTGGATGGGATTCTCTGTTAGTGACTCCTTGCACAAAGCCAACGGATTCCGTGGTCCTTACAGCATTTATGGACGATATTGGTTTGCTCAGGCTTTGGTGGAAGTAATCGATGACTCATCGACTCCTACAGAAGTAGTTTATTATCCTGGCGAACTGACCATGAAGAAAGGCGGCATCAAACAACGATTGCAGTATCTTGATGCCTCTACTGCCATGTTGCAGATCATCCAAGCTAACGTCAAGCCTCTGCAGATTCGCAGCAATAACATTGGGCAAGATATTCGTGTCAGTCAACAAGGAGACGTCATTGTCCTAACTCATAAGACAGGTGAAAAGGTCATAGTGACATTACCTCGCGGCAGCAAAGTGCATTGTACACAGAAAGACTACAAGGCGACACTTCCTGCAGGTCTCAAGACCATCAATATTGGGCTTTCCTTTGCTTCCTCAGAGACGCCTCTGAAGGCATTGACTTCTTCGGCGAAACAAGCTCTCAATAACTTTGCTCAAGCATTGAAGAACAATGATACTCGTTGGAACGGCTATCTGGACCGTGTCATACGTCAGGATATGCCTAATCGTTATAACAGAATTGCAGCGAAGAGTATCGTCACTCTGATTTCGAATTGGCGAGTTCCGCGTGGAGGTATCTTGCGCAACGCTATCATCCCCAGTCACTCCATAGACTATTTTGTTGGTTGCTGGGCTTGGGACTGTTGGCGCTTTTCCGCAGCTATGGCATCATTTGCACCTGAATTAGCGAAGGACAACATAAGAGTAATGTTTGATTATCAGTTGCCCGATGGCATGGTCATCGACTGTATCTATCCTGATACGACTGAGAACAATAGCCGTGATTCCAAGCCTCCTTTGGCTACATGGGCTGTAAACCGTATCTACGAAAGTACAAAAGACACCGCCTTTGTACGCGAGATGTACCCCAAACTATTGAAATATCATCGTTGGTGGTATGCAAAGCGTGACCACAACCATAATGGAATCTGTGAGTTTGGTTCGTGTGACGGTACATTAGAAGCTGCTGCCTGGGAAAGCGGAATGGACAATGCCATTCGTTTTGACAGTGCAAAAATGGTTAAGAACGATGATGATGCTTGGAGCATGGATCAGGAGAGTGTAGATTTAAACAGCTATCTGGGATATGAATATGGTCTGCTCAGTAAACTTGCCGCTATCCTTGGAGAAGAGTTCACGCAGCCAGATGTTCGCAGCCAGATAGCAGACTATTTCTTCGATACCCAGACCAACTTTTTCTTTGACCGTCGTTTGTCTGACGGAAGCTTTGTTCGCGAGCCTGGATGTGAGAGTTATATACCTTTCTGGGCACATTTGGCAACGTCTGATCAATTCAAGAAAGCGTCCAACTTGCTCACTGATCCTGCACTATTCTCCACCTATATTCCTTTCCCAACAATAGCTGCAAACAATCCTAAGTATGATCCAAAGGGATATTGGCGCGGTCCTATCTGGCTGGATCAGACTTATTCTGCGATTCGAGGATTTCGTAATTATGGACAAACTGTGGCTGCAGACGTGTACACCGCACAGGTGTTTGACCGTCTGCAAGGTGCCACAGGTAAATCTCCTATCTATGAGAATTACGATACTTTCACCGGAGCGGGACTTGAATCTGCCAACTTTAGTTGGAGTGCTGCTCACCTGCTACTACTCTATGAGGAGTTCGGCAAGGTTACAAAATGATTTACAGTCCTGCCAATTATTAGTCCATAATAGTATGTTACTAATCCTTTGGGATTAGAATACCTTTCAATTATTACCGCCCGATAAAGCTCTCTTGTTCATAACAAGAGAGCTTTATCGGGCGGCTTAATTCATAAAAGGTCACACTTGGCCCCGTAAAAGTATTCAGAGATACTTTTGCTCAAGCCTTTCCTGTAGAGCATGGAGTTCTTGATGCCTACCCTCGCCTATCACATTTTTCTCGTGTTCCTCAAACTTTTTAAGAAGTTCCAGTTGTGATTCTTCGGGCATGCGCATGTCGCCCATCATAAATAGAACGTTGTTTTCTTTATTGATATGATTGCTCATCAAATCGATGTATGACACAGCTGCACTTGCGAAAGTCTGAAAATCAATATTATCGCTTGAAGTACTTTCCCTCATTTGTCGTATATAACTTCTACCTAGATCATGTTCATTTAGCATCACACCAATTGGTCCACCCTCATTGGGGATTCCTGCCCTTTCAAGTGCGGGAAAATAGAAGCCTTCTTCTTTACCATGATGGCATTTATCTGCAAATTCACTCAAAAAGACAACAATGTCTTTTAGATCAGCAGCATCAACCTTCTCACCCAACTCGATTTTGTCTACTACCTTATCTAGCACATTAAGAGTTGTGATTATTAGTTCATGCTCTTTTCTTAAATCTTCACTTGCTTTCATAATTACATTTAGATAATTAATGAACGGAATAAGTAAGGCAGAACCTTACTCATTCCATGTTCCCCTTTTATTCAGAATACTTTATCACTTCAACTGGACATCCCTCTGCTGCCTCAACAATCTGATCTGTATACTCAAGGTAGTTTACCCCTTCATTTACATAAGCTATATCCTCTATCCTGAAAACTTCAGGGCAAGCTAATTCACAAGCGCCACAAGCTATGCAGCCCTCTTCCATCCATACTTTTGTAATATCCATCTTCTTTAAACTTTACCAGTTAATATTCTAATTCATTTATCATCTTTATCTTGTCGAGTTGTTTCTAGCAACTACTCTCTATGATATTCAATAGACCCAAGGTTTCTCTTCAATGCTAATCACTTATATTGATGGGCCCCATCTTACAAAAGGCTTGCAAATTTCTTACCGTATTGAAAACTCTCCTCAATCTTATTGCCATCCGGCTCCCAATTGTTTGTTATGGGGTCTAGGATGATATCAAAACCTGCTTCGCGTAACTGACTATCTATTTCCTTCGAGGACTTATCATTCCATCCATAGCAACTAAATGCAGCCGCCTTTTTACCTACGAATTTGAGACCTTTAATCATTTCAAGCAGTCCCGCCGTAGCATGCATAATTCCATTGTTCACGGTCGGTGAGCCCACCAATATAGCTTTTGACTTGAACACCTCCGTAATTAGGTCATTCTTATCATTTTTAGCTGCATTGTAGAGTTTTATATTAATAGTTGGATCTACCTGGCTAATTCCCTTTGCTATATTCTCGGCTATCGTACGAGTTCCGTTATACATCGTATCATATATCAAAGTAACTTGATTTTCTTGATAATTATCTGCCCATTCCGCATACTTCTTTACGATTTGCAATGGATCGTTGCGCCAAACTACTCCATGGCTAGTGCAGATATAATCTATCGGCAAATTAAGCTTAACCACTTCGTCTATTTTCTTTGTGACGAACTTGCTAAAGGGAGTGAGGATGTTCGCATAATACTTTATGGCCTCTTCGTGAAGTTCTGACTGATCAACCAAATCATTGAATAGGAGATCGGAGCAGTAATGTTGTCCAAAAGCATCGTTGCTAAAAAGAATGTTGTCTCCTGTGAGATAGGTAAACATACTATCTGGCCAGTGAAGCATTGGTGCTGGTACAAAGATTAACTCCTTGCCATTTCCTATCGAGAGTCTGTCTCCTGCTTTGACTGTTACGAAATTCCAGTCCTGATGATAATGTCCTTTTATCGACTTTACCGCATTTTCAGTACAGTAAATAGGGGTATCTGGAATTAGGCTCATCAGTTCAGGAAGTGCTCCACTATGATCTGGTTCTGCATGATTCACAATCACATAATCGATTTTCTTAAGATCTATTACTTTTGCCAAATTTGCCACGTACTTCTTTCCAAATGGAACAAAGACTGTATCAATCAATACGTTCTTTTCCTCCTGAATCAGGTAAGAATTATATGTCGAACCCTTGTGTGTGGAGTATTCCTGTCCATGGAATTGTCTCAACTCCCAGTCGTTAATACCCACCCAGTTCACGTTGTTTGTAATAATCTTTTTCATATGTTTACTCTGCTAAAGTTAATGCTTTCGGAAATAAGATATTGTTTTCAAGATGGACGTGTGCATGTAAGTCATCCTCAAACTCTTCGAGCAACCTATAGGTCACACGATAGGTATTACATCCATCGGCTGGTACAACATAATTCTTGCTAAGTACTTTGATTTTATCCATTGTGCCACCAATGAGTTCGTGCTCGTCCATCATCTGGGCAAACTGCGAACTGATGATTCGCTTTGCTTCTGAAGAATCTGTGTTCACCAGTTCTTTGATAGCTGGGAATAACACATCCTCTTCTTGATGCTGATGAATGGGAAGTTCCGTATTGATTAACGAAAACAACTTCGAAATCTCTTTTAGTTCCGGGTGGTTGGCACCATGAACCTTGACGATCTTTTCAAGGTAGTTCATCAATTCTGGTAGCACTCTGTAGACCTTGTTATGGTATTCATTGACAATGTAATCACTCAAAAAGTCTAGTTTCCAGTCACTAAAACTTAGGTGACGACTAGCGGCCACAGTATCCAGATTGTTCAACTTTAGCTCAAGTTCAGCAACATCAATCTTCTTGTCGCTGGCTGCTTGACCTAAACTCTGATTTCCACCACAACAGTAATCAATACCATATCCTTTAAAGACTTCTGCTGCTCTATAATCCTCAGTAACGATGTCACCGACTTTCCTGTCCTTTAAATCTTTCATCATATTTTCTTTTCAGTTGTTGACGTCGCATGATCCTTTGATAATTTCAAGTATACAACTTCAACATATTAATATTCCATTGTTCCTAACTATTCTCTTCCGTTGCGTCTATGCCTGCAAGGTAATTGACTTTATGAAAACTTCTTCCATACTCTATCCGATTATTTGAACTATAAAAAGAACAACTATCGTCTTTTCTATTCACTTTAATTGTTTACTTTTGTTCGGCAAAGATATCTTAGCTATCAACTAAAAAACGTAACCCAGGTGACACAAGCGTTGTTTTAATAATACTTAACACTTGGTTATTAGTGACCAGCTACTATATCGATTAGTTTGTATAGATACATTTATAATTCAACAACAACCCCATCATGAATGAAACTAAATTATTGACTTGCCCCTTATTCAGAGGAATGAGTAAAGAGGAGCACGATGCATTTCTGGACAGGAATATAAAGGAAATTGTGAAGTTCGAGAAGGGAGAAACAGTGGCATGGCAAGGAGATACCATTAAATCAATGTATTTATTGGTAAATGGAGTTGTGCGCACTCAAATGATTACTCCGGAAGGAAATGCCCTGGAGATTGACCTTCTCGAAGCTGTTATACCATTGGCTCCGGCTTTTATTTATGCCACTAACAATAAATTTCCCGTTGATGTCATCTGCATGGAGCCCTGTACATTTCTAATAATATCGAAGTCAGCTTGGCTAAAAGAAATGATTAATAACGAAAAACTCCTGATGAACTTTTTGACGCTGAACTCGAATATGACTGTCTTTCTGTCTCAGAAAATTCAGATGCTCTCTCTCAAAAGCCTCAGACATAAATTATCTATCTTCCTTTTGGAGAAGACCACTCCCGAAAAGAATTACTTCATATTAAAGCGATCGAGAACTCAATTGGCAGAATACTTTGGGGTACAACGCCCTTCATTGGCACGCACGATAAAGGAGCTAGAAGATGAAGGGATAATAACAACAGCTGGACGTGTTGTAACGATTCTGGATAGGAAGAAACTGGTCAGGATGTAGATCTACACCCGAATGTTCAAATATGTGCTGTAAGTTCAAGAAAAATAAACACTTGAAATACTAACAAGCAGCACCTAATCAAAAAAAAACGAGGCCGACACCCAAATGAGTATCGGCCTCGCTTATTATGAAAATGAATGAAAAATCTTATTATGCCTTGGCAGTCTCAGTTGCCAATTGATCTTCGATGCGACGATCCTTAATATTGCGACCCAAAGCAAGGTAAGCAATAGGTGATGCGATGAAGATAGAGCTGAGTGTTCCGACAACTACACCGACTGACATAGCGAAAGCGAAAGGCTGGATACTCTTACCACCAAGGAACAAGATACAGAGCAACACGATCAACGTAGTTGTAGATGTATTGATGGTTCTGGACAACGTCTGGTTGATAGAGTCATTGAATAGTATCTGTGCGTCTAGCTTGGGATGTAGTCGTAAGTTCTCACGAATACGGTCGAATACCACCACCTTATCATTAATGGAGTAACCAATAACCGTCAATACCGCACCAATGAATGTCTGATCGACCTCCAGCGAGAATGGCAATAGGCCTTGTAGCAAAGAGAATATACCAATAACAGCCAAAGAGTCGAAGGTCAATGCAATGGTTGAACCTAAGGAGAAAGACACGTTGCGGAATCTCAACAGAATATAGAGGAAGATAGCAATCAAGGAGATTACCACACTAAGGATGGCTCCGTAGGTCACATCTTTAGCAACAGAAGGTCCAACCTTCGTTGAGCTGATGATAGAACCACCTTCGCGAATATCCGGATTCTTAAAGGCCTCTACGTTCTTCTGTGTAACAAGGTTGGCGCTCTTCAAACCATTATAGAGAATATTTTCAACCTCATTGTCAACGGCAGGGTCACTAGACTCAATCTTGTAGTTGGTAGAGATACGTATTGTCTTATTATCAGTTCCTAAAGAAATGGCACTGGTTGTATAGCCTTGGAAAATCTTATCAAGTACAACACGTACCTGTTCAGGCTGTGTCGGCTTTTCAAAAGCGATAACATAGTTGCGACCTCCAGTAAAGTCAATGCTCTGTGCCAGACCACGAACGAAGAAGCTAGCAATAAAGACAAGAGATAGAGCTATCGTTATGCCAAAACTTTTCTTGTACATTGACATGAACTTGAAGTTGGTATCGCGCATCATGTTCCTTGAGATAGGGGTCCAATATTTCAAGTTAAGCCATTTGTCCTTATTGATCTTGTACTCGTAAACTAGACGAGTAAGATATACGGCACTAAAGAACGAGCAGACAAGACCTATGATCCATGTCGTTGCAAAGCCACGGATAGGACCGGTACCAAAGATATATAGGATCACACCAGTGATAAGAGAGGTGAGGTTAGAGTCAAAGATAGCCGAGAATGCATTCTTATATCCGAGGTTAACGGCTTGTTTCATGCCCTTACCTGCTCGTAATTCCTCTTTGATACGTTCATAGATAAGCACGTTGGCATCGATCGCAGTACCTAGCGTAAGCACCATACCGGCAATACCCGACATGGTCAAGGCCGCCTGGAATGAAGTTAGAATACCCAGCGTAAAGAACACGTTGATGAGCAAAGCACCTACAGCAACGAGTCCTGGAACAACGTTGTATATGGCAATCATATAGAGAATCAACAGAACAAACGCAATGACAAATGAAACAATGCCTTGCTGAATGGACTGTGCACCAAGTGTAGGGCCGACAATCTCCTCCTGTACGATGTGTGCAGGAGCAGGCATACGACCAGAGTTCAAGGTGTTTGCAAGGTCCTTGGTATCCTCGATAGTGAAGCTACCAGAGATTGAAGACTGACCACCTGAAATCTCTCCGTTTACACGAGGAGCTGAATACACAACGTTGTCAAGAACGATAGCGATGGCCTTACCGACGTTTGCTTTGGTAAGTTCTGCCCAACGACGTGCACCATCAGCATTCATGGTCATGCTAACCTCAGGTTGACCAGTAAGGTTGTTGAATTGATCCTTAGCCTCGGTCACTACATCACCTTCCAGCGGAGCACGGCCGTTGGGAGTCGTAACCTTCAGCGCATGCAACTCAAAGATATTCTTAACAGAAAGTCCATCGGCTGGCTTAGCGCTCCATAATAGCTTCATGTCACTAGGCAATACCTGCTTAGCAAGCTGACTATAGATTATCTTGTTGACGGCTGCAGTATCTCGAACGCTTGCATAACCAACAACGCTCAGGCTGTTTCCACCTGTAGTTTGAAGCATTGCAAGCAGCGGGTGCAACTTCTTAGCTTGTGCAAGTTGAGCATCAGGTGTAGTCTTCACATCCTGCTTCTTGGCAGCATTTTTCAGCTGGAACTTAGGCTTAGCTGTCTCAGCAGCTTTTTCTGCCTTAGCAGCTGACTTTGTTGAATCATTTACAGCAGTAGTGTCTTGGTCACCATTGGCCAAACGAGTATCTAACTGAGAAAGATAAGGAATAACCTCAGAGGCGTTGTAAGTCTCCCAGAACTCCAAGTTGGCGCTACCCTGCAACAGCTTACGCATACGCTCGGGCTCCTTGATACCTGGCATCTCAACCATAATACGGCCCTCGGTGCCCTGTACCTTCTGGATATTGGGTTGTACCACGCCAAACTGGTCGATACGAGTGCGTACTACGATAAATGAGTTGTCAATAGCCGCTGTAACATCTGAGCGAAGGGCCTTCTCTACCTCACCGTCAGTGCTGGTAGGCGAAATCTTGCCTTGCATCTGCTGAGTAGCGAATACCTCGGCAAGGCGATGGCCTGGGGCATTGTTGTGATAGGCCTTGATAAAGAGCGAAATAAAATCCCCTTGAGTGGTTTCCATCTCCTTACGAGCATCGCTCATTGACTTGGTAAAGGCAGCGTCCGTCTTGTGATCAGCCAGCATTTCCACGACATCGGGTACCGATATCTCAAGGATAACGTTCATACCTCCCTTAAGGTCAAGGCCAAGGCCAATCTGCGTTTCCAAACATTTTTGGTAAGTGTAGATGCCGAGGTACTTCACAGAATCCTTGTACTCCTGGGCTGCAATAGGATCTCCCAATTTAGCAGCTTGCTTGTCATAGTATCTCGTTGCAACCGAGAAAGACAAATAGAAGATGCTTGCAAGTGTCAGTAACACGGACGTTACAATGACTATTCCTTTGTTTTGCATTTTGTTAGTAATATTTATTTATTTTTCTTATAAGCACTATATGACGTGCAAAGATACTATCTTTTTTCATCTTCTGAGAAGTTTTGACTCTAAAATATTCATTTTTTTGAAGTTACAGAGCGTTTTTCCAACCAACATGATATGGGGTAATGATCCGATGTCTTTATGCTGTTGTCTACTCGGCACTTATAGGGTTTAAAGTGCTCTGAGCACATGATGTTGTCGATACGAACGTAAAAGCCGTTGCTATGATAGCTGATTCCTGGGCCCATACCTGTCTCTATGTAGCAGTCGGTGAGATCCTTAGCGATAGTACGGTGGGCGTAAGATATGGGGCTGTCGTTGAAGTCGCCACACACGATCAAAGGCGTACTACGGTGATAAGCGATATATCGTGCCACGGCATCTGCTTCTACCGCCCGAATGGTGGTAGCCCTGGATAGCTTTTTGAGTAGCATGCGAGAGGTGGCTTTGGTTGTATCGGCACCCGTTTCACCCTTCATCATTTCCTTGAACTGAACTTTCTCCTCAACCGTAAGACCTGTAGTCTCCAGGTGATTGTTGATGACGATGACCTCAGTGCCATTGATCATGAGTTTGAAAGCGGCACTCAAATTTCCCTTTGAAGGATAAGGGATGTGTTCCTTCGAGACAATGGGAAACTTGCTAAATATGCTAATCGTATTGCCTGATCCATTGTTGGCAGTATCACGATAGTGATAAATGGAGTTGAGAACGGAGTCCACTTTTTGTTTTCCCACTTCATTGGTGCCTGATTCCTGCAGGCATACAATGTCAGCATCTTGCTCTGCAATATAATCCAAGATTGGATTGCTGTTATTCTCACCATCCTCCCAACCAGCAAAAAGCCATACGTTGTAACTCAACACCTTGATGGCATCGCGGGGTGGTTCATGCCCAACGTTGAGCGGACAATAATTGCGAATCGGGATGTAGCATAGCAAGAAGCCAGCCAAAGGAATCCATACGCCCCGTGTCTTAAAGATAACCCAGAAGACAAGAAAAGCGAAGTTGATAAACAAGAAGAAAGGGAAGACAAGTCCAACATTGCTCAACAAAGGAAACGTTGCTGGATTTAGTCTGTCAGAAAAACCAATAAACATCATGATGATGACCGTCGCGATATTTGCGCCAGCCACCACTTGAAGGGTGAATGTCTTCAGCTTCTTGATCATTTGTTGCTCTGATCGAAAAGCGTCTGCTTCTCGTCCTTGCTTAGGCTATCGTATCCGCTTTTGCGAATCTTGTCGAGAATGCGGTCTATCTCCTCCTGTGCGGCTTTTTTTTCAGCGTTGTACTGCCAATCGGAATTACTCTCTTTGGGTTCCGACTTGGGCTTGCTGGCATGGCGATCTGAAGAATGCCGTTCCCAACGCGACTTCATGTTACTGAAAAATTCAGCCCCAGTAGCCTCTACATAGCTTCCTCCCGGATGGTTGCGCCAATAGCGAATGAGGAAAAAACCGAAAATCATGCCCCCAAGATGGGCGAGGTGAGCCACATTGCTGCCTGGCATGGCCATGGCTGAGAACAACTCAACGGCAATGGAACCTATGATCATCCACTTTGCTTTGATGGGGACCGGGATAGGGATAATAAACATTTTCTGATCGGGAAACATCATGCCGAATGCAAGCAACAGCGCATAGATAGCACCAGATGCCCCAACAGTGGTAAGACCGTCAAGTTGAGATGACAATTGACTCATCACGGAAATGGCGTCACCAATGCTTAATGATTGCTGTCCATTAAGCATGAAATATACCCAGAAAAACTGGGCAATCTCCTGCATGATACCTGCGCCGACACCACAAAAAATGTAATAAAAAAGGAACTTCTTAGGACCCCATGCCTGCTCGACGACAGCGCCAAACATCCACAGCATAAACATATTCAGGATGATATGTTCCCATCCTCCGTGCATAAAAATGTAAGTTACAAGTTGATACACATGAAAGTTGGAGGCCATAAAAAAATGCAGCCCAAATATATTGTTAAGGTCAATGCCCGAAACCTGATTAAGAACCAACATTGTCAAAAACGCCAGAATGTTGATAATAAGCAGATTCTTAGTTATAGTTGGAATCTTGAACATGATGTCAATATAATCTTCTAATTCGAATTAATAATGCTGCAAAAATACGAAAAAAGTCCATTAATCGGCTATAAAACAGATGATTTGCTAATATTTTTAAGCTTTATCATCATTTTTCCAATAATTTTTTTTGATTAATGAAAGTAATAACCTATATTTGCCAGTGATTCGATTATTTTAGTACGATTATATTCACTTAATAAATAAAAATTATGAACAAGACAGAATTAGTTAAGAAGATTGCTGAGGTAACAGGCCTTAGCGGCGTTGATTCCAAGAAGGCTCTTGATGCAACAATGGCAGCTGTTAAGGCAGCTTTGGTTGCTGGAGACAAGGTTCAATTGGTAGGCTTTGGCACATTTGCCACAAAGGAGCGTCCTGCTCGTCAGGGTGTGAATCCTTCTAACGGTAGCAAGATTCAGATTCCAGCAAAGACTGTGGTGAAGTTCAGCCCAGGTTCAGAGTTCGAGGAAGCTGTAAATAAATAATGTAAATATTTATCACAATATTTAAAGCGGGAATTACGATAAACGTGATTCCCGCTTTTTGTATATTCATATTGCCCATCTCGGACAACATTTTTTCGTTTAGCATGTACGGTCACGCCGTATTTCACGGCATGACCCACGATCAATCGAATTACTTAGGCTGCTTACCAATGTAAGCCAAGATACCACCATCCACGTAGAGCACATGACCGTTAACGGCGTCAGATGCGTGAGATGCGAGGAATACAGCAGGACCACCAAGCTCAGATGGGTCGAGCCAACGGCCAGCAGGAGTCCTGGCGCAGATAAAGCTATCGAACGGATGACGGCTTCCATCGGGTTGGATCTCGCGCAAAGGAGCTGTCTGTGGTGTAGCGATATAGCCTGGGCCAATGCCATTGCACTGGATGTTGTACTCGCCATACTCAGAGCAGATATTGCGGGTGAGCATCTTCAGACCGCCCTTAGCAGCTGCATAAGCAGACACTGTCTCGCGACCCAATTCACTCATCATAGAGCAAATGTTGATGATCTTACCCTCACGGCGCTCCATCATCTCAGGAATGACAGCAGAAGAAACGATAAATGGACCTACCAAGTCAATGTCGATCACAGCCTGGAACTCTGCGCGCTTCATCTCATGCATAGGGATACGCTTGATGATACCTGCATTGTTTACCAAAATATCAATCTGACCTACTTCCTGGTGAATGCGCTCAACAAGTGCCTTCACGTCGTCTTCCTTGGTCACGTCGCATACATAGCCAGTCACGTTGGTGATGCCAGCCTCTTTGTAAGCTGCCAATCCACGATTCACGAGATCCTGATTGATATCGTTGAAGATAACGCGGTTTAGGCCGGCAGCAACGAATGCCTTGGCAATGTTAAAGCCGATGCCATAGGAAGCACCGGTAATCCAGGCATTTTTGCCTTCAAGTGAGAAAATGTTTAAACTTTCCATATTGTTATGATTTAAAGATGTGAACGTTTATTTCAGGTCTGTAATAGGGAAGAGGTCTTGGTCACCATAGTCCAAGTTCTCGCCAGCCATTCCCCAGATAAATGTGTAATTGTGAGTGGCAGCCGCACTATGAATGCTCCATTCGGGTGAAATGACGGCTTGATTGCCACGCATCCAGATATGTCTTGTCTCATCGGGCTCGCCCATAAAATGGCATACCATTTGGTCATCGGGCACTTCAAAGTAGAAGTATGCCTCCATCCTGCGGCTATGGATGTGGGCTGGCATGGTATTCCACACACTTCCAACTTCCAATTCCGTCATACCCATCTGCAACTGACAAGTAGGCAACACCTGATTGACGATCATCTTGTTGATGGTCCGTGCATTGCTGGTGGCCAGATCGCCCATCTTTACGCTGATAGCATCCTGCTTGGTAACCTTGCGGGAAGTATAGCAGCAATGGGCTGGTGTGCTATTGAAATAGAGCAGTGCCGGATGCTCGGCATCCTTACTTTCAAACACCACGTCGCGATTGCCACGTCCGATATAAAGTGCCTCCTTATAACCGAGGTTGAATGAGTCTTCGCCAACAATCACCGTAGCATCGCCTCCACCTACATTGTATATACCTATCTCGCGACGCTCAGTGAACCATTTGGCCTTCAATGGCTCTATGGCTTCCAGCTTCAAAGGCTTATTTTGCGGCATGGCTCCGCCAACAATCATACGATCATACATAGAGTAGACCATATTTACTTCGTCCTTAGCAAAAAGCCGTTCTATAAGGAAGTCTTGACGTAGACGAGTTGTATCGTAGGCTTTTGCATCCGCAGGGTTTGCGGAATAGCGCAGTTCATAGTTTGTTTTCATTGACAATGGGGGTTTTACATATGCAAAGATAGCCAATAAAATCGATAAGTGGTTACCCGTTGGCGGAATTAATTTA
>DHOP01000108.1:0-56105 GCA_002407775.1 Prevotella sp. UBA5387
TAAAATTAACAGAATTTAATAGACACTAGTGAATTGACTTCAAACATCTTGATTACACTAAAATTCAAGAGATTGAAACTAATAATGAAGATGGTAAACTATATACTCTTATTGCGTATTCACAAGCCATGAAAAGAAAAATCAGACTTGTCATATGGATAAACAAGAAAGGTAAGCACAAACTTTATTTCTCTACTGATATAAATATGTCCGGAAGAGATGTTATCGATTTTTATAGAACAAGATTTCAAATCGAGTTCTGCTACCGTGATGCAAAGCAGTTTACCGGACTCTATCATTCTCAGGCAAGAGACATAAGAAGATTGGATTTTGCTTTTAATGCATCATTCACTGCCATCAATGCTGCTAAGATAATGATGAAAGAAAATAGCATACCATTCTCGATGGAGGCTCTTAAGTCGCTGATGTTCAACTCTTATCTGCTCGACAGATTTTTTAAGCTGTCTGGGATTAAGCCGAACAGCCGAATAAAAGATAAACTGGTCAAAGAACTCATTGATATAGCGGCTTATCAGGTGGCATGAACTTCTTATAACGAATAATTTTATAACGAACTATTGAAATATAGCATATTATTTTAAAACTTAAATCATTTATTAAAATAATTAAACTATAATTTATAATAGACATATTACCATATCTTATAATCTTTATAACCTAATATGGACATTGTTATTTACTATCATAAAATAATCGTATAATTACTTGCAACTTAGCTTCACTTTCCCTATCTTTGCAGTATCATATTTCATTGCTCTCCCCCATTGTTCGGGTGTTAAGGCAGACTTGTACTGTTGTGAGCGAATTACATGTTATGGGGTCCCTCTCCTATGGACATTTGTTCAAGTGACCTACCAAACTATGGAGATTGTTGTTTTAGCAGGTTTATCTTTAAAACCGCAACAATCACGCCCAGTTGGGCACATAGTAAGACGTGTATTTCAAATATGATAAAAATGAAAAAGACTTATTTTATGACGATGGCAATGATGGCATGCCTGTCTTTGCCTGTGATGTTTACCTCGTGCGGTTCCGACCATGACGATGGTGCAGAAGCTATCAACACCGAAAACTCTGTGGTAAGAATGGAACTGTCCTTGTCAGGAGATTATGCCAAGTTCAATCCTTATGTGTCGTTCCATGCCTGGGACTTGAGGGGAAAAGGTATGGACATGCACACTTCGGTTGGCACTGACGTAAACATGGTGTGGGATCAGATTTACGAAAACGCCCCTTTTTCTTCCGCATCTGCACAGATCAAAGGCTCGTATTCGGCTTTCAACGCAACACTTATACTTTCCAACTCCGATGGTCAGGAAGGAATGGTTATGGTACGTGCCAAGGTGTACAAAGACGAGAAGGTGATACGTGACCAAAGCATGGACATCACCATACTGCCTACCAATGGCACGATTAGTATTAGCTACGTTCCCGAAGAAGGTTTTACCAAGATAGATTAGAAGGGAGGCCAATGATGAAACAAGAAAACGACATAACGCCTTCTTCTGTCAAAGACAATAAGATTATCCTCTTTGCCAATCAGAAAGGAGGCGTGGGCAAGACCACCCTATGTGGCCTGTTTGCCAACTATCTCGCCGTCAATCAGCGTGTGCCTCTGCTTGTGATAGATGCCGACCCACAGCAAACCTTTTACGGACGACGAAAAGATGATCTCCGCCGAGAGCAAGCGGTGCCCTACAAGGTACAGTCTATGACCATCAAAAGTCCCGAAAGCACTCATGTCATTATGCAGAACATCAGGCTGCTGCCAGGAACGACGATGATAGACACACCCGGTAGCTTGACACAAGATGGTATGCTGCAGCTATTGATCAATGCCGACTACATTATCTGCCCTTACCACTACGACCTCAACACGATTGATTCCACTCGTGCCTTTATCCTTGCCGTGTTCCGTTTGCGCCAAGCCCATCCAGAGATTAAGGCACAGTTCATCTTCGTCTGCAACAAGCACGATGTGCGAGTAGGCAAAGGCAGTGAGCTGAAAGCATGGAAGATAGTAGATGAATACTTTCAGAAGTTTGGTATTCTCGCCCCTCGTGTAGGCAACTATGCCGATTTAGAACGGTATAACACAATAGGTAACAGTGATAAGGTGGATAAGCTGACCAAGCATAGTTTCGACTTCATCTACCATACAATCTATAATATTGAGAACGACAATGAATAAATACAAATCAGACATAGCTGATTCGGCTGCTAACATGATGCAGCTCCCCGACACCTTGGAAGGTATGCTTCAAGACATACATGGACAGAAGGAAGTCGAATCTCCAGTAACGGTAAGCAATGAGAGTGTTCCAGAACCTGTTCCTGCTGCCACAAAGAAACCTCAAAAGCAGAAGCAGAATAAGATGAATACTACTCCCGATAGTACCATCCCCTTGATTGACGGTGATGAACTTTGGGCATCTTTCTCAACCCTTTGTGAGCAAGAAGAACTGCTGCCCAAGACTGTAGGGAAAGACGGCAATGCAAGTTTCTGCAAGGTGGACAAGGACATACTCGCTACTTTTCGCAAGTATTCGGTAGGTGGATATAGCACCCAAACCCTTGTCAACGCCATCTTGCGCAGCTTTATATTGCACTATAAGAAGGAGTTCAATAAGTATAAAATCACAGAAAAGTCAGTGTTATAGATGTTAGCCAGATACTTTCGACACATTGGAATTAAGTTCGTTTCGAAGCTGCTGAAATGGTTCTTGGTGGCCGTGATTGGTTATCTCGCATGGGTAAGCATCATCAGTAGCCAACAGAAATCAAGAGGCAAGCATTTGTTGCAGCAAGGTGAACAACTATACAAAGAGTCGAAGAACGTATCAAAGCCATAATGTCAAACCCCAAAAATGAAAAGCTATGAGTAGAACCGCATCAATATGGAACGACGACAAGATCCACTTCTTGGTCGAGCATTACGCCCACATAAGCAATCGTAAATTGGCAGACACCTTAGGTGTGTCAGTTCCATCTATCAAGACCAAGTCACGTGAGTTGGGATTGTCGAAAACATGTGCCAGACGCAAGATTTCCCCTTCTATCGAAGCCAACATACTAAGGATGAGTGAAAATAACTCCTATCGAACAGTAGCCGACAAGCTCAATGTCTCCGTTACCTCGGTACATTTTGTCGTCAATGATGCTGCCGCCAATGGCTATCAGAAAAGAACCAAAGAAGAAACAAGCAAGATGATTTCAGAAACAAGAGTACGCCTTATCAAGAAGGAACGTGCAAGAGCAATATTCGGTATGGACCAGAAAACGAAACTCAAACTCTTCCCGAACAAGAAGAAATACCGTCTGCGTGAACGCCTGAAAAGATGCAGGTATGACGTGGAGCGCAATGACACCGATGTGTATATTGACGATGAGACACGCCGTCACGCCAACATCGAAGCAGAAGCACAGAAAGAGGGCTTCAGGATATTCAAGCCCACAGTGGAGTATTACCCCATAGACTTCCTATCGGAGAATGGAGCTGCAGAGGAGCAAATCTTTGCAGAGCTAAAAAGAATGAACATCAACGGTTAACATCAACATCACTTAAAATAAACAATTTATGTCACAATGCAAAGGAAAAGTCATCGCCATTGGCGAGATCAAGACAGGTGAAAGTCAACGTGGTAAGTGGGCTTCCCAACAGTGGGTTGTCGAGGAACAAGGACAGCAATATCCAGAACACTGGGTGCTCGAAACTTTCGGCGAAGACAATATCCATAAGTTTGACCTCCATGTCGGCGACATGGTAGAGGTAAGATACACAGCACGTTCCACAGAGAAGAATGGCAGCTACTATCCCTCCAACCGTCCTTGGGAGGTCGTGAAAGAGCAACAGCCAGCATAATCCTGCTGACAAACACTATCAAGAGATACGGACAGCATTCGTTTGTTGCCCGTATTTCTTTTGTTACACTAAGTGGATAAAAACCACCAAGAACCACATCAAAAGCAATTCACAAGAAAGTTTTTCACCCTAAGCGTTACATTCATTTTCGCTGTATTGTTATATCCATTACCAAATCCATACATTTGTAACCGTTTTCGCAAAGTCCTTTATTTGTACTTTGAAATTTTGCGAAAGCTCAGAAACCTAAAAATTTTACGTGTATGTTTGGTACTTTCATGACCATTATAATCATCGGGTATGTAGGCTACTACGGCTATAACATCATTCATGATCTCTACTTCGATAAGACTGGAGAGGTCGTTGCCACGGCCAGCGTCGAAGAGCAGGAGGTGGATATAAAGGATGAGCTTGGCAGCTTTACCCAGTTTGATGCCGATGAAGACAGAAAGGTAGCAGAGCAAAAGCGGAAAGCCAAGGAAGCACAAGAAAAGGCAGAGAAAGAGAATGGATCAGCTTTCTCTCAAAAATCATCACGTCGTAATGATGACGATAGCACCACCATGACAGGAGGTGTGGAAGCTGATGATGTACAAGGTCTTGTCGATTCGTTGGAAAAAAAGGGACCAGACTCCGATTTTGACATTGTAGCAAGAGCCTTATCGCCTAGCAGAGCTTAGCTTTTTCATTTTTAATACATCATAGGTTCAAAGCCGTCCAGCGCAGCGTCCTGTTGTATGGGAACTGCCGAAAGGCTTCTTGTCGCTGTACTTTAATTCGAAATAAATAATCCAACAAAATTAAATGTTTCAATTAAAGCAAGTAATCAATTCTGCTAAGAAGTTAGCTTTTAGATGTCAGGACACCATTAAGCGTTACTGCGCCCTGTTTGTCCTTGGCTTTATGTACGGAATGCAAGCCTATGCCCAAGGTGCAGGTGGTTTCTCGAAGGCCACACAAGAAATCTCGACCTATTCCGGTCCCGTACAGAAACTCATGTATGCCATCGCAGCAGTGATAGCATTGGTCGGTGCGTTCAATGTATATTTCAAGATGCAGAATGGTGATCAGGATGTAAAGAAGACCATCATGATGACCATTGGAGGTTGTGTGGCTATGGTTGCCATGTCAACCGCTCTCCCCTTGTTTTTCAAGTAAAAAAGCTGGAAAGATATACCCGATATAGATTCTTAGTAAGGTCTATATCGGGATATATTATTTACGCTGAAATATACTAACAGAATATGGGAAATATAGTCAGTTATCCAGTATTCAAAGGTCTGCAAAAGCCACTGGAGTTTATGGGAATACGAGGCAAGTTCATCTATTATGCAGCAGGTACCTTCCTCTTCGGGTTTATCGGCTTCCTCGTATTCAATATTATCTTAGGATTTTTCGCAGGATTGATAGCTTTGGCTGTCATTGCAGGTACTGGCATCATCTCCATCTTTATCAAACAGAAACTCGGTTTACATTCAAAACAACGATACAAGGGCATCATTCATTATACAGGCTTATTTGACTATTGATTATGGGCAAGAAGAAAGAGCGACCATTTGACAAACTATACGCAGAACTTGAAGACATCAAAGACGCTCGTGGCAACTTGATGAATACCGTTCTTTTCTCCAAGAATGGCAACTGGTCTGTTATCATCGAGATCGAGAATCCTGTGCAGCAGTATTGCACTGATGCCGATCTGTATTATGGTTACGCCGACATTCTTAGCAATATCATCCAGACATTAGGGGAAGGCTATTGCCTCCAGAAGCAAGACATATTCTGTAGGCAGGGCTACGACCATGAGGTGAACGCCGACATGAGTTTCCTGTATCAGTCCTACTTCCGTTACTTCAAAGGTCGCGAATACACCAATATCCGCACCTTCCTCATTATCACCCAAGAGTTTAAGCAGAGTTCATTCGTCAAATACGATCCGAAAGCATGGCTCGACTTTCATTCCAAAGTGGGCAAGGTTATCAATATCCTGTCGGAGAAGAACATCCCTCACTACAAGTTAAGCAAGAAGGAAGTGGCAGAGTACGTCCATCGTTTTCTTGCGTTCGACTTTAAGCCCCATCCCTTCTCACTCAACAACATGAATGTTACCGACGAGTATATCAAAACAGGTGAGCGAGCCATCAAGTCATTTTCGCTGGTCAATATCGACACCATCGACCTGCCCACCTTTATCCGTCCGTTTAACACGATGGCGGTCAATGGCTTCAACATAGCCACTGACCTTCTGTCGTTTCTTGCCGACATACCTTATACCGATTGTGTCATTTACAATCAGGTGATACAGATACCCCAGCAGCGTCCGCTGATGCGCAAGTTGCAGGGTAAGGCTAAACGCCACGACTCGATGCCCGATCCGAGCAACAAGATTGCCAAAGCCGACATCGACCTTGTACTGGACTTACTGGCCAAGGAAAGTCAGTTGCTTGTCTATACCAACTTCAACATCATTACTTCGAGTCCGCTTGCCAAGGTCAATGCCGTCACTTCTTATCTGGGAACTAAGCTCTACGATTGTGGCATTATGCCATCAAAGGCTTGCTATAACCAGTTGGAGCTGTTTGTCAATTCCTTCCCCGGTATGTCCTATTCATTCAACAAAGAGTATGACCTCTTCTTGACACTGGCAGATGCTGCCCTTTGTCTAATGTATAAGGAACACATGAAGCATAGCGAGGAATCAAGGCTTAACGTCTATTACACCGACCGTCAGGGCATACCAGTATCAATCGACATTACAGGCAAGGAAGGCAAGATTAAGTTTACCGACAATGCCAATTTCTTCTGTTTGGGTCCGAGTGGTAGTGGCAAGAGCTTCCACATGAACTCTGTTGTTGCACAGTTGCTGATGCAAGACACCGACGTTGTGATGATTGACACTGGTGATAGCTATGAAGGTATCAGCCATTATTTCCATGGAACCTATATCGCATACAGCAAGAAGAAGCCTATCTCGATGAACCCTTTCAGCATTACACCTGATGAGTATAATCTGAACTTCGGAGAAAAGAAGCAGTTTCTTAAATCACTTATCTTCCTTATCTTCAATGGTAATGAAGAGCCAACAAAGATAGAGGATAAAATCATCAATCAGACACTTGTCGAATACTATGACGAATACTTCAACCCCTTTGATAAATTCTCTGATAAGGATAGAGAGCGACTACGTGAACGTCTGATGCTGGAAGACAAGAAGAATGGCGAGTACGAAAAGTACGAAGAGAAATTGGAGGAAAAGTACGGCGACGATTACACTATCAGCGAACTGGAGGAAAATGCAACTTCTACCCCCCAGGCTGATTCAATAGAACACAACAGTGCAAACAACGCTGATGGTGAACTGGATTTCACCAAAGAAGAGAAAGATCATCATGCCAAGATTGTCCGCCAAGTGAGCAAGTTGCGTAATGTCATCAACGACAAAGCTGCGTCTGATGGTGAGAAAGAAAACGCCAATAGACAGCTTGTTCGCTTGATGCCCGAACTCATAGAGGGCAAATATCTTATGCGTATTGAGAAGAAGATTGACAAGATAGAAAAGCAACGCAAGAAGCTGAATGTGAAAAACCTGTCTTTCAATAGTTACTATGAGTTTGCGCTGGAACGCATACCACAAATCATGGCCGAGAAGAAGATAGACTTCGACATAGATAATTTTGCTGCCATACTGGAGCAATTCTATAAAGGTGGCGAACTGGAGCATACGCTTAACAACGATCTCGATAAATCTCTGTTCGATGAAAAGTTTATCGTCTTTGAGATTGACAAGATTAAGGACGACCCCATACTTTTCCCTATTGTCGTACTGATTATCATGGACGTATTCTTGCAGAAGATGCGACTAAAGAAGGGCCGCAAGGCACTGATCATCGAGGAAGCATGGAAAGCGATTTCTTCTCCTACGATGGCAGGTTACATCAAGTACCTCTACAAGACCGTGCGCAAGTTCAACGGTATTGCTGGAGTTGTCACCCAGGAGCTGAATGACGTGATTGATTCGCCCATCGTTAAAGAAGCCATCATCAACAACTCTGATGTAAAGATACTATTGGATCAGAGCAAATTCAAAGACCGATACGGTGATATATCAGCTATCCTCGGCTTGACAGAAGTGCAGAAGCAGCAGATATTCACTGTCAATGCCTTACCTCCCAAAGAAGGCATACCTTATCACAAGGAAGTATGGATAAGCCGTGGTCAGTATTCTGATGTGTATTCAGTAGAGGTGCCACCAGAATGGTATTGGGCGTTTACCACTGAACGTGTAGAAAAAGAAGCCTTGAAGATATATGAGCGAGCCTTTAATGACGATATTGAGCAAGCCATTACTCATATCGAGGAAGACCGCAAAAAAATGAATATGGGGCGTTACTTTGATTTCGCCGTACTTGTCAATAAACATCAAAACATCATGAGCTTATGGGAAAGATAAGAAAAGCGGCACTGGTTATAGCAGCTTTGTTGCTTTCCACCCATTCCACCAATGCTTGGGTTCGGGTTGTCTATGACATCAATAGCACCGCAGCCGTGGGTGCCAATACTGCATTTCAGAAAATCATAGAGGACAGGCATAATGCACGGCTCGACTCTATCCGCTCCAAACAAGCCAAGATTATGTCCTACACAGCCTCCATGCAGACCATCAAGGAACTTTACCGAATGTCGATGCAGAACGTCAGCGGCTTCGGTGAGGAGTCAGCTTATTACAAGCAGATGGCAGAGAACTTCCTGCAAGTGCCAGGCAACACGGCAAGAGCTGTGAAGGCAATCAACAGGTGTCCCGGCATCAACTATGTGAATAGCCTGAATGAGATTGTAAACATCCAAGCAGAAGTGGTTGGACTCATAGAAGACTTTGTAGATATAGTGAACAATGGCAAAGTAAATCTGTCTGCATTTACCAGTGGGAAAAGCAATGATAAGTTGTCGGCACTGCTTAAAAATGCACACTTGGGAAAGGGCGATGGCTACAATTTTCTCGATCGTTACGAACGGCTTACCTTAGCAAACAAGTTGCTTAGTCATATAGTCGATATTAACACACACCTCCAGCAGATTGAGTATATCTGCGAGTATTGCCGTACTTTCAGCAATTTCATGTACTCTATCGATCCCCTGACGTGGGCCTCATTTTTCGATGGAAAAGCAATGGTAGAGTCTGTAGTGAATGATTGGAAATATCAAACCAGAACATAACCAGAATCAACATATCTGATAAAACTAACGCTTATGAAAAGGATCCTCATATTGCTATTGTTGCTCATCGGTTGTTTTTCTACAACCAGTGCAGTCATCGTTGGCCCAGACGATCTGCCTACGATTTCTGCACTTATATCGCTCCACAAGGCAATGGCCAAAGCAGAAGAAGCATCGGTCAAGCAAGTTGGCGTTAGCTATGGAGAACAACAGATAGCGACTAACAATGCGTCAAAATTCAATGAGCTGCGTACAACACTCAATACCAAACTCAACAATGCGCATCAATGGGTAATACTGTCTGCTGCTATATCCAAGACGACTTTGGACCTAGGTAATACGACCAAGGAGTATGTCCAATTTGTGGACTTGACACGAAAGAACCTCTTTCGCAAACCGCAGATAGCATGGTATTTTGCAGAAGCCAACTACAATGTTAGCAAGCGAGTGTCCTTGCTAAAGAAGTCAGTTGCCCTTTTGGTTGCCTCTGAAACTAATATCCTCAAAGCCTCTTTGAATGAGCGAATCGACATAATTTATGATATTCAGGATCAGATTGCAGTAATTCACGGCATCATCAGCCAAGCATTATTCTGGAGTAGATGTGTCGATATTGGCGGCTTCAAATACGATTATGTTTGGGACATCCTCAATAGTGATGTGTACGAAAGCATCGCCAATGACCTCATTGGTAAGTGGAAACAAAATCTTAATGCAGTATGAAGAGACCTATTATATTAATGTGTACCCTGTTACTCCCTACGGTTTTGTTAGCGCAGGTACCAACAAAAGACAAACAGAAGGAACATCAAATTCGCTCAATGGAGCAAGGGCACTGGGACTTCTCCCCTGATTGGTGGTACTATTTTCTACACAAGAATTATAGTGGTGCCTATACCAAATGGGAATGGCATGGGTTAAAGTCCGGCTTACGTGTCCACTTTGATGAAAGTAGATCTAACGTCAAAACAGTAGGTCCAAGGCGTGAGGCCCAGTTAGCCACACTGCTGTTGAAGCAAAAGATCGTTGAAACCGAGCGCAAGAAGATAGAAGAACTCAACAAAGAAGAGATTGCACGTGCAGCAGACCGTAATGTCGATTTGATGTACGGTAAATACCAAGATCTGTTTTCTGATATGCAATCTTCTATCACCGAAGGACTTACCTATTGTCTGATTAAGAGCAAGGGAAAAATAGCAAAGAGTGTCAGAACACTCACCGAAAGAAACGAGGTAATCACCTCAAACATAGCCTATCTCCGCAAGACAGGTGTGGGTTATGAACTTGAAAATGTCAAAAGGGAGAAAGGCTTTGTCCAAGCCAAAAAGGACATGGAAGAATTAGTGAAGAAGGTGGCCTCGCTTGCCCGACTTGCCAAAGCATATTATTAAAACCGAAATAGAACTGATTATGACAGACTTACTGTTGAACATCAATATGACCTTATCCATCTTCATCGATCAGCTGTTGACTATGGGACTGCCAGTAATCGACGAGAATCTGGCAAGGCTAATGAACGAAATGAAGAATCCTCCGACCGCAGGACTTTTCATCAAGATGGTCAGTGTTGCCAAGACACTTGGTATCAGTCTGGCCCTTTGTGTAGGCTCCTACGAGTGCTGGGTGATGATATTGGGTCGTCGTGGTATGGACGTGATGAAGATAGCACGGATTATAGGACTGGCAATGTGCATCGGTTTCTCTTCCACTATTTGCGATGCCCTTTCTGTGCCAGGAAACTGGTTGGAGGGCGAGACGCAACAGATGGCAACGAACAAAAACCGAGAGGTAGCGGCACTCGAAAAAGCAGTGGCTACCAAACAACAAGAATATATCGACTCCATACGAAGCCAACAAGCTAAGCAGGAGGAACAGAAGGCGGCACAAGATGCTGCAACCGAGGACGGATTGCTTGATAAAATACAACATAGTGTAGAGAACATTGGCATCAGCATACAGAATTACGCCAAACAAGCCGCTGTACTTGTGGAAACGAAGATCAGCGAGTGGGCTAACGACATTATCCGCTTTATAGGTGAAATCATCTTCCAGATGACCTATTACGGTATGTTGCTTGGACAGCGTATCTTCCTAAGCATACTCAAACTATTCTGCCCTATATCTTTTGCTTTGTCCATCGTTCCGCCTTGGCGAAATGCGTGGTCGCAGTGGATCTCGAAATATCTGACCATATCGCTTTGGGGCTTTGTGGTCTATCTCATTGTGTATTATGTTGATTATCTGATTATGTTCTATCTCGAATCAGACCTGACAGCCTACAACAAGCTCCTGCATAACGCTGCTTCATGGGATAACATTGGGGCATTGGGTATGCAAGCTATTGGCACCACCTGTATGTATGTGGTGGGTATGCTTGCTGGAGCAAAGGTGTTGAGTATGGTGCCAGAAGTCTGCTCTTGGCTTATCCCCGGAGGTGTATCATCTAGCGCAGGCTCTGCTGCAAGCGGTGTTGCAACAGCTGCTGGAATGGCTGGTGTTGGTGCCGCTGCTTCTGCCGTCGGTGCTGCAGGAGGTGCGGTTGCCGGTGGTACGTTAGGTGCTACTGGTATCGCTGGTGGATATAGCCAAAATAGAGGTGATGGAATGTCTGTAACAAGTTCCGTGGTGAGCAGTATTAAAAGCAACACTACTTTGGGTCAAGCCTATTCCGGTGGTGCTAACAATGCGAGAGCCTACAACAACGTCGGCAAAAATGATGAGAATTATAAACGTAAAGATAAACAATAGAATATGCTCATACAAAGCTTAGAACGAAAAACAAGGCTCGCCCTGATGACCGTGTTGTTCACGATTGTGGGTAATGTGGTTATCTGTTGTATGCTCATAGCCTATGGTGCCAAAGTGCTTTCAGAAGAACGTAATCAGGTGTATGTTCTTGATGGAGATATACCCTTTCTGGCACAGCGCAGTCAGGAAGAAGCCAACTTTGTGATGGAGGCGAAGGCACACATTCAGCTTTTCCACCAATACTTCTTCACCTTACCTCCTGATGATGACTACATCAAATGGACGCTTGGCAAGGCGATGTATATGGCCGATGGTACTGCAATCAAGCAGAAGGAAGCCATGGAAGAAAATGGTTTTTTCTCTGATATAGTATCTTCGTCTGCCACCTGTACGATTATGTGCGACAGCATCAAGCTCGATGAACATAGCAGAAAGTTTACTTACTATGGCACCCAGAGTATTCGTCGCCGCACCAAGAAGATAAGGCGTACACTGATTACGACTGGAGCATTGGAGAATGTGCCGAGAACTCAGAATAATCCGCATGGTTTGCTAATCACCCATTGGCGAACCTTAAAGAATATTGACCTCGAATATTAGTGATATGAAGACAAAAAAAGTAAAGAAAGACCTGCCCCGATACAAGCGGCAGATTCGATATGCTTGTTGGCGTATTTCCAAATACTGGAGGGTAAGAAACAAGGTAGAGAAGTGTAACCAGTGGGCATCAGACAATGGGAAGACCTTTTTCGCACTGGTAGTGGGAACACTTGTGTTTGCCTCTGTCGCCACCTTTATCTCGATACTCTATGATTTGACGAAGGCTTCCACTGTCAAAGAGCAGACTGATTTTAGTGGCAGGACAGAGAAGATAGAGAATATCCAACCCATGATGAATGGTCTAAGGCAGATAGAGGAAACCAAGAAGAGTGAGAAGTTGGAGCTCAAACAGCTTACCGACAAGGGAGTGGCCATACACAAGGAGTTGGATTCTCTCCTTACCATCGGTGAGAAAAGTCACGAAGACTCTATCCGCATCATACAGGATTATCACCAACTACAACACATCGTTAATTTTCTAAAGAAGCGTAAAGAATGAAGAAGTTGAATTTGAAGCAGCCAAAATACATCTTTCCCCTCGTTGTTTTCCTGCCATTGACCTTTCTTGCCTACGAGGTGTCTGGCATCTTTGATGGCAACCGCACCAGCTCGACTAAAGTAGCTACCGACTCGCTCAACATGGAGCTGCCCGATGCAGAGAATGAAGGTATGAAAGATAAGATGGCTGGCATGGAAGATCGCGATATGGATGAAGACGGCTATTCTGCAGTCGATGGACTCGGCGACGAAGAAGGGAAACACGACTCGCTGGGCAATGGATATAGTGAGAGTGAAATGGATCAGATCGACAAAGACAATGCCGAGCGCAAAGCCCAACAAAAAGCACAGGAAGAAATGGAACGCAGCCTTGCTGAATCCAGAAAACATATCAACTCTTATGCTGGAGGTGGTTATGGTGGCGGCAGCCATGCTGCAAGAGGAAGCAGCCGTCGTGACGAACTCGATGACTATGCCAAGGAACTTGAATACATTCAGAAGCGAAGTCGTGCAGCACAGCGAGCCATCGATGAAGGCAATGGCAACTACGGCGGTTATGGTGGTTATGATGGTTATGGGAACAATGAAGACCCTTATGCTGCAAGTTATGCCAATAGCAATCGTTCCACTCGCACAACAAGAGGGAAAGTGAAGAGAGAAAGCGAGAAAGTGCAGACGGTGGAAAAAGTGAACAGCCCTAATGCCGATCGCTTCAATACGGTATCTGCCAACAAGAATGTAGATGCTCCACTCATCAAAGCAATGATTGACAAGACGACCAAAGCCCATGAGGGTACAAGGCTTCGTTTCAAGTTACTCGATGATGTAACCATCAACAAGGTACTCTTGAAAAAGGGCACCTACCTCTATGGACTGGTAACTGGTTTCGGGCAACAGCGTGTCAAAGCCAACATCACGAGTATTCTTGTGGGCAGCAAGTTTATCAAGGTCAATCTGTCGGTCTATGACAACGATGGCATGGAAGGTTTCTATGTACCAGAGTCGGCTTTCCGTGACTTGATGAAAGAGGCTGGCTCGCAAGCCATGCAGCAGAATATGCAATTCGGCAACAACTACGGATCGACGCTAAACAGTGAATCGGTGGCCTTGCAAGCCTTGCAGAATATCTATCAGTCGGCCAGTAGTGCCGTATCTGCCAATATGCGCAAGAACCGTGCTCGCATCAAGTACAACACCATCGTATATCTCATCAATACGTCCTTAGACGAAGAACGATAAAGGCTTATTAAAGATACAAATAAATAGTAAAGCACAATGAAATACATAGTAATTACCCTGTTAGCAATACTGATTGGTACTCCGATGAAGGCGCAAAAGAAGTATCGTGACATCGTTCCTGATACAGCCAAAGTACATTATATCCATCGTGAGAGCATGGACGATGCTTATATCTTCGATGGTAGTCTCCATAAGAACACCGTCTATGTCAATGAGCAGGTAACAACACATATCATTATGCCAGAGAATATCAAGCTCGTAGATATTTCCACCAATAGCATCATTGGCAACCAATGTGCTGAAAACATCGTCCGCATCAAACCTGCTGGTAGAATGTACGATCATGAATTGGCTGGCACCATGACGGTGATTGGTGAACGACACATAGCCCAGTTTAATGTGGTCTATGTCAAAGGCCCGGCTCGTGCCAATTCAATCTTCAACATCGACATCAAGGACACCAAGCGTTACAACAACCCCGATGTGCTGATGCCCGAAGCAGATATGGCTCGCTTTGCATGGGCGATATACGGTATGCCAGCAAAGTTTCACAACATACATTATAAAAGGTATGGCATCAAAGCCGTGGTCAATAACATCTATGCTATCGACGACTACTTCTTCATTGATTTCTCGCTCTACAATAATACCAACATCAAGTTTGACATAGATGAGATACGTGTGAAGCTGACCGACAAAAAGGAAAGCAAAGCTACGAACACACAGACCATCGAACTCACACCTACTTATATGCTCAACAAGACCAATTCGTTTAAGAAGGGCTATCGTAATGTGTTGGTGCTAAACAAGCTCACCTTCCCAGACGAGAAAATTCTGAACTTAGAAATTTCCGAGAATCAGATTTCGGGACGAGTAATCTATATCCCTATCGAGTATTCGGATATTCTTCATGCCGATGGCTTTGACGAAAACCTGATGAATAGCCTTTCAAGAACTAACCATTAAGGAGAAACGCAATGAAAAGAATACTATTATCCCTTGTATTGAGCATTTTGCTCATGCCGAGAGCCTATGCTGGCGACGGCGATCAGTTCTTTACGTTCAACGCAGGACTACTGTTTCAGAACACTCTCAATACCACTTTTGGCTATGAGAAAGAGCTGCCTTACGACAATGCCCTTGAACTTTTCGGCGAGGCTGGTAACCGATGGGAACGTGACCCGGAGTGTGGTAAGGTGTGTTCCAAATCGTTTTGGAAACACTACTACTGGAACGGTGGCATCGTGTATAAAAAGAGTTTGATACGTTGGAAGAACTCTACTTTACGGCTCGACGTTGGTCCTGTGGCAGGTGCATATCGTGGAGACTATTTCTTTGGGGCAGAAGGTAGCCTCGAATACAATTACACATTGGCAAGCGGTTGGAAGCTAACCCTCAAACAGAAAAACAATGTCAGCTTTATGCACGGAGACTCTTTCCGCAATGGTTTGACTATTGGTATCAAGATTCCACTCTAAACAACAAGACGTTATGAAAATCAATATAAAGTTTCATTCAATCCTTTGGGTGGTAGCAGCCGTGTTACTATCCTTTCACATAGTTTCCTGTTCTGAACATATCGAAGACTGGCAGGGCAATGTAGCCACTGGCTCCATCTTGCTCTCTGATAACAGCATTGCATCGAGTAGAGGATATGATGCGAGCCGCATGACGGCCGTGGGAGTCGTGATTGGCACAAGAGCTGATAGCATCTGGGTGGTATCGACCAAGAACTTAGGACAATATGCTTATCTCGACACTCTGATGTCGGTCGCCAACGTGTCGGCTGACGAGAACACACTCTGTGGTATTGATAACACCTCGGCCATACTCAAATCAGAACGGAAAAGTCCTGCCGTAGGTGCCATAACGAATTATACATCTTCGGTTAAAGGCTGGGCATTGCCCTCCATTGGCGAATTGAGAATGTTATCAGCCAATATAGGAACCATTGAGAAAGTGATGAAGACGATCGGTAGCGATGTCTTTCTAACAGTCCCTTATCTTAGTTCTACACAAGACGGCTCATCTTCACAGACCGAAGAGCTGTATGTCAAATGTATCTCCCTACATTCAGGTTATATCTCATCTATCCTGAAAACGGATTCAGCGCAGGTGCGCCCGATATTGAGAATGAAAAGGAACTAATCCAACTGCTTATCCCTTGATATGGCAACAGAAGAGACAAAAGAGCAGCAACAGATATACAACATCTTTCGAAGCTGCATCTACTTGATTTTGATATTTGAGCTAATAGTTAATCTACCCATAGAGTCCACAGACCCTATTACCAAATTCTTCATATCCTTCCTCTATAAACTTAAACTCTTTAACAGCGTTATCGGGTGTAAGTTTATGGAGCTGGTGTGTATCGGTGTTACCTGCATCGGCACCAAGGCACGAAAGGAATTGAAATTCAATATGAAGACAATGGTCATCTATCCGCTGTCCATTGGCTTCTACCTTGTGGTGACAAGTGTACTGGTGCATAAAGATATGTGGGGAGGTACATTGCTGGGCTTCCCTACCAACCGAATGATCTATGCAGCATGTTCTGTTATTGGTATCATGCTCATTCATCAAGGGCTTGATGCTATCAGCAAATACTTTAACCACAAGCTCGGCGACGACCGTTTTAATTTCGAGAACGAAAGTTTTCAGCAGATGGAAGAGAAGGTGGAAAACGAATACTCCGTCAATATCCCGATGATCTACTATTTCAAGAAGCGTATGAAGAAAGGTTGGATCAACATCATCAACCCCTTCCGTGCTACGCTCGTCTTGGGTACGCCCGGTTCTGGTAAGTCATTCGGCATCATCGACCCATTCATCAGACAACACAGTGCCAAGGGATTTACCATAATGGTTTACGACTACAAGTTTCCTACACTTGCCAAGACCCTATTGTATCAGTACTGTAAGAACAAAAAATATGGTCATATGCCAGACAACTGCGATTTCCATATCATCAACTTTGCCAATGTACGGTATTCTAACCGCATCAATCCTATCCAAAAGAAGTATATCCCCGATCTTGCCGCTGCATCAGAGACCGCTGCAACGCTTCTGGAATCACTCAACAAAGGAGGCGGTGACAAGAAAGGTGGCTCGGAGGCATTCTTTAAGAACGCTTCCGAGAACTTCCTTGCAGCCATCATCTACTTCTTTGTCAACTTCCACCCAACAGGCTTTTTGAAGGGCAAGAAACTCAAACGGTTCTTCCGATATAGCAAGACCATCACCATCGACAAGATTGAAGAAGGTGTGTTGCAGCTTGTTTACAAGCAATGGACAGACTATGCTGGCATCAACGAGAAGGGCAAAGTTGTCCTTGACTTCAACAATGAGGAAATGGTAAATATGTCCATCGACGATAATGGGATGTTCGTCGAATTGGAAGGCTTCTCTTATGTCGATTCAGACGGCTGTCTTGTAAACATCTTAGAGACATGGTATGAGGACAAAAAGGGAAACAAAGTTGTCCCCGATACCCGAACTGGCGAGTTTTCGGATATGGCACATGTGCTGCAATTTCTCAACAAGTCGTACAACGATATCTTTAAGATTCTGATGAGCGACCGTGCCATTAAGCCTCTGATGGCTCCTTTCGAGTCTGCTTTCAAGAATAAGGCTATGGATCAGCTCGAAGGCATGGTGGGTACACTGCGTGTGGCTGCAGGTCGTCTGGCGACACAAGAGGCCTATTGGGTGTTCACTGGCGATGACTTCGACCTAAAAATCTCTGATCGTGAGCACCCCAGCTATCTGGTTATTGCCAACGACCCAGAGAAGGAACAGGTGATTGGCTCCCTCAACGCACTTATCCTGAACCGACTAGTAATGAAAATCAACAGCAAGCATAACTATCCCTGTAGTTTGATCATCGATGAGCTGCCAACGCTTTACTTTCACAAGATTGACCGCCTGATTGGTACGGCTCGAAGCAATAAGGTGTCCGTCACCTTGGGATTTCAGGAGTTGCCACAGCTCGAAGCCGACTATGGTAAGGTGGGTATGCAGAAGATATTATCTACTTGTGGAAATATCTTCATGGGTGCCGCTCGCAACAAGGAAACTCTGGAGTGGGCACAGAACGATGTGTTTGGCAAAGTAAAGCAGACGAGCAAATCTATCTCTATCAACGACCAGAAGGTTTCCACCTCTATCTCCGAAAGAATGGATAACCTTGTTCCTGCCGCCAAGATAGCAGACATGGCTACAGGTTGGCTGGCTGGACAGGTGGCGAGAGACTTTACGCCGACCCCTGATGGAGCGATGAACACCTTTGAGATTGAGAACTCAGCCGAGTTTAAGACCTCGAAGTATTTCTGTAAGACCAACTTCGACATGAAGAAAATCAAGTTGGAAGAAGAAATGTACGAGGATATTCCACCGCTCTACGACTTCGGTACAGATCGCAACATGGAGATTATTCTTAGCCGAAACTTCATGGGTGTGGAGACAGATATTGAAAATATGATCGAGGAACTTCTACCCAAAGGGGTGAATGTGCAATCATAGACGTTGAAGATATTTATGAAAAGCGATAATAGCATAACACGTATTGGAGGTATTGGCGAGCGACTAAAAAATGTTCGCCAATATCTTATTATGACCCAACAACAGGTAGCCGAAGCAACAGGCTTGCCAGTCATTACTATCTCGAAGATAGAACATGACAAGGTGGTAAACTCCGATTCCTTTATCCAGATACTTCATTTCTATGCCAACTATATTTCTGTGGACTATCTTTTGGCCAAAGACTTCAAGATAGCCGATGCCGACCACTATACCAAATCATTCTCGCTCAACACAATCGTAAAAGCTAAGCTCGAACTGCTCCAGGAACAGATAACGAAAGAGCTGGAATATACCCGAAAGGATTTTGTACAGAAAGTGTCTGAAACCATCAATCTACTATAGTGAAGATTCTTCGAGAAATCATCTTAAACTATCTGTTTTTACTTTCAAGTTGTTGAGTTACCCATAATGTCCAAGAATCGATATTGTCACGCAACGACATTGGAAGAGGTAGGTTAATACGTATATCAGGCTCTATCCCTATTCCTTTTTGGGATATATATGAGGTAAAACGGTCATCTATACAAGTTGGATAATAGCATGAGATACCACTGTTTGGTAATGAAAATTTTGCAATATTACCTGAGAGATATGCACCGTTCGTGTTATCTCTCCCATAAACTTCACCTCGATTACAATAATCTTTAACAAGTCTCACGATAGTTTCGACAGAACTTGCTGTTCGTAATTCTATAATAACGGCTACATTTTTAATACTACTTAGCGGTGGTATCTTTTCATCTTCTTAATTTTCTTCCAATGGGATGAATTGTTGTTTAGAGTGTTTTGCTTTATCAATAAGGCTGTCCATACCACGAAATTCTATATTCTTACGATTCTGTGGTGTGTTACGAAATAGAATTTTGGACTGTTGTCTAGGTAAATGATCTATGAGCAAAGGAAAAAAAGGTTGCCATATCATATCACTCCCCCCAGTATTGCCACGAACATCAATAATAAGATTATAGCAATGTGACTCAACGAACTTTACAACAGCACTATCGGTCCAAGCAAAGGTCGGATTTCTACCATCACAAGAAGGTACACGTATCAGAAAAGTGACAGAATCTACAGCTTGTGCAAGTGGTAGAGGATCATATTCTATTAGATCTTTATAACGAGGATGAATCTTAATGTCGTAGTCAGACCAGAAATGATGGTTATCTACATAAAAGTGAGTATCAAAGTGTGAAAAAAGCCAGAAGACATAGTCGCATGTGGCATCTAATATACTTTCTCCATTTTTTACACTATTCCTTATCTTACGTCTCATGACTTTATATTCTTTTGCTCGTTTTCTCACGATATAAGGATATGTAGCCAAGTTCGTCTCTGTATAATTGGTGAGATAATCATAATCAGCTAAATTTTGTTTTATGCTGTCAGGTACTGCTGCATGAGCCATAAGAGATAGGAATAAAGTAATGCTGAATATTAAATATCTTTTAATCATGAATTGTTCTAAATTTATTGAGGCAAAATTACTAAAAAAAGTTATTTCAGATAGGTAGTATTTACTTTTAACGCGAGATATAGAGGTATCTTATACACAACTCGTATAAGTACATACCCGAAACTATCTAAGCAAAAAATCAATGTTAGAATTTAAGCTATACTTTATAAAGGTAGCATTCGTATATGGAAATAGAATCTGTGTTAGAATGGTATGCAAATATTTTGTATCCCTCAAATCCGTAACCTTATGCTTTTTCCTCAAAAATACATGAATCCTTGGCGGAAAATCTAATTGTGGTTAAGCATAACTGTTTTTCGGTTAATTGTTCATTGATTACGACACAAATCCCCCTTACCCCACAAGGCTTGTAAGGGCTTAAGCACCGATTTCCAAAAAGTTTACAGCATTAGGGCGCGTCGTAGTTGAAGGCGTACCTGTAGGCTTCGTTGTCGGTGTAGATGTTCAGCACACATTGCCTCGACGTCCTTATCCATTTCGCTGCAACGGTGACAAAACGGAACACGAAGGCCTTGATGCGTGATGTTGGCTTCAGTCCGAATCTGCCGATGTGCCTATCACACATGAGCTTCAGATAGAAATTGCGGATGAGTGCCGTAAGCAGAAGGAATACTGTATATTGTGCCATGAACGACTTGGGCAGCCTGTTCCACCCAAAACCATTGTCCATATCATCGAAAATCCGCTCTTTGCTTCCCCTCTGATTGTAAAACTCCACAATCTCCAGTTCAGAGTTTTCCCAGTCGTTGGTGAGGATGCAACGATAGGTATATTCACCCTCCCAGATATCCAGCTCCGAATCCATGTGCCTCTGTCTTTGGATGATGAGCCTGTAAACCTTTCCTTCCCACTTCTCTACCATTATGGAGTTGAGTTCCGAAGGAATATCATTGATTACCGCCTGCTTCCAACCGCGCAGGGCGAAGATGTCGTTGTAGAGAGACGAGCAGCGATTGGCCCGGATATAGAAGTGCTCGCAGTGCCTCTCCACCGTCTCGACGATTTTCCTTGAGCAGGAGCCACAGTCCATGCGCGAACGCCTGATGTGTATCCCCCGCTCTTCAAGCCTCGAATATATGCGCTCGAGCGTGTCCTGCTGGTGGAACTTGACGTTGGCATTACCGTCCCTGTTCTCGATGCCGACAATCGTCTCGCCGATGACCGCCACGCCGGGGCTGTAGCCGAGGAATTTCTTGTAGGTGCCCTTGGCATTGTACTTTTCAGCCTCAAGAAACTCGTGGTCAAAGTCCAGATCGTAAGACTCCTCCCTGCAGAGCTGACCACACGTCAACAGAGCCTCTATGAGGAGTTCGTTCACCTTGTCGGCCGTATTGAAGTCGTAGGTCTTGCCGGCGTCAGAGGTATAGCTCGTGTTGGCTACCGTCAGTTCCTCTATGGCCCTGAGAATTGTATCGGCACTGCAAGTGCGAAGGTGAGGATGGAGCTTGAGGTGGGGCATGAGATGCCCGGTCACGTCCTCAACGCAGGAGCCTCCGCAGAAATAGACGCACATCAGCGAGCGGACTATCTCGCTGTACTGATAGCCAACAAGGGTGCATCGACGACCCAATGTCCTGTCTATGCAGTTGCCAAGAAGGCCGTTAAATGCCTCCATGATTTGAAAAATACCGCCAAATGGGGTTATTAATTTCTCGGATTTAATTGCTATCTTTGCCATGTCGTGCGTTTTCTTATCTTATTTGATTTACAGCACTAAGTTAAGTGAAATAATCGACATAACAAAATCGTTGGCAACTTATTGTTGCCCACGTACTTATAAAAATATTAAACTAATAGAACTGCGGAATTAAGGGTATCTTTGATATGTGAACCTATCACTGATGTTTCACTAAAATCTGAATTTATGATAGTTGCTTTGGCTGCATACATTGGTTATTGCATTGGTTACTTTATAATCCAAGTGGTGTTCAGGACGCTTTTACTTATGGGTATGGCTCTCTTTATCATGCTAAAGTATATCGTAAAGATGATAGTTTGGGTGGCAAAAGTCCTTGGCATCATCGCATCTTTGGCCTACACCAAGGCTTATCTCTTATATCAGAACCGAAATAAGGCACAAGAAGAGCGTGCTTTCGTAAGATAAATCGTAGAAATATAACCATTCACTAAGTGGATAATAATGTTTTCAAGGTACGTATTGGGGCCACCGATACGACAGAATATGATAGAAAATTCAAGGGGAAACAAGTGCCAACCTATTTCCCTTTTTCTATATTTGTTCGCCAAAAATCACAAAGAATCACTGATGCTCTTCACCTTATATAGGTAGTTTGGATCCTCCGCATAACCTATACGCTGGAGAAAGCGGAAATAGTCTCCGCCTTTGTATTTGTACTGCACATAATCTTCGTATGCCTTTACCGACTCTTCCCAATTATTGAAGCGGTAATAACTCCCTTCGTTTGGTCTCCGAAGCCCAAACAGATTGTTGTAATTCAGGCAGACATTTGAGGTGAAATAGCCTGTTTCAAGCAATGCTTGTGCCACAACGATCTTCGGGAAAGCAACGCCGTACCTATCCAATGCCTGATATAGATTGCTGATGTTCAACTCCTTTGGAGGTCTTGTACCAAATCGCACATACGCTATTTTATCACGAAGCCCGGTGATATAGTTGTTCAGATAGGCGACAAAAGGCGCAGGGTTCAAGCTCTTACCATTTGCGCTGATTTTGATATGAAGATGTGACCCCGTCGATTTGCCTGTATTTCCTGATATTCCAACGATTGTACCAGCGCACACTTCATCGCCCTCTCGAACAGTGATAGCAGCCAAATGGCCATACAGACACTGAATATGCCCATAGTCGAGAATGACACGGTTGCCATATCCTTTCTTACTATATACCACTTTCTTGACTATACCAGGCAACATCGAATAAACATGCCTCATATTACATTCGAGGTCAATGCCGTCATGAAACGTCGAACACTTCTTGAAGGGATCATTACGGAAGCCATAACGAGAAGTGACACTGATAAAATCTAAGGGTAAGCAAACGTCCATCCGTTCCTTGATTAAGCCAAACAATAAGCTATCCTTGACATTGACAAAGACAGGTATATCCTTTTCAATGGAAATCTCATGACCTTCGGTGGTGGTGAAGAAGTCTGTAGGAATCTCGCTTTTATCTTTGCTTTTCTCGTTCACTCTCACAGAGTCCTGATAAGCATAAAAGTAGTCTTCTTCTGCGTTTTTATACTCCACCAATGGGTCTTGTTGTACCTCCTTTTCCCGCATGATTGTATAGAATTGTGCCTTCATCTGGCAGGGGCTAAGCAGCATGGCTGCACCCACAAATAACAACGATTTGACTTCCATCTTACAACGATTTTTCTTAAATTTGAATTAAAATTACAACAAAATATAATGATATGGCAATGCAAAATCGTTTTTTAGAAAGAGATATTCCATACGGCAAATTAGCCAAATTGGGTATCAGCAAAGAGGAAACACTCTCCATGCCTAAGGATTTGTTGGAGACGTTTTTAAGTGGCAAGGTAACGCCACTTATTCAGGCTCATGTCAAATCGCAGAATGGGACGATGTACGAAATCCCACTAAAGTTACAGCTTATTCAGGACAGAGCTGGCAACATCAAGTTGATGACCTATCCTGTAAGAAAGGATATGGTGAGCGATATTGCACTAAACGATGACGAGCAAGAACGGCTTCGTAAGGGCGATACCATCAGAAAGGAAATCAAAGAAGATGGCGTGCGTCGTATGCAGTTTATCCAGATGGACAATGAGACAAAATCTTTGATCAAGCGCAACGTAAGCAATCTCCGACTGCCCGAGCAGATAGCCCAGATGGAGAAAATCAACGATATACAATTGGGTGTGAATCAGAAGGAAGCCATCAAGGAGGGCAAGCCTATAGAACTCGAAGTGGGACATGAGAAGGTGTCTGTGGGTGTCGATCTGAAAGAGCCCCAAGGTTTCAAAGTGGTCAAAGGCGACATGAACGAATGGGACCGCCAACAGAAGATAAAATTCGACATGACCAATGAGGGCTTTATGGGCTATGTGCTCACCGACCAAAACCGTTGGCAGTACCAACAGGTAGTCGATAAGCTACAACATAAGGAGCTCAAACATGAGACAAAAGAAGAGCAGAAGCTCACCACTGGCATAAAGCTTTAGCCTCTATTATCTACTTATTGATACACTAAGAGTTCTACAAAGAACTATACTTTAATCGTTCCCTTGATCGGGACACTTTACTACATTTACCTATTTAGTTGACAGTAGTCTTCTCGGTAGTCTTTAACATAATTCCCCAGTTTTAAAGACTGAATTTCAAGGAGCATAAGATGTTTGTTTTATGCCCAGAGAAGACTGTACCCTTGTCACGGGGAAATCCATCTTTACACACACTGCCTACCAAAGACATTTCTGTGTTTTTGGTAGGAGAAGCCACGTCTTAACATTGCTACCTGTTGGCAATGACTTAGGCAGAAGGCCCGGCTATGGCATCAGTCGTTCACTGACTACTGGTGCTATGGTCGGGCTTTTTGTGTCTGTAGGTTTTCTTCTCACATACTGCAACAAACTATGCTCTTCCCTTTACGGTCTGTTGGAATGTTCAAGGAATAGTTATCGCATCATCATTCAGCAGCAAAGGCCAGTCCATCAAGGTTCTAACGGACTCTGATTAGACCGTCGTTGCCATACGTTCAAACATATAATTCATATTACCAATGACAAGTGAAGTAAATCCGTCGATGAAGCAGGAAGGTGCCATTCGGGAAAAGCAGAAAGCTATGCCCGAAGAAAAGACTGCAAAAAAGTCAGAAGTGTATTACTCATCTGTTGCGTACTTGCAATTTGAAGAAGACACCCAAGTGTTAGCCAATCTACACAAGAAAGGTCATATCAATAAGCTCCTGAAAGAAGCCGCTAACTATGACCAGGGCGATGTCATCGAACTTGACAAGACCTTCAAATCGCCTCTGAAAAACAAAGGCGACGACCTTGTGAAGGAAGACAAAAGCTATGCGGTAGTCTATAATAACTCTGTTGGCGGCACCTATGAGGTGTATCGCAAAGTAAACGAACAGAACGTAAAAGAGAACATTGAGCGTTATGGGCTACCCGATAACGCCACCCAAGACGTAAAAGATCTTGCTCGTGTAGCAGAAAAGCAGCAACACAAAGTTTACCCAGCAGAGGAAGCTCCTTCGCCGCTATTGAAGCAATATGATTCTATGAAAGCAAAGCACCCTGATGCTATGCTACTCTTTCGTTCTGGCGACTTCTACATGATATATCGTGATGATGCCGTGAAAGCCTCGAAAGTGCTTAACCTATCTCTCACACAAAAGGCCAAGGGAATTGACACAGTGAGTTTTCCGCATCATGCCCTCGACACCTATCTCCCCAAACTTATCCGTGCAGGTGAGCGTGTGGCTATCTGCGATCAACTCGAAATGCCCCGAAAGGAGAAGGTAGAGCAAACGAAGTCTGACAAGGACCTGACCGATGCGAAGGAGCTGAGGGATCAGCTTGCAAACAGAATCGTAGAGACCGTAGGGAAAAACAATCATCATGCCTTTATGCTTCCCCTTTCCGATAAGGCCGTAAACGTGGAAACGACCAAGGGTGAATCCGTCGAACTGGCTAAGATGCAGGTGCTGCGTGGGCGTGTTACTTTCACGGACACAGATGGTAATAAGCTTCAACTGCGAGACCTTAAACCAGATGCTATTCAGCAGCTCACCGAAAAGCTGCCAACGATTACCAAAGACCATATAGACGGACTGCGAGCAAAGGAACCTCTTTCGCAACCTGCCCAGCAGTCAGCTTCTGTATCTACCTCTCCCCATACGGCTACTACCGATCAGCAACAGAAATTTATCGATGACATAAAGGCTGCAATGGGCAGCTCAAAGATGGTTGTACTCCCAGATTTCGGTACGAAGAAGGGTGTGGTAGCAGGTACCGACGAGGACAAGGGCATATCGCTAAACCGTGTTTATGCCTGGAATGACAATGTTTCGTTTGCAGGTTCGGTCACAGGTGATGATGCCAACAAGCGCAAATATTATCACCCAGAGAATATCCGCCCAGAGTTTTACGACTATCTCATTAGCGAGGTCAAACGTGCCGTTGCGCCACAACTCATCACAGAAAATGGGCAAAAGGTTACTTCTGCCAATATGTTTGAATCTCCCAAACACGAGGGTAAGTATTTCTTCTATGCCCGACTTGATGGCGTAGGCTTGCACCCCAAGGCGGTCAAAGAGGCAGACGTGGAAGCTTTTATGAAGCAGGACATATCGGTAACGGATATGTTTGCTAAGTATTATCCTACCAAGATGGCCAAGCAGCTTAGCAAGGAGGATTTCGATAACACAAAGCTCTCTGATGGTCGAGAATTAACCTCTTTCAGAGTCTATAAGCAGCGCAATGAAGACAAACCTCATTTCGGTGAATACCTCTTGTATGCCGAAATGGGAGATAAACGCTTTCATGCCACTCCACTCACTCACGAACAACTGGATATGTACTTCGACCGCACACAGAGCAAAGGTCAGCTTGCGGAAAAGGTGATCGGTGAACAACTACACTTAAAGTCGGCTTACGAGAAATACAAACTACCAGAGAATATCCCCACACCCGAAGTCCGAGTGCGTAAAGTGCCCGAAGGTTCATGGCTTATTTCTGCCAGTATGGGCGATAAAGGCCAAACTCCCGAAAGGAAACTATCAAACAACGACCTGTATTCGCTTTTCAATGCCAAGACAGCCACCAAGGAGCAGTTAGGCGCAAAGTATTTGATGGAAGACATCAAGGAGATTGCCCACAGTCAATCGGTAAGTCGGACACAGGGCTTGAAGCGATAGTAAAAGCCACCAACTATCTGGGACATAACAAGATGAATGTAGAAAACATTTCTTAAACCAGCACCGCCGCCTTGCTTGAAGCGTGGGTGGCGGTAATTCTAACAAAAATCATATTAAAAATGGAAAGAAAAACATTTGAAGAGTTGGAACAACTCAAACAGGAGAGGTGCATCGGTTGGGTGGACTTCCTCCAACAGAGTGAGTACAGTGAGAGTTATCAGCAATGGCTCCATGATCGTGGCGCAGAGCCAGACGAGGATAATGCTGAATTATTCGTGGAGCAGACCGATGCTGCCTTCCTCGAAAGTCAGGACTTAATCATGTAGGACTATGGCTTATCAAAACAATAGTACCGCACAGTCGGCAAGCGATAAGGCCATCGAGAAGTTCACCGAAATGATGATTAACCGACTGGAAGAGGCAAAAGACAATGATTGGAAGAGAGGTTGGATTGGTGGTCAAGGTTTTCAGGGCTTACCGCAAAACCTGAATGGGCGCAACTATTCGGGTACCAACTCGCTCTTCCTATTTATCGACACGGCCGTCAACAAGTATGCTGCACCAGTATATATGACCTTCCTGCAAAAGGAGAAAGAAGGATTGCGACTGAAAAAAGGCTCGCAAGCCATGCCTGTCATCTATTGGGATATGAGTATCAAGGATGCCAATGGTAAGAAGATAACGGTGGGCGACCACAAGAACATGACCAAGAGAGAAAGAGACCAATGTGAGGTACGCCCTTTCCTCCGCTCCTTCCGTGTCTATAACATTGACCAGACCAATATGCAGGAGGTAAACAAGGAGAAGTATGACAAGATCATTGCTCGTTTTCAACCTCCCAAACTCGCCGACACCGAGGGTATGTACCGCAATGCTGCCATTGACCGTATGTTTGAACGGCAGGAATGGCTATGCCGTATTCAGTACGATAAAGCATCCGAGCAAGCATACTTCAAACCCTCGCTCGACATGATAGTGCTGCCTTTGAAGGCACAATTCAAGATCAGCAAGACACCCGATGACATCTATAAAGATGGCATGGAGTATTATTCTACTGCTCTTCACGAAATGGCTCACTCCACTGGAACACCTGAACGACTTGACAGAAACGTAGGCAACCGGTTCGGCGATGCAAAATATGGCAAAGAAGAACTTGTCGCTGAATTGTCGGCGGCTATGGTGGGCAATACCATGGGCTTCGACCGCCGTATTCAAAACAACAATGTGGCTTATGTAGATAGCTGGCTCCATGCTTTGCGTGAGGAGCCCAAGTTTATCGTCTCGGTCATGGCCGATGTCAACAAGGTTTCCAACATGATCTTGCAGAAGATAGATGAGCTGAAACTTGCGCTTGGCGAGACTCCTATTCTGGGCATCCAACAGGAGGGAAAAAGTGAGCAGACGCAGAATACTAAGACCTCGACTTCGACGCAAGACCAGGTTGAAGAGGTAGCTAAATCGACCGTGAAAGCAAGTATCTTTAAGCTGCCCACTGGAGCCTATGTAGTTCAGGCCTCTGTCAATGGGCAGGAGTTGGATCAGAAGCCGATAGATAACAAGACAGCCATGACCTATCTCCGAATGAAAGATGGCACCCAGATGGACCAGATGCTATCAGACATTGTGAAGGAGAAGTATGGTAGCGATCTCAATCTACCCAGAGTGAACAGGAACGAGTCGAGAGGCTTAAAAATCTGATGGCTTATGAAGGAACATCAAGTAGATTTTAAGGCGCTAAAGGCTAAAGTCGGCATCGATGATATAGCCTACAGCCTTGGCTATCAGATAGACAGGAAAGCAGGACTGGGCAGGTACGTAGAACTTGTTCTACCCGATGGCGCAGGAGGTCGAAAAGACACGATCATTGTGAGTCATATCCATGATAAAGCACAACAAACCTTCTTCCGCCGCAATAGTCAGCATGGCGACGTTATCAGCTTCATTCAGGAGAACGCCAATTCGTTTGGCATCAGTGGGCGCAACAACTGGGACATCATCAGCAAGGTGATGGCAAAGTTTGCCGACCAGCCGATAGAGGAAAAAGCTCATCGCACTTATGCTGACATCAGCGATGCCAGCAAGCCTTTTGACCCCAAGTTGTACCACACCGAACCTATCCTGCAAAACATAGACGCTGCTCAATATATCTTCCGTCATCGCAGTATCAAGCGAGAAACCATACAAACCTTTGCCCCCTGGATTCAGAGGGTGAAGGACACACGCTTCAATAGCGACTATTTCAATGTGGGTTTCCCTTATGTTCAACCTGGATCTGATAAGGTCGAGGGCTACGAGATACGTGGGTATGGCAGCTTCAAGCGGAAGGCTACTGGCACCAACTCCACTACGGCAGCATGGATAGTGGACTTCTCCCAGAACCATAATCCGCAAGACATCAAGAATGTCTATTTCGCCGAGAGTGCCTACGACATCATGGCTTTTTATCAGGCTAACAAAGCCCGACTGCAGGCCAAACTCGATCAGTCGGTGTTTGTCTCCATCGGTGGCACCTTCTCTAATCAGCAGGTGGGTGGCATCATGAACTATTATGCCAATGCACGTGCCGTCGATTGCTTCGACAATGATGTGCCGGGGCGCATCTATGGTATGCGTATGGTAAGCGTGGTAGAAAAGGTGTCGCTCAACATTGTGCAGACTGATGATGCCATAAGGGTTAGCCACAATGGTCAGGAACATCAACTCGACCCACAGAAGGCAACCCTTAACAGTCTTCGCTCATTCATTCGCTTCAAGAGAGAGTTCGGAGTGGAGAAAGCTCCCACAGCCTACAAAGACTGGAACGATGTAGTGATGAACAAGCCGTCAACGGTAATTCTCACCAAAAGCAAGTATGAGCGAGAAGACAATTTAAGGGAAAAGCGGATGGGTGGGCTAAAAATGTGAGACTATGGACATAGTGATTAAACCCGATTATCGGGAGTTTTTCGCCGAGCATACAGGGCTATCATTGTTGTTTCTGATAACAGTGATAGCCATGTCGTTGATGTCATCTAACGATGTGCTCTACCTCCAAATGCTTGTTTCAATATGCTCCCTACTGTTAGCCATCTTGCTTATTGCCAGATACATAACACTCACCGCTGTGGTGTGGATTATCAACGAGAACACCTTGTGCCGTATATGAGGCGTGTTCTCTCGACACACCGACTACATTGAACTGTATCGTGCGGTGGATTATAGTGAATCGCAAAGCTTTTGGCAGAAATTGTGGGGAGTGAAGACGGTGTGCATCATATCGTCCGACAAGACAGACAGCACCATGATGATGTATGGCATTAGTGCTCGACGAGATATTGTCCATGAAATTCGAAACCGAGTAGAAACTTGTAAAAATCAAAGAAAAATTTATGAAATCGCAAACCAATAATATAAGAAAAGGTATAAGGGGCAAGAAAAAGATAGCCCTTATGCTCATGCTATGCTACTTTAGCAGCACCGCATCTTTTGCAGGTGTGCAGGTAGATCCTGCTTTAACTTCTGCCATTACGTTGCAGATGACCACATTGAAGAGCATCTATTCAAAGCGTGAGAAAACCCAAAAGCAGATTATAGAGGCAGAAGCAGCCGTAACGCTTGCTTTGGATCGGATGCACAAGGTGGAAAGCAAAGTGCTCGACTATATGTCGAATGTGCAAGGGGCATTCCAGAACCTTTATCAGATAAAACGTGCTGGTGAACTGGTGGTGAAGGATATACCTTCGAACATGAATAATGTCAGGCGTGCCATCAAGGTGGGTGGCTTTCAAGGTACCTTCCTGGCTACGACCGTTGGCGACCAGCTCAACAATATGACGATGGACATGATGAGCCTTTACCCTTTCTTGAAGCAGCTCGTGACCAGTGGGGCGTACAACACCACGGACTACGATAATCAGGGAAACCTGATCAATAAGAAGAACAAGGTCAATCTTCTCAATTCGGCTGAAAGATACTACATCTGCAACACGGTGGTAGATAAGCTGGAGAATATCAACACTTCGCTCTATCTACTCTCATGGGAAATCCAGACTATGCGCTGGCGAGACCTCTTCTTCAAGCTCGATCCAGAAGGTTGGGCAGCAGTTATGTCAGGCAAAAACATTGTCGAAGGCATCGTGAGTGATTGGAACTATAATCTCAGAAGGTATAACTAATGACAACAGACGCTATTATGGAAAACAAAGACAGAGAACTGGGGCTTTGCCCTGTCTGTGGTCATGGCCATATTATCAAGACCAATAGAGATTATGTGTGTTCCGACCGATTAAGACCGTCGGGCAATTATAGTTGTAGATTCTCCATGCCCCTGCGAACGCATGGTGTAAATGTGACAGACGACATGATACGCCAGTTGATTCAGCATGGCAAGACCGACTTGATGGAAATGTGCAATCAAGATGGGTTCCCTTACCAAGGGAGGTTTGCCATCGGCTCGAATGGCTATGTCGTAAAGCCAGAAATGAAAACGCTCGATGCTGTTTGTCCCGACTGTGGTGGGCAAATTATAATGACGCGCAGTGGATATGCCTGTATCAATAAGCTCTCTCACAATCCGACCTGCGATTTTATTGTGCCGAACTATATCTGTGACCGCTTTATTAACGAAGCGGAAGCCACTGCCTTCCTTCATGGAGAGCCTGATGTGCTTGACGGCTTTGTCAACAAGAATACCCAAGTGACTTTCTCTGCCTACCTGACGAGGGGCGAAGATGGTAAGATTGTGCTATCCTCCAAGATTGGCATTTGCCCTCACTGTGGTGGCAGAATGCTTGTGGGAGTGAAGGCGTTCAACTGTTCAAACTACAAGAAAGATGGTTGCGAGTTTAAAGTGTGGAAGCACTACTATGGCCATAAGACGACATTACGTGATGTCCAAAACCTGTTGGAGTATGGCGAAATGACAACCCCCTTTGAGGGATATAGCGCGAATGGCCATATACAAAGAATCATTTTGAAGGTAGGCAGTAAATGTGAAATACAGACATTACCGTATAAAGAACATAAGAAATGAAAGACAAAACACTAACTTCTATCGATATTTTGCGTAAGGCAAAAGAGCGATCAGGGCTGTCTCAGGAAGTTTTGAGGCAAAGCCTTCGTGCCTTGTTAGGTGCTATTAGTGAGGTGATGGATAATGGTAACAACGTGGCTCTGGACAACTTCGGTAGCTTTGAGCTAAGAACGGTAAAGGAGCACACCGTTACTCCGCCACCGCCCAACAACACCCCTGTGGTGGTTCCAGAACACCAAGCCGTAAGATTTAGGCCTTACAAGAACTTACTCATTTATCACATGAAATACTAAAGAAGATGAGAAAGAGTATTTATATCCCTGTGCTGATGATGGCTGCCATGCTAAGTGCGTGCCATTCGTCAAAGGAAAAAATGTTCGATAAGGGCCAGGAGAACTTGGAGGCCTCGCTCGATTATCCCAAGCAGTTGAAGCTGATTGCGCATACCGAACCTGATTCGGCCTTCGGCGTGAACTACTTCACTCGCAAGGAAATCACTGGTATGCTAAAAGTGATGGATGTTGTTACCAAGAAACTGATGAAAAGTACCACTGGCATCAACGACATCACCAAGGCTGATGCCTATACGGTGAATCTGATGCGCCGCCAGATGAACGCTGCCAATGAGGTACAGACGATGATTTTCAAGAATGTACCCAAAGGAGACTGGTCTGGTTGGAAGGTGAAAATCGACTATGAATGTGTGGACAAAGATGGTATCAAGTACCGTGCTGAACGGTGGATCTTCTTTAACCGTGAGGGAGAGAACATCATCAAGACGTTTGAGATACCTCTTCCCTAAGATTGAATTATGAGTATGCAAAAGCTCGTAAAAGAACTCTACAAGTGCTATCCCATGCCTGATAAAGCAGGGATGGCACTTGTGCTGTATAATACTGGTGGTATGTGGGTGGCTATTGGCAAAGATGCAGATAGGCTTTACCTTACATTGGGTTGGGAACTGTCCGACTTCGATGATGAAGGTTTCATCTACTCGTATATGATAGTCTCAACCGTAGGAATAAAGGTGCTGCAGCAGTTGGGTATCGAATATCAAACCATCAAGGTACCATTATCGCAGGATATTGATGGCGATAGCCTTGCAACCACTCAACAGGCTTTGGATTATTTAAGACAACAAGCAGACTCCCATTCATTTACCTACCCTTTTGTATGTCATAGCACCATGATTGAGGGCGTTAGCTATATCAGAGAGGTACGCCTAACCTCACTTACTATTAGTCGAGGGTCAGTAGCTTTGTGCATAGACAATAGTGAGCAGATAGAGCTTGTCAGTAGGTATGAGTGGAATTTTAGCCATACCGGAGTTACGCTTTTAAGCTATATTTCTGGTATTATCAAGGAGCAGTTTGCCTATCTGTTAGCCTTTATCCAATCCCCAAAACAAACAATCAAAGACCAGAAGCTACAAAACACTGAACTATATAAAAGCTATCTCAACGAAAAAGCACAAAGTCCAGCAGACATATTGGCTTTGGTGAAGGTACAGAACATCTTTCTTACCTTTGACGATGATGCCATTTCTGCCGCCTCATTGCACCATAGCGTCTTGTTGTACGAATGTAATGTTATCGGATATCGTGGGCGGACGGTAGCATTATTAGAGTATTCTCAATATTTGGCATTGCAACAGACGACTGCCGTTTCAGCCATAGATGGCCATTATCTTCACCCCTTATATCAGTTAGGACTGAAAGAAAGTTTCTTGAATCATCAATACAACCAGCAAATCATCTACACTGACGTGGCTATCCGTAAGTGCAAAACTGGAGATTATGTGATTACTGCTTCCTATAATGGTAGGGCACTCCCTGAAACTTTTATTTCCAATACATTAGGAGCGTATATCATCAACCTGCCTGATAGTAAAGAGAGAAATGCCCTGTTGGTTTCTCTCGCTCATCAGACGTATGACAAAAGTATAATGCCATAGTTACCGCTTCATACGTCTCTCATCATCAATATCGTCCCAGTTACCGAATCCACCAACTTCCCATTCACGGTTGGTATGATGCCCAGAACCAGCAGGACGTAATATGTTGCCAGCAGGATTTTGTTGGATAGTACCAGTGTTTTGCCCTTCCGTATGGGTACGTTGCGACGTGGAGATTGCCCCTCTCTCGTGTCTCATAAATGGTGATAAATCAATGTCTGTGTCTCGCAGATTGACAATGGTTGAGCTGCCCATATCTACGGCGTATAGGGCATATTCCTTTCTCAATATGATGATTTTGGCATTTCTAAGATCCTCGTTTAGCTGCCCCTTTTCTGTGGAGCTTACCATTTCTTTGATATGGCTGATAGTAGCATCAAGTTTCTCCGTGCTTCTATCAGACATTATCTCTATGCTACCCTCATCGTCAATGTGCCCAAACTTACATAGCACCTCTCGTTCCTCTGCGGTTGCAGGGTTGAAATTCTGGATCCATTGTCGCCTAAAGTTCTTACGCAAAATCTCATAATCCTCTGTTCTCACCTGACCAACCATCGTGTGCCTCTTGCCTCTAATGCTACCATCGTGATATACATTCACCCGATATTTACTCCACAATGTAGCATTGAGTTCAGCTATGGTGAGCCGGTCGTTTTCTTCCAAGAGTTGGTGTATAAAGTTGGTAATAGCTTCTTGTTGGCCATCGTTTGATACATTCGTCTTGTTGCCAAAGTTCAGCATAGTTTTCAAGTCCAATATATCACTGCCCTTATATACTGTCTTATTTTTATGATCCACCAGAATATAGCCATACGGTGTGTCCTTCTTGCCAACGAATACCAATCCAATACCAAAACGTCTTTTGAGTGTGGCTGCAAGATCTTCTTTATTGGAACTAAGATCCTTATATTTGAGCAATATAGCTTTCAGCTGCTTGCGCCGTTTACTGGTTTCCTCCTTCGACTTCTTTGATACTCCTTTCTCAATTTCAGAGATAGCAATACTATTCAAAACGGTGCCACCTTTCTTCACTTTGAGCAAATCATCTTCAACATAGCTCTCATAGCCACAACTCTCCAAGATAGCCTGATATTGGCCCACGGTTTCAAACGAATAATGCAATGCTTCCTGCATGATGCTCCAGGCTTCACGCTTTGGCTCAATATTCAATATCCTATTGAGTACGGCTTGTGAGCGCAACCGCTCATTATGATCATCGATCTTCTTGCCATCAGGTGCAACCCTACTGGTAACAATGTGGATATGGTTGTTGGCGGTGTCGTGATGGGCATAGATTAAGATAGGCTGTCCAATCTCTTCATAGCCCATTTCTCGTAGATATTGGTGAGCAATATCTATCAACTGATCATGCGTATAGTCTTGCTTCTTGCAAGAAATGGCTACATGGAATTGGGTGTTTTTGATGTTCTGATTGATCAACGAATACTTCACCAGATAGTCCCGAAGATTGGAAGCAGATAGATTCCCGGTCTTCTGCAAATAGCCGAAGTTGGCTATCTCCATAAGCTCAGCTGTGCCTTTAGACACTTTGCGCTCATTATAATTCACGGCACTAAATGTGCTGCTCGATTTAAGTATGGTTGCAATCATAGCACTTTAATTGATGATGTATATCGCCCAGCTTAAAGACTACCCAAGTGGCAACTGCCAACTGTGTGGTAAACATATTAAAGTGCCTCGAAACGATACTGCAAATATACCACATTTTTGCCATAAAGCATCTGGCTTCATCATGTATTTGAATAACTTTGATGTACCATACCAATAGCTACAGTGCATGAAAGAAGACAAGCGTACCAATCGTATCAACCTTCACCTGAACAATCGGGAAATGGAACTATTCAGGGAGAAGGCAAAAAACTACAGACAGATGTCTGCCATGATACGTGATGCTGTGGCTCAATTTGATGATACTGGTACCGTGAAACGCATAGAATCATTGAACAAACTGGCTGATTTGATTACTGATTTCAACCATGAAATCTCAAAGCAAGGGGGCAATCTCAACCAAATTACCAAGCGTGCCAATGAACTTATTTACAGTAGCGAACTGAACAAAAACTACTACAAGGAAGTCATTCTCCCTCAAATTTTACTCTTACAAAAAACGATGAAGGAGATAAAGAAACAACAATCCGACATCTTCAAAAGGTTACTAAACCTCTAACTTCTGAGTCGTTTTTGTGTTCTAATGCCAGAGTTGCGATGGCATTTCTCCCACTTCGGTGGGCAAGTAGCCTGTGGTGCCGATTTGAAAAATAGGCGTCTAAAGGCACAACTTGCAACACATTTCCTATTTATGGTGTACACATCGACATTCGGACTTACGTCAAGCTTCAACTCCACTTCATTGCCTTTGCCATGCCGTCATCACTGCATAATCTTAGTCCGTCATCAAAATCAAGATGAAACATACCTACAAACGTTATTATCATCATCAAATATGACAATAAAACAGACATAAAACCATACGTTATAACAATCATATCATTTGAAGGTATGCTTACCATATTATCACACTTCTTGGCTGACATACTTTTTAACCATCATATATTAAAGCGAAATTACAAGCATAAAAGATTACGACATATTTATAAACCTATCATCATAACATAAACGATGATAGGCATATATGATTACTATCATAAAACCATACTATCATAACCAAAGGGTGGATAGCGCATCAGGAAGGCTGGCGGCATCAAGGAAGGGAAACAAGAGGGAAAAGAAGATCCTCAGCTAAGTGCTTGCTTAACACATTGAGCTTCGTATTGCACCGACAAAATGTAGAATTGTTACTGTTTCCTATCTGGACAAAAATTGGGTGATGCCGTATCGTAAAAGCAGAACGGCTAAAAAGCGATGAGACAGGGCTTTGGTGGCTGTAACCTTTTGAGAATAGGATGAACTGGCGATGACATAACCCGACACTCTTCTTTTCCCTCCAGTTGAAGTTTCCTCGCGTGCGTATAAAGCCTTATTTATTATATTTTATTTATAAGCTTTATTTAAGGGAAGTGTAACCTATTGAATATCTGATGTTTCATTTACTAATATGTAACCTTTAGAGAACGATTAAGTAACCTTTTGAGAGCGGATAAGTAACCTTTTGAGAACGGTTAGGGTGTTTTATTGGGTAGTGAAATTGCAGCATAGATGGCAATGTTTCTGTCTTTTCGTTTTAGCGTATGCAATTCTTTGTCTATCTTTGTGCTGTTGTGCCGACAACCTTTACTACATTTGCCGATTAGATGACAGTTGTCATCACGGTACCCTTTAATTAAATTTATACACGGCTCCAGAAGGTTAGCTTCTGAAAACAAAGAATTAAAGGGCTTGAAATGACAAGAAGAATGATCACCTTGATTGAAAATGGAGGAATGGGCAAATGCTCATTCAGCTTCAACAATCTCTTGTTGAGATCGCCTTTGCGCTACACCATGATGGAACGGCGTTTCTTGTATAAGTTGGCAGAAGCCATCAAAATACGCTACGAAAAGATGGGCTTGCAAGTGAGGGGAAATTGGGATAGCCTTGTTTTCAACATGACCGATAAAGACCTGGCCATGGTGGGCGGCAATACCAATGTGGTGCGTACTTACAAAACAATACGCTTGCTTGCACAAAAGTCTATCATACAGTATCACCAAAATACAGAAAAGCAGATGGTGGTGGATTATTTTCACTGGATAGATGCCTTTCGTTGGAACACCTCGACCAACGATTATACGGTGCGTGTATCTCCTGAATTGTACGAGTACGTGATCAACCTCACCAAGTCGTTCACCGTACTCAATCTCCATACCGCCATCTTGCTCGAATCGAAGTATTCTCAAAAGTTCTATGAGATATGCAGCCTGTATTCGGGCGAATTTCGCTTTATTGACCCTTCAACTCCGAATGAGGTCTATAAAAAGCGAGTGATAAAAATGTCGATAGAGGCCTTCCGCTTTACCTTTGGCTTATCTGAGCTGCATGACCCTCGAACAGGCGAAGTGATTGAAAAGGAGAAATACCAACGGTTCAAAACGATGATGGAGAAGGTAGTGTTTACTGCCCAAAAGGAACTGTTCACGCTATATGAGATCCACAAGTGCGATGTATGGTTTGACTATGAGGTAGCTGACAGATATGGGCGTGGCAGAAACGGATCGCCTAAAAGTCTGCGCTTTTATATCTATTCCAGAGAGTGCCCCAAATCAAAAGATACAGAATTGGATCGGCCTTGGCAGAAGGGGGGTGTCCCTCTTTGGCCATACGAGGATAAGCCGAAGAAGGCTATACCTGCCAAAAAGAAAGTCAAACAAACCGACTGGCTTACCTTTGATACCGATTACCAACGAGACATAATAAGCCAATTACTAAATGCTATTTTCGATGCCGATGAAGCAGCATACTATCTCGAAAAGATAGATAATGAGCAGCAGCGAAGTGTAGATACTTATTCGCAAGTAATCCAGGTGCTGTATGAAAAGCAGCGACAGCCAAAGTTTGCGCAGGGTACCAGACGGTATAAGCAAAAATGCCTAAGAGAATTTGTGTTTGCCATCAACCTCAAAGAATATGGCTGGTCGATAGAACCCTACCAACCATGATGAATGATAAGTAAGAAAGGAGCCGATGTCGTGAGACAAAGGCTCCCTTGGCTTTTCTGGCGGTGTTAGTCCGTAACCTCGTAGAAGTATTGCAGCTCCTTGCCGTGCAGGTTCTTCTGCGCCCACTCATCAGCCTTGCGCCAAAGTCGGTCGTACACCCGTGCGATGGCATCGTTCTTCTCATACCACTGCCAAATCTTATGGTTAAGCACCATCACAAGCTCTGTGAGGTAGATATGGTTGGTGTGCCACTCCTTGAAGGCTCGTTCAAAGGTGTCTATGATGGTCTTTGTGCCAAACCTGTCTGCGATGGAGAAATCCATCCAGAAGGTAGTCTTCGGCTGGTAGCCAATCATTGACATTGCTTCATCAACACTCGCTCTAATTTTTATTACTTCCATACTCATAACGATTAAAAGGTGAATAACTCTTGTGATACTTTTCCCTTTAGTTTCCCACTGTTTATCAGTAGGAGCTGACTGGGCTTGAATTTTTATGTGCATGGTACAGTGGGAGCAGAATGAATGCACAAGTAATTTTCAGAGAATTTGGGATGGAAACCCAATTTTGATAGCAAGAAAAATTGTGGAGGGTCTATCCCAAAATCCTTGAAAATAGCATTAGCGGTGCTTTCGCAGGAATGGAGACCGCACTACCTTTGCACAAAAAAATTAAGACGGGCAGCTACCAGATAAGAGTAGGCAACACCTATGAAGTGCTGGGCATTGCAAAATGTAGCAGGGAAGAAATTAAGAGAAGTGAATTGTGACGAAAACACAAGCAATTATAGCTTGATTACTTGTGGATGAACTTACACTGGGGATAATTGGAACAGCCGTAGAAAGAACCGTACTTGCCATTACGCTTCACCAAAGTACCACCGCACCAAGGGCATTTGCCTTGCTCGATGGCACTCTCATAGTGATGCTTGTCATTATACACATAATCAAGATGCAGGTTTTCTGCTATGTCCCCAACAAACTTTCGGTCATTGATGAGTTGAACGATTTGTTCTACTTGCTCTGTCGATATGTGCTCGATTATATAGTCTTTAATGACAGAAGTAACATTCAATATGTGTGTCACATGAGCCTGATCTGATTCTACGAACAAACTTGCTTTGCTCGAAAAGGCAATTATTGAGATATAGGGTATGTTGCCAAATTGATAAAGTAGCTTCCGTAGGGCTTTGATATGAGTTTCGTTTTGCTTTGCAGGATTGTAGAATTTGTATCTCTTTCCAAATATATTTTGTGTCCACTGCTTATAGTAATCCTTCCCGAAGATCCAGCCTTTATAGTTCTTTGTCTCTATCACAAAGATGCCGTATGGCGATACTACAACATGGTCAATCTGTGCCATGCTTTTACCATTCGAGATGATAACATTGTTCAGCACTACATACTCTTTAGGTAAGAGGTGCAGCAAGACGGCAACCTTCTCTTCTCCAATTTTTCCTTTGGAGAATCTTAGCCAAAACACTACCGATAATATCAATAGTCCAAGTAGAAGTGATGCAAAAGTCATAAAGTGCAACATTAGTCTTGGTTGCAAAGTTAACGAGAAAGTTAGTGATAGATCCTTGAAAAACCATCAAATCGAATGATTTTTTGCATTATTCAAGAGATAATTGCAAGATATTGGCAAATAATGACTATCTTCACAGCTGTTAAACCTACTATATATGGCAGAAATCAGAAAGTTGAATCGGATAAAGGTTGTCTTGGCAGAGAAAGACCTGACCAACAAATGGCTCGGTCAGCAGTTGGGCAAGTCTGAATATACTGTTTCGCGCTGGACAACCAACAAGCAGCAACCGTCGGTGGAGCAACTGTTCGACATTGCCAAACTCCTCAACGTTGAGGTGAAAGATTTGCTATTGACACAGGATAAAGTGGACTAAAAGTAAATGAAATGATGCGTGCTCCTAAACAGTTCAATAATATAACAGAAAGGGTTATCGACGATCTGAAAGGCTCTCTTACTCCAAAGAGCAAACTTTCTATTGCCGCTGCCAGCTTCTCTATTTATGCCTTTGAAGCGTTAAAAGAAGAGTTGGAGCAAATAGATGAATTGCGCTTTATATTCACGTCGCCAACTTTCAACAAAGAGAAGGTGAAAAAGCAAAAGCGAGAGTTTTTCATCCCCAAGCTCAGTCGTGAACGAAATCTTTACGGCTCTGAGTTTGAGATTCGTCTGCGCAATCAGCTTTCTCAGCGTGCCATCGCTCGTGAATGTGCCGACTGGATTCGCCGTAAGGTGAAGTTCAAGACGAATGTGTCGGAAGGTACGCTTAACAATTTCATGAATGTAAGTGAAGGTAATGATACCTACACTTACATGCCTTTCAATGAATTTACGACTACCGAGCTGGGGTGTGAGCGAGGAAATAATCTGTGCCCGATGAGTATGGGATTTCCTTCAACAGCTGCAACAGACAATTTCCTTCGAGGGTTTAACCAGTTGTGGAACGATAGCGAGAAGTTTACCGATGTTACCAATTCCGTTTTGGAGAATATAGAAACCGTGTACAAGGAGAACTCGCCAGAGTTTATCTACTTTGTTGCCATCTACAATATCTTCAACGAATTTCTAGAGGATATCAATGAGGATGTTCTTCCCAATGAAGGAACAGGGTTCCGCAACAGTCAGATATGGAGTATGCTTTATAATTTCCAGAAGGATGCAGCTCTTGCCATCATCAACAAGCTGGAGAAATATAACGGTTGTATTTTGGCGGATAGTGTAGGTCTTGGAAAGACTTTCTCTGCCTTGGCGGTCATCAAATACTATGAGTGCCGCAACCGCAATGTGCTGGTGCTCTGTCCTAAGAAACTGAACGACAACTGGCAAACCTTCCGAAGCAACTATAAGAACAACCCTGTTGCAAAAGATCGTTTCAACTATGACGTTCTTTTCCATTCCGACCTTTCGCGCGATTGTGGTACCAGTAATGGTATGGATCTTACGCGAGTGAGCTGGGAGAACTACGACTTAGTGGTGATTGACGAGAGCCACAATTTCCGTAACGGCGGTAAACTCGAAGACGATGAGGATGAAGGTTTTAAGGAAAATCGCTATGCTCGTCTGATGAATCGTGTCATCCGTAGCGGTGTAAAGACAAAGGTGCTCATGCTCAGTGCTACCCCGGTGAACAACCGTTTCAACGACTTGAAAAACCAGCTCCAGCTGGCCTACGAGGGTAACTCAGAGCATATCAATGCTGCCCTTGAAACCGACAGGGATATTGACCAGATTTTCCGTGAGGCGCAACAGGCGTATAGCCGTTGGACAAAGTTACAGCCAACAGACCGCACCACCGAGCGACTTCTGGATATGCTCAACTACGACTTCTTCCGTGTGCTTGACGCGGTTACGATAGCACGTAGCCGTAAGCACATCATGAAGTATTATGACACCAAGGATATCGGCAAGTTTCCAGAGCGGCTGAAGCCTGTTTCCCGCCGCCCGGCATTGACCGATCTTGATGATGCCATCACTTTTACAGAGATCGCCGAACAGCTCAACTTGCTCAATCTGTCTATCTATACACCGTCTCTCTATATCCATGCCAGCGCACGCGACAAGTATGCTGTGGATTATGATGGAGAAGGACTTACTATCGACGGTCGGGAGAAAGGCCTGCGCCAGCTCATGGCCATCAACCTCCTGAAGCGTCTGGAGAGTTCGGTCAATTCTTTCCGCCTCACTTTAGAGCGTATTGAACAACTCATCAAGAAGGCGGTAACGGCCATCAACAACTTTGAAACCCATGGAGCCGGCACCATCGAGATGGAGAGATACGATGATGACTACGACAGCGAAGACAGCGAGAGTGACCCCTTCGTTGGTCGCAAGTCGAAGATCAATCTGCGTGATATGGATTTTGTGTCTTGGCGGCGCGACCTGCAGAGCGATCTGGACAAGCTGTCTCTCCTGCTCCAGATGTTGAAAGACATTACTCCCGAACACGATGCAAAGCTGCAACAACTGATTGCTGATTTGAAAAACAAGTTCGAGCATCCTTTTAACGGCAACAACAAGAAGGTCATCATCTTTACGGCCTTTGCCGATACCGCCAACTATCTGTACGATCAATTGGCACAGCGCATCAAGACCGACTGCCATCTCCATACGGCGCTGATTACAGGCAGTACAGAAGGGAAATGCACCATACCAGGCATTCATGCCGACTTCAACACCATACTCACTTATTTCTCGCCTGTCAGCAAGGATAGAGCTGCTATCTTCCCCCATGCGAAAGATGATATAGACGTGCTCATCGGTACCGACTGTATCTCTGAGGGCCAGAATCTTCAAGACTGTGATTATCTGCTCAATTACGATATTCACTGGAACCCCGTGCGCATCATTCAGCGCTTCGGACGAATAGACCGTATCGGCTCTCGCAATGAGGCGATACAGCTTGTCAACTATTGGCCCGACATGGATCTTGACAAATATATCAAGCTCAAGGGACGTGTGGAGTCGCGCATGAAAGCTACGGTACTTACTTCTACTGGCGATGACAACCCGCTTTCAGACACGGAGAAAGGCGACATGGAGTACCGCCGAAATCAGCTGAAGAAGCTGCAAAAAGAAGTCGTCGACCTCGAAGACATGGACACGGGTATCAATATCATGGACCTGGGATTGAACGAGTTCCGCCTTGACCTGCTTGCTTATATGAAAGACCATCACGACATTGAGCATACGCCCAACGGCATGAGTGCCGTCGTGGGGCATACCGATGACGTGAAGCCGGGGGTCGTCTTCATTCTGAAAAATCGAAATGACGACGTGAATATTGGCAAGACCAATCAGATTCATCCCTTCTATATGGTCTACCTGTCTGATGACGGCACTATGCTTTGCGACCATCTTTCGCCTAAGAAACTGCTCGACACCATGCGTCATGTCTGCAAAGGCAAGCATGAACCTGTCAGGGAATTGTGCAGGCAGTTTAACCGGGAAACAAAGGAAGGTAAAGATATGCGCCATTACAGCGACTTGCTCCAGCAGGCCATTGACAGTATTATAGAAGTAAAGGCAGAAAGCGACATCGACAGCCTCTTCTCACCAGGTGAGACCACGGCTCTACAAGGAGATGTAAAGGGATTGGATGACTTTGAACTGATAACATTCCTCGTTATAAAATAATGAACTGCAACTATGGATATTAGAAAAATCAATGATTACAAATCGGCCTTTGACGGCATACTCCAGCATATTACCAGCGACGATGGTAAGGAGGAGGTAGAAGTATGGTTTGCAAGAGATTTACAAAAACAGTTGGGCTATGCCCGCTGGGAGAATTTTGTCGTAGCCATCGGTCGTGCCGTTGAATCGTGTAAGTCGCAGAATATCAATGTGGATAACCATTTTCGTGAGGTCACGAAAATGGTCTCTTTGGGCAGTGGCTCTCAGCGTGACGTGCAGGACTATATGCTCACTCGCTTCGCCTGTTATCTGATAGCTCAGAATGGAGACCCCAAGAAAGAGGAGGTAGCTTTTGCCCAAGGTTATTTTGCATTGCAGACACGTCGCGCCGAGCAGATAGCCGAACTATTGCAGCAGATGTCCCGGCTTGAGACCCGTGATAGACTAAAGGCCTCGGAAAAACAGCTGTCACGAAATATTTACCAGCGAGGTGTTGATGATAAGGGATATGCCCGTATCCGCTCTAAAGGAGATTATGCTCTGTTTGGCGGACATACAACGGACGACATGAAGCGTCGACTTGGAGTAAAATCCTCACGTCCTCTTGCCGATTTCTTGCCTACACTCACCATCGCCGCCAAGAATCTTGCTACAGAGATGACCAACTATAATGTGGGGCAGAAAGATCTCTATGGTGAGCGGTCTATTACCGACGAACATGTACAAAACAACTGCAGTGTGCGTCAGATGCTCGGACAAAGAGGCATAAAACCCGAAGATCTTCCCGCAGACGAAGATATCAAGAAGGTGGAACGAAGAGTAGCCGGCAATCAGAAAAAAATAGAGAAAACCTCCGACAAATTGCCTTCAAAAGATGATGGAGAATCTGCTTGACTTTCCACCGCCCACCATGGTCAACAAGGGGGTGCCGAAGAGTGCCTTTTATGGGCGAAGCGCCCAGAAGACAAGGCTGAAAGACTGGCTTACGCGTGAGTTTGACAGCATCACGTGGCTATATAAGCTGACTGCTCAAACCCTGAACATCGCTGAGGGTGATAAAGTGCAGGAGATAGATGTCTTTCTCTGTCGGATGAAAGCTGATAGTTACAGCATCAATCCGTTCTGCGGCATGGACGAACTGTTACCTCGACATTCCCTGTTTATCATTGAGTATGGGGAACACACCGACCTGCTGATGCACTACAAAGAGAAAACCGTGGTGCGGGGCGAGGAAAAGTGGAAGCGTGGTGACACCGAGCTGTTAAAGGACGTTGATTTGTCTGAATTTCACTTTCAGTTGGTGGGGGCATCTTTGGATAGCGTGTATGCCGGCCTTTTAGGGCAGGTGTCTCGCTTAAAGACCCTCAGCAAAGCGGAATATGCGCAGGCGGCAGCTGACAGAAAGATGAGACAGCAACTTCAACAGCAGTTGGAAACGCTTGAAAGAAAGTGTAGGGCAGAGAAGCAGCCGAGGAAAAAGTATGAATTACACCAAAAGATTTTGAAAATTAAAGAACAACTATAATCATGTTTGAAAAGATGAAAATGAAAAGTGCTGACATCGTGAGCGAGAACATGGCTTACATTGCCCGGCGCTGGCCAGAGTGCCTTACGGAGGCGAAGGACGAGAATGGAAAACTCCGGCAAGTGATAGATTTCGACAGGCTCCGCCAGGTACTGTCCGCTGACGCTGCGGGTGAGGGGCAGGAACGTTACCAGTTTACATGGCCCGACAAGCGCCATGCCATTCGCCTGGCCAATACGCCGACCACCGACACGCTGCGCCCTTGCCGTGAAGACAGCGTAGATTTCGATAATACACAGAATCTGTATATCGAGGGCGATAACCTCGATGTGCTGAAACTCCTGCGTGAGTCGTATCTCGGCAAAGTGAAGATGATTTATATCGACCCACCCTACAACACCGGTGGCGACTTTGTGTATAAGGACAACTTCATCAAGAAGAACTCCGACTATGCGGAGGTTTCCGGTGCATACGATGAAGAGGGAAATCAAGTCGTAGATGAGTTTGAGAAGAACTCCGACAGCAACGGTCGTTTCCATACCGATTGGCTCAACATGATTTATCCCCGTCTGAAAGTGGCAAGGGACTTGCTCACGGAGGATGGAGTGATATTCATTTCGATTGATGAACATGAAGTTGAGAATCTTAAAAAAACAGTTATAGAGATTTTTGGAGATCTGAATTATATTGGTACTCTCATAATTCAGACTGCTACAGATAATAACCCCGGACAGATAAAAATGGAGCACGAATATATTTTATGTGCTTGCAAAAATAGGAGTAACTTAACAAACTGGGAAGTAAAAAACGAATCAGCAAAGTATATTCAAGAAGAATATAATAGATTAAAGCAAATTTACAATAGTGACATTGCATCTATCCAGATAGATTTGCGAAAATTCATCAGGAAGAATTCTACCTTGTTAAAAGGTGTAACACATTATGACAATGTTGATAAACAAGGTGTCTTTCATGATGGTGATATAGCAAATACTAGATTTGGAGGTTATGAATATGACATTATTCACCCAATAACAGGGAAGGTGTGTAAAATGCCAGATAAAGGATACCGCTTTTCTGAAGAAACTATGAGGGAGATGCTGGCAAGCGATGATATTTTATTTGGTGCTGATGAAACAACTCTACCGAAGCCCAAAATTAGATTAGAGGACGCCAAAGACAGATTAAGATCTGTTATTTATGAAGATGGTAGGTCGTCAACCAAACGATTTGAGAAACTTATGGCTAGGGATATTTTCCAAAATCCTAAATCTGATACTATCATTGCGAGATTGATAGATTTTATCTGTGATGATAATGATTTGGTGTTAGATTTCTTCTCAGGCTCAGCTACAACTGCAGAAGCCATTTTTAATCTGGGAGCTAAACAAAAGCATCTTAGATATATTTTGGTACAGATACCTGAAAATCTCGATATTTCGATAAAAACCGCCACAAATAAAGCGAAGAAAACTATTAAAAATGCTATTGCTTTCTTAGATACAATACACAAAAATCATCTTATTACTGAAATCGGCAAGGAACGCATCCGCCGTGCCGGCAAGAAAATCAAGGAAGAGCATCCCGACTGGAAGGGTGACACGGGTTTCCGCGTGTTGAAGCTCGACAGCTCGAACATGGAGAACGTGTACTATACCCCTGCCGAAACCACTGAGCAGACCCTTTTTGCCGATAACATCAAGCCTGACCGTACAGACGAAGACCTGCTCTTCCAAGTGATGATGGAACTGGGCATCGCGCTCTCCGACAAGATAGAGAAGACCGTGACAGCCGGCAAGACGGTGTGGAATGTAGGCCAAGGCTACCTGATGGCTTGCTTCGAACGAGACGTAACCGAAGATACCATTACAGCCATAGCCAAGCAGCAGCCGCAATACTTCGTGATGGCCGACCGATCACTGGCAAGCGACAATGTGGCCGATAACTTCGAGCAGCTGTTTGAGGAGTATTCACCTGACACCCAACGCAGGATTCTATAAATTGTTGACGCAGTGAGTCAACAATCCGCATTTTGGACGCAGTGCGTACAAAATTGCAAGGTTCTGCAAACATAACAGAAGAAAACAATGCGTTTCAAATTCAAGATACAACAATACCAGACCGATGCCGTAGAACAGACGGTGGAGGTGTTTGGTGGTCAGCCCTCAAAGGCTGAGACGAAATATCGCCGCGACTTGGGTAAGACAAATGGGAAGATTATATACGAGGATGATTATACCGGCTACCGAAACAATGAGGTAGAGCTGGACAGAAGCCAACTGCTGGACAATATCCGTCGCATACAGGGGTTGGGCAATATCCCCCCCAGCAAAAGCCTGGTGGCCACCGACGGCCTGGGAGCTTGCTCTCTCGACATTGAGATGGAAACGGGTACGGGCAAGACCTACGTGTACATCAAGACCATGTTTGAGCTGAACAGACGCTACGGCTGGACCAAGTTCATCGTGGTGGTGCCGAGTATCGCCATTCGTGAAGGAGTGTCGACGAGTTTTGCCATGCTCGAAGAACACTTCATGGAGTTGTACAGCAAGAAGGCTCGCTACTTTGTTTATGATAGTAGCAACCTGCAAAAGATAGACAGCTTTAGCAGTGATGCCAACATCAATGTGATGATCATCAACACGCAAGCCTTCAATACATCATTGAAAGAGGGTGCGAAGAACAAAGAGGCTCGTATCATCTATAGTCTTAGAGACGATTTCAACACGCGTAAGCCTATTGATGTGATAGCAGCCAATCATCCCATCATCATTATGGATGAGCCTCAGAAGATGGAAGGTGCTGCCACACAAAAGGCACTGCGCAATTTCCATCCGCTCTTTGTGCTCAACTATTCGGCTACACATAAGACCTCGCACAACTGCATCTATGCCCTCGATGCCTTGGATGCTTATCGCCAAAAGTTGGTGAAGAAGATTCAGGTGAAAGGCATTACACTGCAAAACCTGCAGGGCACGTCGTGCTACGTCTATTTCGACAGTATCGTTCTTTCAAAGAACCATGCTCCACAGGTGAAACTGGAAATTGACGTGAAGGATAAATCGGGCATACACCGACGTACACTGCTGTTCAATCAGTATGATTCCCTGTTCGCCTCTTCCAAAGAACTGGAGGAATATCGCAACTATGTGATTACGGATATTCTGCCTGAACAAAACACGGTAGTGTTTCAGAACGGCGACCGTCTGAGAAAAGGTGAAGTGATGGGTGATGTAAGCGAAGACACGCTCCAACGAGTGCAGATTCGAGAGACGATACAGTCGCATTTTGCCAAGGAGGAAATGCTTTTCCGCCAAGGAATTAAGACGCTCTCTCTCTTCTTTATCGATGAAGTAAGCAACTATAAGACATACGACGAAGAGGGAAATGCGGTTCCTGGGAGACTATGGAATGTCTTTGAGGAGGAATATACGAAATTCCTAAACGAGCATCTGTCCTTATTTGATGACGATTATCAACAATATCTGCGTAAATTCACAGCCAAGCAGGTTCACAATGGTTATTTCTCTGTTGACAAAAAAGGTCATAGCGTCAATCCAACGTTGAAACGTGGTGAAGACTATTCAAGCGATATTTCTGCATATGACCTTATTTTAAAGAACAAGGAAAGACTACTATCGTTTGACGAGCCTACGAGGTTTATCTTCTCTCACTCGGCATTGAGCGAGGGATGGGATAATCCGAATGTGTTTCAGATCTGCACGCTACGCCACACCCAAAGCAGTATTCGCAAGCGTCAGGAAGTGGGTCGTGGACTTCGTATCTGTGTGGACCAGAATGGAAACCGCATGGACTATGAACGTCTGGGCGATGCAGTGCATGAAATAAACAAACTCACTGTCATTGCCAACGAAAACTACGAGCAGTTTGTGGATGCGCTGCAGAAAGAAACCAAGGAGGCTCTGCGTGAACGTCCTACCAAGGCAACTGCAGAATACTTTGCACAGTTCACCGTTACAGTGGATGGAGAGAAACATAAGATTACAGAGCAAGAAGCTGCAAGTATCGTGGCTTACCTGTTTGACAATGACTATGTGGATGAGCAAGGCAATATTACGCCTGAATATCATCAGGCATTAGCTGATGGAACACTGCAACCTGTGAGCAAGAAGCTGCGTCCGATGGAAGCAGATATTCATAAACTCATTCAAGGAATCTTCGATCCTTCAGCTCTTGAGGGCATGGTCGAAGATGGCAATAAGTCGGCAGAGGTGGAGAACAGTAAGCTGAATGATAATGCCAGCAAGGACGAGTTTAAGGCTCTTTGGAAAGACATTAATCACCGATATGTTTATACAGTTCATTACGACAGTGAAGAACTGATAGCAAATGCCGTCAAAGCCATTGATGATGAGCTGACGGTAACAAGACTACGATATATCGTTACTACTGGTGAACAGGGCGATGATGAGCTGGATTTTAATGGAGTGAGAGAGTCTGAGCGCAATACGCTTTCTGACATTAGCACTTCAACTGTTGAATATGACCTTGTAGGAGAGATTGCTCGTGGAGCCACACTTACACGTCGTACCGTGGTGCGTATTCTAAAAGGCATTCAGCCTGTGAAGCAGATGATGTTCCGTAATAATCCGGAGGAGTTTATCCGTAATGTTGTTCGCATCATTAAGGAGCAAAAGGCAACGATGATTATAGAAGATATATCGTACAGCCGAACAGAGAACACCTTCGATTCGAACATTTTCACAAATGATAAGCATAAGGGGATGATAGACAAGGCTTACAATGCCAAAAAGTGCATTCTCGACTATGTGTTCTGCGATTCTGACGGTGAGCGTAAATTTGCACAGCATCTGGATGAAGCAAAAGAAGTATGTGTGTACGCAAGGCTCCCTCGTGATTTCCGCATTCCAACTCCAGTGGGACATTATGCTCCAGACTGGGCAATAGCCTTCTATGATGAAATGGGTGTAAAGCACATCTATTTCATTGCTGAAACTAAGGGCGCAATGGGGTCTATGAACTTATCGAAAATAGAAAACACTAAGATAGATTGTGCCAGAAAGCTCTATAACATCATTAAGGTTTCTGATGCTCGATATGAACAGGTGACTGATTATGACACACTTCTTGACGTTATTAATGATATTGACTAACGCAATTAGATAAGGATGAAAGAAAAAAAGTTGAATGATATTCTAACTTCTTTACGAAGGACAGCAGATACAATGGAGATAACTTATAAGCTATCTTCTTTGAAGGAAGACTTCAATAACATCACAAAACCTGCTATATTGGAATATGCTCCGGTTAAAATCGTAGCTTGTTTTGAAGAGTACTTTCGTCAACTTTATAAGGCAATAATAGATGAACCTAAATTTAGGAAAAATCTAAGAAATATAAAGGGGCTGCAAGAAAGCAAAATGAATTTAGATGTGATCGATGTCTTACAAAATGGGATATTAACGTTAGGAGACTATTTCTCTTATTATTTTCCATGTAGCAGCATTGAAAATATTAATGCTAATTTTTCCAATTTGTTAGGGATTCCCTTCTTTAAGGCACTAAAAGAAAACGTTGTCGAAGATGACAAAGGCAAAAACAAAAATCGTGCAGAATCTATTATAGCATCTATCGACGAAATCTTTAAAATACGTCATACGCTATGTCATGAAGCCTCAATAACGAAAAGTTTAACTTTAGAGAATGTTAATGAAATGATTGACAATGCCAATAGTTTCGTTGAACATATTAGCAGAGTTGTCTATGATACGCTTTATCCAGATGCACCTGAAACTCAAGCAGAAATGAACGAAGTGTCAAATCGGTCTTTTATGCAAGCTGAAACTGAGCTAAGTCTTTTAATCAAAAAAATTAAGGAACAAACAAAAGACACTGACTTCCCAGAAAATTTCGAATACTTAGAAAGTTGGGAAGCATATAGAGATAGCCGTGCCAAGGATGAAGCTTCGTCATTTGAGGGAGGAACTATTTACCCTCTCATATATTCAGGTAGTTTAGAAAAAACGACACGTCTGCTTATCACCGAATTAAAAAAAAGTACAGGATAATGTAATTAGATGACTCATTAGATAAGCAAGGAGGATCACTAACGAGATATAGCATAATAGAATAACTAACATAATACCAGTCATTGTGCAATTTCTGTAACAATGACTGGCATTTTTAAGTCTATTCTTCTGGCAGGGCATCAAGTATGCTTTCAATATCACCAAACTGGAGGTCGCCCCAGCCAATCTCGTAATACTCGCTGTCCTCGTTGGGCATGACCAATATGCCACCATGATGGGTGATGGGGTACTTCACTGCCATGACCTTTGCATCAACATGTCCTTCGCCATCATCAAGCTCGGCTACAACGTATGGGAAATCTGCAAACCAGTGGTATTCACGATCGGGACGATGATACATGGTTATATTCAATGCTCTCAGGGCATCTTGATGTGCTTCCAAATGTTGCTGTAAGAAATCCGTATGTGTCATTGTTTGTTTATATTGTGGCAGGGCAGTTAACCCTACCGTTACCTTTGTTATGCTACTACCTCAAACTCATGAACATAGATGAAGACATCATCATCTTCCTGCTCATTGTTCCACTTGGCAAGTTCTTCCTTGCTAATCTGTTCTCTGCCTGTAAGCTCCGCTGCAAACTTCATGGCTTTGTCTTCATCATCGAAATATTCACTGCAATAATCGTCATTGACAAAGGCATCAACGTAATAGCGGTCGGGGAAATACTTGCTGTCAGCATCATTCGTGGCATATACCTCGCACCCCGGCTCTTCTACACAGAAGTAAATGGTAAGGTCGGGCATCAACTCTGCCAGCACATGACGAAAGTCCGTTGCGCCCCATGCCTCTTCCGCATAGATATAAAGAACACCTTCTCCCAAGTCGTAATCCTCGATAAAGCCGCGAAGATAGTTCCGTTTCATCTGTTCCTCTGTGGCTCCCAATGACTTCACGATGTTGCCCTCCCAACCATCGCTTGCGGTCTCGGTTACTGGCTCCATTTTATGCTTCATAAAGCCTTCAATCAACTCATAGAGCTTGTTCAGCTCTTCCTTGCTACCCTCAATGGCGTAGCTTGTACTTGCCCAATTTGCCATAATTCTATAATTTTGAATGTTATCAATATGTTACCGTTACCTTAGTCTGTAAAGGTATTGAGACGCTGCGTTTCAAACTCCCACTCATAGTCTCGGTTGTTGCACTGTGTCTGATGTGTGCTTCTTATCTCGTTGGCATCGTCCTCGGTCATACCCCGATACGCTATCAACTGTGCAATGATGTCTTCCATATCCTCGCCGATATAGACAAGCTCTCTCGATGCGAGGGAGTGCCATTCGTCTGTTCGGTAAACCAAGTAAATCAATCTTGTTTCCATCGTCTTAAATGGTTTAGAAGTGAAAATCAATGATACCACCGATGTAAATCTTGCTGCCCTCCTCCAATGTGTCAATCCACCGCATCAGCTCAGCCGACTTCTCGGCAAAGGATTGGCAACTATCTCCGCAAAGATAGAAGTGTGAGTCGGTGTCCAATGGGTTCTGAATAATCTGTTCGAGTTTATAGGTAGCCCCAACGAACTCCATCACGTTCTTGCTGCTGATTTGAGAAGCCTTACGCTGGATGCGGTGTGCCCACTGTTGTTTCCACTCGTCCATGCCACCGAAGTATTCAAGTGTCTCATGGTCTATCTGTCCAAACATATCAGAAGGCAAGATACCTTTCACCAATGTCTTGATAGCCTCTTTGCGCTCTTCACTTGAAATGGCAGCGCAATAGTCGTAGTCCGTACCCTCACCCTGATAGAGCGTGTCCTCGTTGATAGCCTCCTTAATCGGAGTGTCAGAAAGTTGAAAAATCCATGCGTGCATAGCTGTAAATATTTAAGTGATACATTTCCCTTTAGTTCTGCTGCTTTTGCAGCATCGCTGTCGGGATTTCAAATTTTATGTGCATGGTAGAGCAAGTCCATCAGGCAGATAAGCCAAGTAATTTTGCGATATTGTCATGGAAAACCCAAATCTATGATTTGTGGAAAGCTGCCGTGAAAATATCGCAAAATAGCGGAGCGGTACTTCGGCGTTCTGCCGGACTTGCTACCTTTGCTAAGTAAAATTAAATCCAGACAGAAAATGCAGGAGTGTAAACGACCAACCATCGGGCAGTGCCCATGATATGAGGGCACAAGGGTAGCTATTGCCTTTGAAGGCACAACTTTAAATTCTGTCCCTACAGCTCTCCCGAAGTCCCATGAAAGACTCTGCCCATGATCCTGAAAGGTCATGAGTAGTGTCTTTCATGGGATAAAAACGGCTACGACCGTTTTTAGGGTCTTTGCGTAGCCTGTGTTCGTCGAGCAGCAAGCCAACATAGCCGGAATAAAGTGGAGTGGAAGGACGTATAATTGTACTTCCTGCGGAACGTAATGACGACTGTGGTCTGCAGCTCGATAAGAATACTGGCGGAGCAACTAGGCATGAGGCATCAGACAAAAGGGAAATAAGGATGCAGACCAAAACTTGCAGTAGCATGTTTTGTAAAGGTGTATAAGAAGCGACCTTGGTAGTGGCTTACTTTTTTTTCAGGCATGGTCATGATGAAAGGGCTTAGGATATAGAGTGCTGCGAGCTGTGGGAGCAGCACACAGCAGAAGGTAGCACCACCATTCCACCATGATTGCACCATGCCAATAAAATCGGCAAAAAACGCAATTCGTTTAATTCGCCTAATAATTAAACGAATTAAACGAAGAGGAAGTGTAGCACCCTATCTGCACCAGTGTTCCACCATGATTGCACCATCAAGAGTTAAGGGCGGAAGGTACTCAAATCTACCATCATCGAATTATATACTGCCTTAGTATATCCTTCCTGTTTCAGCAGGACTACTTCTCGTCTTGAATAAGCCATTGCTTGCGCCTTGGTCATTCCCTGCTTGAATTTCATAGGACGGTTGGGGCGCATGGTCTGTACCTCATATAGCTCTTGATAGATAGGAGCGTATTTCTTTCTCTTGATTATTTCAACTCTTGGATAACGTAGCATGATTGAATATTTTGCGCCCCGATGGTTGGTCTGGGCATTACCTTGGATTTAGAGTGTTGCAAGTCTTTCAGCTGCCTTGCAGATTAAGTCTTTCAGTTGCTCTTTATTGAGTTCGGGTAGCAAGTCAATGACCATAAAGTTCTCCGTTTCCTCGATGGCTACACCTCGCTTGGCAAGAATGGTCTTGATGTCTAAGCTGCTGAAATCGTTGTAAGCCTTAGTGCTGCTTGCTGCACTCTGTGTCTCGCTGATGCTTGCTGCTTTGCTATTTTGCAACTCTTCCGGCTCGCCTATACCGATAAAAGCATCAATGCGAAACTTGCGTTCCTCGCCTTTGTCTGTGTCGAAATAGACAAAGTATCTGCCCGACACATCAAAGTTGTCAGAAATGATGCCATGTGCGTATCTGATGGTTCCGTCTGCCTTGCGGTAGGCAAAAGCGGTTTCGCCCTCTTTCTTCATTTTATCTTTGAGCTTGACAACCAATGCAAGACAGATGTCGTGATGCTCGTCGATGGTACTTTGTCGAAGTTCGCCTACCTCCACAAGGTTCTTGATGATAAACGACCTCTACCCTTTGCAATCTATATCATAGTAGGCAAGTGTGTAACTGCATTGCTGATGCTTAGAAGTGCCCTTGATAGTGTGCCCGATGCCATAAAGTGTGCCACACGCATGACGCTTTGTGCCGTCTTTCTTTCGAAATACAAAGGAAACGATACCTTTATGAAGTTTGGCTACCAATGTCTCAAATAGATTTTCCATATCTTGCAATGTTATGTTAGATGATACATTTCCCTTTAGTTTAGCTGCTCTTGCAGCATCACTGTCGGGATTTCAAATTTTATGTGCAAGGTAAGAGCAAGTCCTTCAGGCAGATAAGCCAAGTAATTTTGCGATATTCTCATGGAATACCCAAATCTTTGATTTCGGGAAGGCTGTCATGAGAATATGCTCAAATAGCACAGCGGTACTTTGTGTTCTGGTCGCCTTGCTAACTTTGCATAGAAAAATGGAAGCCGATGGTTGCCTGTTGAATAGTTGGAAACTATGTCCATGGCTGATAAAGCCTATGATGAGGGAAGGAAATTATTATCCACTTAGTGTACACTAAGAAAACTACGTTTTTAACACAACGATGATGGTATAAACCATACGAGCTTGCCGATTGAAAAGGTATGCCTGATTAAGAAAGGAGGGCAATAGAGTTATCACAGGCAGCATATTATGGCAATAACCATCGAAAGGTTCAAAAAGTGGAATATCGTCTTGATGACGAGAGATACAAGCAAAAGATTTTAAGGCAAAAATCAATGGAATGATAACGATTGATAGCAAAGGTTCAAATCCGCCCAAAGCCTAAAGTCTATAAAATATTGGTTATCAGCAAGAATGAAAGTTGTGAAATATCTTTACATGAAAAAGTTGTTTCATCGCAAAATCTAATTTTCGGAGAAAAAAGTGGGTCAAAAGTGGGTCAAATTTGGGTCAAAAAGTGGGTCAAATTTGGGTCAAAAAGTGGGTCAAGGGGTGGTATATAGGCAATAAAAAATCCCTAAGTTGTTGTAACTTAGGGATTTACGCTTGATGCGGTTGCGGAGAGAGAGGGATTCGAACCCCCGGTACCTCGCGGTACGACGGTTTTCAAGACCGTTGTAATCGACCACTCTACCATCTCTCC
>DHOP01000108.1:56184-87319 GCA_002407775.1 Prevotella sp. UBA5387
GAGAGAGGGATTCGAACCCCCGGTACCTCTCGGTACGACGGTTTTCAAGACCGTTGTAATCGACCACTCTACCATCTCTCCAATGTATGGCGGGTATGCCGTTTGTAAGCGAGTGCAAAGTTAATTAAAAGTTTTGAATCAAACGTTGATTTGATAAGAAAACGGAATTGGTTAACGTTTATTAACTCGAGACGAACAATCGACTAGTTCAAATGAAGTAATTTTGCATTTAATAGTAATCGAATGCATGATATATCCAGATAATTTTGAGTCAAAAATAGGATTTGACGAGGTCAGGGCAAGATTAAAAGGTCGATGCTTGTCTACCCTTGGCAAGAGCTTGGTCGATGAGTTAGTTTTTTCTTCCGATTCCGAACAGGTCACCCAATGGATGGCTGAGATACGTGAGATGCGTAGAATAAGGGAGGAGGAAGATGATTTTCCTTTGACCTATTTCTTTGATGTGCGTGATAGTATCAAGCGTGTTCGTTTGGAAGGGACATGGATGGAAGAGGGCGAACTCTTCGATTTACGTAGATCGCTTCGTACCATTGAAGATTTGGTGAAGTTTCTTTATCGTGGTGATGACCTGCCTTCTAATGGCATATCTGACTTGACAGAGAAGCGCTGGACATATCCGGCACTCCATGATTTGGCTGATGGCATTGCTACATTTCCTGTGATTATTCAGCAGATTGACCAGATTATAGATAAGTTCGGGCACATTCGCGACAATGCATCGCCAGAGTTGGCAGACATCCGGCGGGAGTTAGCGCGCACGGAAGGATCTATTTCAAAGATTCTCAATGGTATTCTACGATCTGCACAAAGTGAAGGTCTGATAGAAAAGGACGTTACTCCAACAATGCGAGATGGTCGATTAGTTATCCCTATTGTGCCTGCCCTTAAGCGGAAAATCTCTGGAATTGTACATGATGAAAGTGCTACAGGAAAGACTGTATTCGTGGAACCTACCGAGGTCGTTGAGGCAAACAATAAGATTCGGGAGCTGGAGAGCGATGAGCGACATGAGATTATTCGCATCCTCACGATAATGGCAACACGCATTAGGCCTCATGTCAGAGAGATTTTAGATTCCTACCAATTCCTTGCACAAATTGATTTGATTCAAGCAAAGGCAATGCTCGCCGTTGAGATGAATGCCTTTGAGCCTGAGGTAGAACCTCTTCCTTATATTGATTATATTCAAGCGCGTCATCCCTTGTTAGAAGCTCACTTAAAAGAGGGGCAAAAGATTGTACCGCTAGATATCCTGCTCACCTCCGATAAGCATATTCTCATTATCTCAGGACCTAACGCTGGTGGTAAGTCTGTATGCCTAAAGACGGTTGGAATGCTTCAATATATGCTCCAGATGGGATTAAGCATACCAGTTGGAGAACGCAGCAAGTGTGGAGTTTTCAAAGACTTGATGATTGACATTGGCGACGAACAAAGTTTGGAAAATGACCTGAGTACCTATTCGTCACATCTTCTCAACATGAAAAACATGATGAAGCATGCCTCGAACACCACGCTGATTCTTATTGATGAGTTTGGTACAGGAACTGAGCCCCAGATTGGTGGAGCCATTGCTGAGAGTGTCCTGGATCAGTTTTGTAAGCGCGATGCATGGGCAGTCATAACCACACACTACCAGAATTTGAAGCATTTTGCCGATAGTCACGATGGGGTTGTCAATGGGGCAATGTTGTACGATCGTCATGAAATGCAACCATTGTTTCAGCTTGCAATAGGCAGACCAGGCAGTTCGTTTGCCATTGAGATAGCCCGCAAGATAGGACTTCCTGAGGATGTCATTGCTGAGGCTTCTGAAATTGTTGGTTCTGACTATATTCAAAGTGATAAATATCTTCAGGATATTGTACGAGACAAACGTTATTGGGAGCAAAAACGTCAGACTATTCATCAACAAGAGAAAGATCTGCAACGGCGTATTGAACGTTATGAAAGTGACATCACAGCTGTGGAAGCCAGTCGCAAGGAGATACTTGCTCATGCCAAACTTCAAGCAGAGGAATTACTCCGTGAAAGCAACAAACAGATAGAAAACACCATCCGCGCCATCAAAGAGAGCCAAGCAGAGAAGGAGGCGACTCGTGAAATTCGTTCACATCTTAACGTTTTCAAGCAAGAAGTGGAACAAGACACGTGGACCGAAACAAAGGAAAAGTCGAGTGGAATTCTTAGTGACGAAGACTTCCAAAAGAAGTTGGAGCAGATCAAAGCTCGTAAAAAACGTAGCGAGGATCGTCGAAAGACGAAGAAGTCCAATGATAAAAAGGCAGCTGAAACATTGAGGGCGGCTGCACTGAAATCAAACAACGAACAGAAACGTGAACTACAAGTTGGCGATACCGTCCGCATCAAGGGTCTTACCTCTAAGGGGAGGATAGAGTCCATCGATGTAAAGACCGCTACTGTTATCGTAGGCGATGTCCGTACTAAGCTGCCTAGGTCGAAATTGGAAAATTTGAAGGATGACACTGGAGGAGAAGTTGACAATTCTTCAGGTAATCCTCAGACTAAAATGGATGTGCTTAAAGCCAATCTTCAGAGTGTTAGCACGTCTCATGTGACACAAGATACTATAGATACTCACCGCAAAAACTTTAGTCAGGACATCGACGTTCGTGGCATGCGAGGAGATGAGGCCTTGCAAGCTGTGCAACGATTTATAGATGATGCAATTCTGATGAGCGTTTCGCATGTTAGAATTTTGCATGGCAAGGGCAACGGAATTCTTCGTCAATTAGTACGCCAATACCTAGCTTCGGAGCCTAATGTGTTGCATTTTGCCGACGAACATGTGCAGTTTGGCGGTTCAGGAATTACAGTTGCAGATCTCGGGTAGCAAGATATTTATTAGCGTTTCCTTGCAATAACGGCCTAAACTTTGTATTTTTGCATATGTCAAGAAGATTGAAACATGTTAAATCTCATAAACGAGGGACCGCATTATGGAAGGAATATTTAGAGATGAAATAGAGATGCTCCAGGTCGACAAATTCTTTTGCGACGAGATGGGGCGCCAAATACATCGTTATATCAAGGCGATGCACGGTTCTCTAGCAATGTTGGAGAAAGTTGCGGCAAAGATGAAAACACTTGAGGTTCCTCAGCGCGAGCGTGCTCATGCTCTTTACATTGACCTCAATCGCAAAGTTATTCAAGGCTTGGATTGGCGTATGCTCATCGCAAGAGCGTTGGCTAACTATTGTGATAACTATACTTATTTTTGCCAAACGGTTGTTGATGAAGATACCATGAACTTCTATGTAGACCGCATGAAGGCCAAATACATTCGTTTTCACGAGGTATTCGAGGTCGAGGGAAAGTTTGGTATCAAGGATTTCGAAGGCAAATTGATTCTTTCGCCTCACTATGATTTTCTCCGGACTTCATATGTGTATGTTGATGACCTTCGTACCATGCCCATCATAGCTGAGAAAGATGGAAAGATGGGTTTAGTATTACCCGATGGAAAAGACACTGTGGTCGTACCTTTTGAATACGACGATATTTCTCTCAGGGACGAAGAGCCATGGTTTGAACTGACTAAGGAAGATCAGGTTACCTTATGGCCTACCGAGTAAAATGATGGTTAATGACCCCGTTCTCTCTAAAAGATAAGATATTATTGTTGTTTGCAACGTTCGTGTTGTGGGCACTTGTTTTTGTTTTACAGAAGCCTGTGTTTCTTCTCCTTTATGCTGGAGGGTTGGCGCAGGCTTTTCCTGTGATGTGGCATGGATTGCCACTCGACTTGTCAATCGCTGGCTATTTTTCGACTGTTCCTGCTTCATTGCTATTATTGAGTAGTGTTCCCATTCGATCATTTCACACGACCAAGAGTGAACATAGGTTTGCCATAGTGATACGTTTGTGGATTCTTACGGCCGCCATAGTAACTGCTTTGAGTTTTGTTGCAAATCTGGCACTTTATGATTATTGGCGCTTTCCACTAGACTCAACACCCATCTTCTTTCTTACTTCTTCTCCAAAGGATGCGTTAGCGAGCATATTATGGTGGCAAGGCTTATTGGCAATAGTTAGTGCCGTAGGCCTCGTTTTTTTATATATTTTAATTTTTCGTTTACTGATTCGCTTGTTTGAACCGCAAGTGTGGCATGCTATTCATCCTGTTGGGATGCTTTTGATGTTACTTGTTGTAGGCACATTGATCCTCCCAATTCGTGGTGGTTTTACGGTCGCTACGATGAATACTGGGCAGGTTTACTATTCAGAGAATCAGACTTTAAATCATGCTGCGGTAAATCCCTTGTTCTCTTTCATAGAGAATCTGACGTTACAAAAGGACTTTTCCAAACAGTATAGGTACATGGATGATGATGATGCACATAGCATCGTTCAGCCTATGCTTTACACCAAGAGTGACAGTAACCAAACAAGAGCCCTCATTGAAGAACGTCCAGATATCTATCTAGTTATACTCGAGGGTTTTTCGGATACGTTGATGCGCACTCCAAATGTTACACCCAACCTCATACGACTTCGTGATCAAGGAGTGTGGTTCTCAAAATTCTATGCAAACAGCTTTCGCACAGACCGCGGATTGGTCTCCATTCTTCTCGGTTACCCATCGCCAGCAACAGTTAGTTTGATGAAGCTTCCAAAGAAGACAGCCTCAGTTCCTTCCATGGCAACAGCTCTTCAACGCGCTGGGTGGCAGCTGAAATATTATTATGGGGGTGATGCTGATTTCACCAATATGCGATCCTTTTTGGTCAATCAGGGATTCCATAATATTGTGGAGGATGTGAGTTTCCCGGTTTCGGACCGCTTGGGGAAGTGGGGCGTGCCCGACCATCTGCTTTTTCGGCGAGTGGAAAAGGACTTGAAGCAGAATCAAAACACCGATCCTAGGCTGTGCGTCATTCAAACTTCAAGTTCACACGAACCATTCGACGTGCCCTATCATCACCTTGCTAGCAAGTCGCTTAATGCCTTTGCGTATGCTGACAGCTGTGTTGGAGGGTTCGTCAATTATTTGAAAGCTACAGGACGATGGTCTCGTTCATTAGTCATTCTTGTACCGGATCATCTCGGAGCATGGCCTGAAAACATTGACAACTTTAAGCCGTGGCGATTCCACATTCCAATGATCTGGACCGGAGGAGCCGTTCGAGGGCCAATGGTAGTACAGACTTATGGTTCACAACAGGACATCGCTGCGACACTCTTGGGTCAGGTTGATATCCCACATTCAGACATGCGTTTTAGCAAGGATATCTTCAATGTTAGCTCTCCTCATTTTGCATTCTTCATGATGAACGATGGCTTTGGCCTTATCGATGAGGACAATGCTGTGATCTATGACCACAAACGCAAACAGGCAGTACTTGATCAAGGTAGTCGTCAAGGCAGGAACATTGTAAGGGGCAAGGCTTATACTCAATATTTATTTGATGATTTTGCTGCACGATGATGCTTATTCAAACTCTTTCAGTCTTACAATCACTCATTGATTGGGACACAATCGTTACGATATGGCTCAATGTTGGGCATAGTGATTATTGGGACAATTTCATGGAGATGGTCTCAGGTCGTTTTGTTTGGATTCCTTTTTACCTGTCCATCGTGTGGATGATGCTTCGTAATTATTCACCGAAGTTTACTGCCATTTGTCTAGCAATGGTTATCTTGCTACTTGTTATTGACGACCAAACCTGTTCCTCGCTCATTCGAAATGCCATTGGTCGATTACGTCCAAGCAACCTTGACAATCCAACATCTGCTTTTATTCAGATTGTCGATGGGTACCGCGGAGGGCGTTTTGGTTTTCCTTCTGCTCACGCCACCAATAGTTGGGGCACCGCTTTTTTCCTCATTTATGTTTTCCGCCGACGCTGGTTGTCTCTAACGTTTGGTCTATGGTCTGCTCTGTTATGTTACTCTCGAATTTATCTTGGGGTACACTATTTTGGTGATATCATGGCTGGTACACTTTTGGGTTTAGTCAATGCAAGCATTGTCTACTTCCTTTTCCTCAAGTTCCTGCCTACTGTGACGAATGCCTTCAGGTCGAACGATGTAAGTAACGATCACTTCCGAATACCGATTTTAGTGTGTATCGCAGAGGTATTGATTATGTTGGTGTTGGCTATTTTTGTTGATCCTGTTCATGGCATCTGATATTCGTGGTTCTATGAACATACAACCTATAGCCTATTTTCATTCTCCGTTCACCTCAAAGTTCGGTATTCCCAAACAGAGTGGGTTGGTCAAGGATATTGAAGGAAGTATAGTCTTTGAGCCTGAATATCGCAGTCCGGATGCTTTACGTGGTTTAGACCGCTATGATTTCTTATGGCTTATTTGGGCATTCTCGGCAAACCCACATGGTGCTACTAGTCCTTTGGTTCGCCCGCCACTTCTTGGAGGTAACACGAAGATGGGCGTCTTCGCAACTCGTTCGCCATTTCGTCCTAATCCAATCGGTCTTTCATCGGTAAGGTTGCAACGTATTGAATGGAATACAGACAATGGCCCTGTGATTCATGTGCTTGGTGCCGACCTGATGGATGGCACTCCAATCTACGATATTAAACCATACGTTACTAAAGTTGATTGCCATGTGGAGGCGCGTTCAGGGTTTGTCGACGATAACTCCATCAACCGATTGACGGTGGTCATACCTCCATCTATTGCAAACTCTCTACCCCAAGAGAAACTCAACACATTGGTTCAAGTCTTAGAATTAGATCCTCGTCCCCAGTACCAAAACGACCCTCAAAAGGTATATGGAATGCCTTTCGAGAGTCATGATATTCGATTTTCGGTTTCACCTGATTCAATACTAACTGTTATAGAGATTGTACCACTTCATAACTGAACAAAATGGTACGCAAGTAACTTAGTATTGTTAGGATTACTCAAATGTTACCGAAGATTTGTTATCATATAAGAGCAATATTACTATTTCTATTTGTTTGATAATCCAGAGAACGATTGTTTATTCTTCACAAAATAAACAATAAAAAGAATCAAAACAATCGCGGTCATTGCAAATCCAAGAAAATAGGATATTGTGGTTCCCAATGAAAATCCTTCAGGAGCTAAAAATATATAAGTTGTTACGACAGAAGTCATAAACAAGGCTGGAAGCAATGTGATCCAATAGTTCTTGCCTTTCTGCACTAAATATATGGTTATAGTCCAAAGAACCACCGCTGCAAGGGTTTGATTTGCCCAAGCGAAGTATCTCCAAATAACACCAAAATCAATTCTAGTAAGGATGAAACCTATAACAAATAAAGGAACAGTTATGAGAAGTCGATTCTTGATGGGTTTTTGATTATAATGTAGTAAATCAGCAACAGTAAGTCTGGCACTTCTGAAAGCGGTGTCACCAGAAGTTATAGGAGCCGCAACTACACCTAAAATTGCAAGAACAGCTCCAAAACGGCCCAATAAAGAATTGGAAACTTCATTTACCACCCAAGCTGCATTACCTTGATGAGCAATCATTACATTGTTTAGCTCATTAATTCCTCCAAAAAAGCTCATACTGATTGCTGCCCAAACCAATGCTACAACACCTTCGATAACCATTGCGCCATAAAATACACGTTTACCCTCACTTTCGTTTTCTATGCATCGTGCCATTAGTGGCGATTGGGTTGCATGGAATCCTGAAATGGCACCGCATGCAATTGAGATGAAGAGCATAGGAAATATCGGGAATTTGTCAGGTTTGGTATGAAAATTTTGCCAATTATCGAATGTTAATTCTGGCATTGAATACCCCTTTATTATTAGCATTGTAATAAGACTTACAGCCATAAATAACAAGGCAAAGCCAAAAACTGGATATATGCTACCAATGATTTTATCAATCGGGAGCAAAGTAGCTAGTATGTAATAAATAAACACACACCATATCCAGAATTGAAAATCCAAATTCTCAGGTGTGAGACTTGCCAATATGCTTGCCGGTCCAGAAATGAACACAACACCCACTAATACAAGTAATATGACAGTGAAGACTCTCATTACCTGTTTTGTAGAATTACCTAAATAAATACCGATAATTTCAGTTATGCTTTTACCTTCATGCTTAACAGATAACATTCCTGAGAAGAAATCATGTACAGCGCCTCCAAACACGGTTCCAAGCACGATCCAAACAAATGCCGCAGGTCCCCACATTGCGCCAGCAATTGCCCCATAAATTGGTCCTAATCCTGCAATATTTAGAAATTGAACCAAGAGGACTTTCCACCAAGGCATAGGGACATAATCTACATTATCCCTCATCGCATAAGCGGGAGTTTGACGATTGGGATCAATTTCCATAACTTTTTCCAGGTATTTAGCATAAAAGCGGTAACCTAAGACTAAAACAAGAACACAGATAATAAAGGTGATCATAGTAATATATAATTGTTTTGTTTATTCTATTTATTGGAAAAATATAGTAATTATTACTTTAATTCAAGTTTATGCTAACCGTCTATCTTGTTTGTTTTGTGTTAAATCAAGCGAACTTGGTTATTGTTCAATGACAGACCTTTGATAAGGTTATGACATAAGCTTAGAGTACGAGGTATCAAATTAGTTTTTTAAAATCGTTGCAAAAATAGTAATTCTGTTATCAATCACAAAGTTTATTGTAAAAAAAGGATATAATTTGTTAATTATGATCAGTGTGTTTACCTCTAAGTCAGGAAGGTTCATTTGCGTTTTTTCATGCTGTTCAAACTGACAAGTTTAATTGGTGTATGGCGATAAGTGTTTTTCTTAAGTTATCTTGCTTTTTGGAGCAATTTGTTTATTGAAGTTTATGGAACAAGGATTACAAATAAAACATAAAATAATGCTTCATAGCAAAGGAATTATGTAAATTTGTAACCAAACCAAATAAAATCAAGTTGAAGATAATCAGAACATTTTTGCTTGCAATCATGGCTCTCATGTTCGAGGTGACAGGCTTTGCCAGAGTTGTGGGTGAACAGGCTACAAAAGTACAGGATAATCGAAAGGTGATATGTGTTGGTGAGACTGTTGTCGATATTCTCTTTCGCGGTGATCAACCCATTAGCGCTACCCCCGGAGGATCGGCCTTCAATTCAGCTATATCTTTAGGACGGACTGGCATCCCAACCATCTTTGTAGGAGAAGCTGGTGATGACCGTATCGCAAAACATATATTACGTTTTATGACCGATAATGGGGTTAACGGAAGCTATGTGCGCAGCTACCCAAACCAAAAGAGCACGGTCTCATTGGCTTATCTGGATGATCATAATGAAGCAGAGTACTCTTTCTACAATATGCAACCCCAGCAGCGACAACCACTATTGCTTCCTGATATTCAAGCTGATGACATTTTACTGTTTGGCTCGTTCTATGCAGTAAATCCATCTGTTCACGAAGCGCTAAAGCAGTTGGTTAGTTTAGCACAACAAAAGGGTGCCATCATTTATTATGATGTTAATATCCGTGCTGCACATGCCAATATGCTACAATTAATGAAACCTAACATCATCGACAATTTTCAGAATGCCGATATCGTGCGTGGTAGTAGGGGTGACCTTCGAACAGTCTTCGATAGCGACAATGCTGACAGTCTCTATAATGCACGTATTAATAAACTTTGTCCACGCTTCATCAACACTGGTGGTGCATACCCTGTTAAGGTTTTCAGTGGTAAAAAGACCTTTACCTATCCAGTGAAGCCTATTCAGCCAGTTAGCACTATTGGGGCGGGTGACAATTTTAATGCAGGAGTTGCATTTGCACTGATCCATTACGGTATTACCCGTAGTCAACTTCTCAAAGGACTTTCCGATGAACAGTGGCAAAAAATTATTGACGTGGCACAACAGTTCTCTCAAGATTGCTGTATAAGGTTGGAAAATTATGTTGGAAGGGATTTCAAACCTGTTCTGTAAAATGACCACATCTAGACACTTTTCGCATCAAGGTATCAATAAGTAACTTGTACCGCCTTTTATATATCAATAGCTAGTATGAAGACTCCTATAAAGACAAACAGAATAGTATTGCTCACTCTTATCCTTCTGTTAAGCGTGACGGCACACGTAAAGGCAAGCCCGACGGATGTATTGCCCAGTGACAGCTTTGGTTTGGATGAGGTTGTTGTGACTGGTTCGCGCACACCTGTGGACATACGCCATGCTCCACTTTCAGTGACAACACTTGATCGCCGACAAATAGAACAGAGTTTTGAGTCATCATTGTTGCCTTTGCTTAACGAGCACGTACCAGGTGTGTTCGTTACGCAGCGTGGTTTGATGGGCTATGGCATCAGTACAGGTGCAGCAGGTGGCATTAAGGTTCGTGGCATCGGCGGAAGTCCAACTACAGAAATGATGGTACTGGTAGATGGTGCTCCACATTATGCCAGTCTGATGGGACATACTGTAGCCGATCTATACCAGAGTATGATGGCAGAACGTGTTGAAGTTGTGCGCGGTCCAGCCTCTGTTCTCTATGGCAGTAATGCGATGGGTGGCGTGATAAACATTATTACTCGAAGGGCAAAAATAGAAGAACTGCGTAAGCTAAACCTCGGTAACCAACTCCGATTGCAGGGCGGTAGCTATAGTTCAATGAATGGCGAATATAATGGAACACAGACCTATGGACCATTCAGTAATATGGTTGGGGTGTCTGCATCATCGTCTGATGGTCATCGCCCAAATATGCACTTTGAGCAATACTCGCTGATTGATAACATGGTCATACAATTGAGTGCTCATTTCAAGGCAAGAGGAGAAGTGAACCTCACCCATTTTCTCTCTAACAATCCGGGGATGGTGACTGCACCGATGTTCGATAACTATATGAACATTCATCGTGGCATAGCATCTGTGGGACTTGACAATCAGTATGGCAAGGCAAGTGGTTCGCTGACTTATTACATGGACTGGGGGCATCATCACATTGACGATGGCCATCTCGCTTCAGAGGCAGCACAAATATCCTATTACAAGCAACGAGATTTCACAAATGGTCTTAATTTCTTCGAGACCTTTCGTATATTTTCAGGTAATGCCACAACCTTTGGATTTGACTATCAGCATGTATGGGGTTCGGCATGGACGGAGAACAAGACAGACGGAACACGCAATTATTACGCCGATGGTAGAAAAATGGATGAAGTCGCTGGCTATATTGACGTCAGACAACAGCTGCAGAAATGGATCACTCTCGATGCCGCCTTGCGCTATAACCACCACTCGGTGGCTGGCAATGAGCTGATACCACAGTTTAGTGTAAATGTTGTGCCAAAGGAATATACGGTTTTGAAAGCTACTATAAGCAAAGGGTTCCGCAACCCTACACTCCGTGAACTTTATATGTTCCGCCCTGCCAACGATGCACTGAAAGCCGAACGGCTATGGAACTATGAACTTTCTTGGATGCATAAAGTGAATGCTTTCAACTACAGTATGAACTTGTTTTATATCGATGCCGACAATCTGATTCAAACAGAATTTATCAATGGAAAGATTCTGAATGTGAACAGTGGAAAGCTCTACAATTGGGGCTATGAGGCTATGGCAGCATACAACGTCAGCAATAACTTAGAATTTAATGCTAATTACAGTTACTTGCATACCTCAAAGGAAGTGACGGCGGCGCCACGCCATAAATTGTATGTTGGTGGTGATTGGCACTCCGGTATTTGGCGAATTTCTACAAGTATGCAATGGATAGGTCATCTGCTTACATCAACATCTCCAAGTGGTGATGTGCAGAACTATGTGTTGTGGAACTTCTCATCAAACTGTCAGGCTACTCGTTATCTTAACATCTTTGCGAAGGGTGAGAACTTGTTGGCTCAGAAATATGAGACTTATCAGGGATTTACAATGCCACGTGCCACGGTGATGGCAGGTGTTGATATAAGATTTTGAAATAAATATCATTAATAATAGAGGATTATGAAGAAAAGTTTTTTAATGTCATTGGTTGTTGTAGCATTTAGCTTGACAACTGCGTGTGCACAAAAGCAATCGAATGATGCACAGGTGCAGAATGAGCAACAGGAGAAGACAAAGGTCTATTTTGTGGAGGATATCACGCCTGAGAGTCTCATCAAGGTATATGAGGCTCTAGGTCGTTCGGCAACAGGAAAGGTAGCCGTCAAAATATCAACAGGCGAGCAGGGTGGTAACAACTATCTGAAGCCCGAATTGATTGGTGATTTCGTAAAGAAAGTAAATGGCATTCTCGTTGAGTGTAACACTGCTTATGGTGGGTCACGTCAAGAAACGGACAAGCATCGTCAAACTATTGCTAACCACGGTTTTGACAAGATTTCTAAAGTCGATATCATGGATGAGAATGGAGAAGTGAGTATTCCGGTTCCTTCAGGGTCACATTTGTTGAAAAAAGACATTGTGGGGAAGAATCTACTTAACTACGACTTCATGGTTGTTCTTTCTCACTTCAAGGGACATGCCATGGGCGGTTTCGGTGGTGCTTTGAAGAATCTCTCTATTGGATGCGCTAGCACGAATGGTAAGGCTTACATTCATACTGGCGGAAAGGACGAACAGTTGAATAGTGAGTCCTGGTCTAAGCATCTTGCTGGGACTGACGAATTTAAAGATGCTATGGCTGAGGCTGCAGGCGCTGTTGTTAAGCATTTTGGCGATAAAATACTTTACATAAACGTCATCAACAACTTAAGTGTTGATTGTGATTGCGACTCTCATCCAGCAGAACCGAAGATGAAGAATGTCGGTATTGTTGCCAGTCTCGATCCTGTAGCCCTCGATCAGGCATGTGTCGACATGGTCTTCAACTCCAATGATCCAGGAAATCGCGATCTCGTGGAGCGTATCGTAAGCCGCCACGGCACGCGCATCCTTTATTGGGCGCAGAAGATTAATGTTGGTTCGCGTGATTATGAATTGGAACACGTAAAATAATCAGACAAGTAAAAACAAAATAAGAGAGTGTGTCAAAAATTGACACACTCTCTTTTATATAAAATAAAACGATGCTTATTCATACATCACATGGTGATTTTGCATAGAGCTCTAATCATCTGAAACTTGTTTTTGAGACAGTTTCGCTGCTTCCTCGCCCGCCACTCGCCCCGTGGTCCAAGCTGCTTGGAGGTTGAAACCGCCTGTGACGGCATCGATGTCAAGTAGTTCGCCCGCAAAGAAGAGGCCGGGCAAATGTTTGCTTTCTAAGGTGTTCGGTTTTATACCGCTCATTGACACACCGCCACAGGTAACGAATTCATCTTTGAATTTACCTTTACCCACTATTTGATGGGTGTCGTTGGTGAGTGTTTCGCTAAGTCGATTGAGTTGCTTACGTCCTAATTCGCACCATGGTTTGTCTAATGTTAGCCCTGCGCGCAATAGTAAATAGTGCCATAATCGTGAGCTGACAGATGTAGGCCAAGTGTTGGCCATCAGTTTCTTGGGGTGTTGTCGTTGCATATCGATTAGCGTTTGGCTTACGGATAGCGCATTCTCTCCACCCATCCAATTGATAGAAATAGGCATGCAGTATCGTGCTTCGTACAGCTCACGAGCAGCATAGGATGAAAGTTTGAGTGTAGCGGGTCCACTCAGCCCCCAGTGGGTAATCAACAAGGGGCCATGACTACGCAACTTTGTACCTGGAATAGAAAGTGACGCCTCGACCACCGTCCCCATTAGAGCAGTTAGATTGGGGTCGGAAATACAGAGGGTGAAAAGCGAAGGCACAGGTTGTGTAATAGGTTGTCCCATTCGTTCGAGGAAATCGAATTGCCCTATGTGTGGCTGACCGCCCATGGTTAGAATGACAAAGTCTGCCCTGCATGGATCTCTGTCTTTAAATGAAAGGACAAAACCATGGGGAATCGCAGTGTTTTCTATCAAGTCATCTTTTATTGAGGATAGCTCATAAGCACTCTCTTGGCTAATTGTGGACTTATGAATGTTGTCATAAGCTATTCCTGTGAGCGTCCTCTGAGTCTTGATTTCCACGCCAAGACGTTGGGCAGTCTGCACGAGGGCATTGATGATGACCAGCGAATCTTGCGCCTTAGGAAAAACACACTGGTCTTCTTGCACTATTAGAGGCACGCCATGCTCCTCAAACCATTGGTAGGTGTCACGATAATCAAACCTGTTGAAGAGCCGCTGCATTAACTTGGAACCACGAGGATATGCAGTCTTGAGATCCGCTATCTCCTGAAACGAGTTAGTAAGGTTACATCGCCCGCCCCCTGAAATACTCACCTTGGCCAATACATGAGAGCCACGTTCGTATATGACAACGCGAGCATTGGGATTTGTTTCTTTGGTTGCGATAGCGGCAAAAAAACCTGCTGCACCGCCACCGACGATTGCTATGGTGGACATTTTAATAATGATGTAATGTGTAGAAAATCCTAAAAGGATAGTATTCGTATATTTGCGATTTAATAGCTAATCAGTTTGCGTACATCTATTCAAATAGATTTCTATTGTAATAGTTAGATGCGGAAATCTGTTCATATGACGAATGATGTTGTTACTTCTATGCAAAAATATATATAAAATCTTTACAAGACAAGTCGTTTATCTATTTTGTGCTATGATTTCTATCATCATCCAGGAATTTAAAAGACAATTGGACATCTATGTAAGTTGATAACTACATGGATGTCCAATTGTAAAAGCGACAAGTAAAACACACTTGATCTTGCGCAAATGGTGGAGCTGGAGGGATTCGAACCCTCGTCCAAACAGGGAAATCATACGCTTTCTACACGCTTATTCCAGCCTTTGGTTTTCGAGTGTCGGCAAGACCTGGACCACCAACCTACACCTTAGCCTCTAAATTTCACCCATGCAGCGAGGCCTACAAGGGCTATTCCCGATTTTTCTGCACCGCTAAATCCTCAGATTCGGAACAACATCCTTGGAGCGATGTCTCGTCCCATCACCTAGTAACGGGATTGAGCCAGTAATCTACTGAACTTCGATTAGGCAGCGAGAGCGTAATTGTTTTCGCCAATTAAATTTGTGTTCACTCAGATTTAGGAGCTAGCCAACGAGGCTCCGCGTGCTTACATACCATCTCATCCTGCTGTCAAATCCAGTCAACCCCAGTTTTCTCAGGTCGCCGTTAAGCAACAATTTTGAGACCGCAACCGCCAGAAGTCAAACCCTTGAGCAATCGCTTTTGCATCATCAAGTCATCTTCCAATAGCGGATTTGGACTGCAAATATACTTATTTATAGCAATCTTTCAAAACATTTGGAATCTTTTTTAAAAATAATTGGGTTTATCCGACATTTTGTGTGATTGTTTATAACATTCGTGTTTACAGGGGCGAAGCTCCTGAATATTAATAACTAGTTACAATCGACCGCTATGCGTGAGAGTGTGCCTGTCTTGCATCCTCCTTTACTTCATCTCTCTGAAAACGGTGAACATAATGGGAATGGTGATACTAACGGCACAGAGGTCACTTATAGCCTGGCACATTTCAACGCCAAGCAAACCGAAATAACGGGGAAGAATAATGATGAGGGGAATAAAGAATAATCCACTTCGAGACGCGGCAAGAATGTTGGCACGCATCGTCTTGCGGACGGTTTGGGTGAACATATTGCTGATCATGAGTAATCCTCCGAAGGGTAGAGTACAGAGTTGCCAGCGTAAAGCCACCGTTCCGACGGCGATTACGGCTGGATCATGGCGGAAAATGCCGATGATTCCACCCGAGAAAATCCACCCGGTGATGCTACAAACTAAGAGAAATGCGGTAGTAACTTTGATTGAAAACCAATATCCGCTTTTCACGCGATCATAAAGATGGGCACCATAATTGAATCCACAGAATGGTTGGAAACCCTGACCGAAGCCAATTACCATGGCCATGAGGAACATGGTCAAACGGTTGACAATGGTCATTCCCGCAATTGCGGCATCACCGTAAGGGCCTGCTCCCACATTGAGCATGATGGTAGCGAGGCTCGATAGGCCTTGTCGAGAGAGAGAAGGAGTACCACCAGCAAGAATCTCTTTAATGTAAACGTTTGAAAAAGAAATATTTCTAAAATGAAGACGAAGACTTCCGCCTTTCTTGGTCATCTGATAAAGAATGAAGAAACTGGTTGCTTGTCCAATGACGGTAGAGATTCCTGCACCCGTGATGCCCAAATGAAATACAAAAATGAGAATAGGTGCAAGAATAACATTAAGGATGGTTCCTGATACGATACCCCACATGGCATAAGAAGCATTGCCCTGAAAACGCATTTGATTGTTCATCGTCAGACTTCCCGTAACAAACGGCGCGCCCAACAAGATGACTCCCAAATATCGTTCGGTGTATGGTAAGATGGTTGGCGTGCTACCCAATAATAAAGATATTCGAGTGAGCAAGGATTCGCCGACAATAAGAATGACAAAGCCTCCCATTATGGCATAAAAGAATCCTGTAGACGCCATCTTCTCAGCATTTGCATGCCGTTGAGCACCGAGTTCTCGAGAAATATAGTTACCTGACCCATTTCCAAAAAAGAAACTTACGGCCTGAATGATGAACATGACGGAGAAAACGATTCCTACGGCCGCGGTTGCCTGTGTGTTGATGAGTCCGACATAGAATGTGTCGGCAATGTTGTAGAGACTCGTCACCATCATACTGATAATGGTTGGACCGGCCATCGTCCCGATGACGCGGTGTATGGGACCTTGTGTAAGGAATGTATAGTTATCTTCGCTTCTTTTCATCTTCTTGTTTTCCTTGAATTTGTTATCCTGCTTAAAACGTATGCAAAGTTACAAGTTTTCTATAAATTCGGGTAGGGGAAAGGGTAATTACTTCTCTGTCACAAACCTATTGTTTGTGAAAATCAATGCGTTTAGTCCCATAATTGGAGGATTACATGTTTACCTACTATGGGAAGTCCTAGAAAGTCCCTGTGACGGTAACCGTTCCTGACTATATGACACTTACCACAGCGGGGACAACATATTTCACGATGTTTATGCTCCTCATGTAAAACAATTCCATTATTTTTGTACTCTTCTTTAGTGCATATAAGACCACAAAGACCCCAGACCATATATAGAAAACTTCTGTTCATTGCTGTATGTTTGTTGTTGCAAATACAAATATAAGCAATGTTCGGTGGTATTCTTTTATATCTCCATCACACAAAATATCGGAGGAACCAATAATTGGCTAAGATACTTTCAAAAATGGGAACATATGATTCCGATAATCGAAATAAACGAGTATCTTTGCAATATGAACACATTGACTCCTATACTTAGTATCACAGGTTCGGATAATACTGGAGCAGCAGGCATTCAGGCTGATATCAAGACCATAACTGCTATGGGCGGTGACGCTTTGACCGCATTGACAGCGGTCACTGTACAGGATAGTCGCGGCATCAGCAACATTCTCGACCTGCCGACTGACATGGTTGTTGGGCAGGTCAAGGCTATCATAGATGATCGTCATCCTAAAGTGGTAAAAGTTGGTATGGTGCGTCAACCAGAAACTATACATGCATTGCATCATGAAATCGTTGGCATTCCATTCAAAGTAATGGTTCCTGGTATTCTTACCGCACACAACCGACTACTCCTTTCTGAGTCGGCGATAACGGCATGGAAGTCAGAATTATTGCCTGAAGCTACTCTTCTTATCGTGCGATGCAATGAGGCAGAGTTGCTTTTGGGACGTTCTATTGTCACCGATGATGATATGCTGCAGGCTGCTAAGCGATTGGTTGAGTGGGGAACACAGTTTGTACTTTTGCGTGGTGGACACCAAGTAGCGGGTCAACTCACTACGTTGCTCTACGGAACAGGCATTCGCCAGTTCTTCACCTCACAGAACACAGAGGGATGGTTGCGTCATGGCATCCGCGGGGCATTGTCGTCTGCCATAGCCACTCGTCTGGCTTTTGGCGATGATATTTCTCAAGCCATCAGCCTTGCACATGCCTATATGCATTCACAAGTGGTCTATGCGGTTGAAAACAAGAATCAAAGTCATCGAATGGCAGATCATTATAATCTGCTTATGACGCTTATCGCTGCTCATTACCGCGAGGCTCACGATGTGGCATTTTATGCAGATCACATGGCCATCACGCCCCGTTATCTTACCAAGGTCACCGATTCGGTGGTGGGTAAGTCGCCGAAGCAAGTCATTGACGACTATCTAATGAAGGAGTCCATTAGTCTCTTGGAAACATCGCGAATGTCTATTGGCGAAATTGCCAGCAAACTAGGCTACTCGTCTTTGGCTATGTTCAGCAATTTTTTCCGAGCCCATCAAGGCTGCTCGCCAAAGGAATATCGGTCTTCTTTGGGAAAGACGGAGTAACTGATTTATAGACATATTAACATAAGAACATATTAACAAGTTAGAAGTTTGTAGGTAATGGATTTGGGAGGCTGAATTATAGCAACAATAGCAAGCAATCCTTGTTGTACCCTTGACACATCTTTCCACCTTGTCAAACGTAAAATTGTTATTATGTTAATATGTCTTTTTACCCACAAGAATGGATTTTGTCCTTTTGCATGATTATATTTGCGATTTTCAGCACAATATTTTATGAAATCGGAACGAATGTTTTCATTTTCCTATTTTTGTCTATAGCTTTGCACGTAGAAAAGATTAATTCAAATAACGACAATGGAAGATAGAACAACTCTTAACCGCAACTTGGCGCAGATGCTCAAGGGCGGTGTGATTATGGACGTTACAACACCTGATCAGGCACGCATTGCTGAAGAGGCAGGTGCTTGTGCCGTGATGGCATTGGAGCGTATCCCAGCTGACATTCGTGCTGCTGGTGGCGTGTCTCGTATGAGCGACCCCAAAATGATCAAAGGTATACAGCATGCCGTGAGCATCCCAGTGATGGCTAAGTGCCGCATCGGTCACTTTGTGGAAGCACAGATTTTGGAAGCTATTGAGATAGATTATATCGACGAAAGCGAAGTGCTTTCACCAGCTGATGATGTTTATCACATTGACAAGCGTAAGTTCAAGGTGCCTTTCGTATGCGGTGCCAAGAACCTCGGCGAGGCTCTTCGTCGCATCAATGAGGGTGCTACGATGATCCGTACCAAGGGTGAGCCAGGCACTGGCGACGTAATCCAGGCCGTGCGCCATATGCGCATGATGCAGAGTGAGATGCGTAGAATTCAGTCAATGAGCAGTGACGAGCTTTATGAAGCAGCCAAGCAGTTGCAGGTTCCTTTCGACCTTGTTGAGTATGTACATCAGAACGGCAAGCTTCCTGTAGTGAATTTCGCTGCCGGTGGTGTTGCTACGCCTGCCGATGCTGCCCTGATGATGCAACTCGGTGCTGAGGGAGTATTCGTAGGTAGTGGTATCTTCAAGAGCGGTAATCCCGCCAAGCGTGCTCAGGCCATTGTGAAGGCAGTGACCAATTTCGACAAGCCTGAGATTATAGCTGCTCTCAGTGAGGACCTCGGGGAGGCCATGGTTGGCATCAACGAGGGCGAGATTGAGCTTTTAATGGCAGAGCGCGGAAAGTGAAAATTGCCATTTTAGCCATGCAAGGAGCATTTGCCGAACATCGGCAAATGCTTCAACGATTAGGCGTAGACAGTTTTGAGGTACGCAATCTTGCCGACTGGCAACAGGACAAGGACGGATTGATTGTCCCGGGGGGTGAGAGTACTACAATACTCAAACTTATCAAAGAACTGGGACTTTACGAACCAATAAAGCAGGCTATCGAAAGTGGTCTGCCCACTTTTGGTACTTGTGCCGGATTGATACTGCTTGATCACGACCATCTCAATACCATGAATATCGAGGTGAAACGCAACGCCTACGGACGGCAGTTGGGTAGTTTCTTTGCTCATGCTCAGTTTAACGGCATTGGCGATGTTCCTATGACGTTCATTCGTGCACCCTATATCACCAAGGTGGGCGAGGGTGTCGATGTACTCTCCGAGGTCGATGGCAACATCGTTGCGGCACGACAGGGTAACCAACTCGTCACAGCTTTCCATCCTGAGCTTAACGATGATACACGCGTTCACGATTATTTCGTGAAGATGTGTGCCGATAAGGTGTAGTTCCAAGCATTGATGCGGAAGAGTAATCGCCGCGACTTTGTCTTTATATAAGCTTTCAACCTCCCATAGCGCTATGGTTTGGTGTGCTCAAGACGATTTTTCGTCAGAAGCAACACACAAAAACCAAAGCGCTATGGGAGATTTCTTTTTCAGCGTATCTATTCAACTCTTGTTGGAGGAAAGTTATAACTCTTATCCATAATAACGTAACATGGTTTGCTGTGGATACTATTATCTTTGTATTGTCAATTATAAACAAAGATAAAATAAAAGATAAGATTATGGAAACCAAGACATTTTCAGTAAGTGGAATGATGTGTGAACATTGCAAGGCCAATGTGGAGCGTGCGCTCAAGGCCATCGTTGGAGTGGATAATGCATCGGTGAGTCTCGCCAACAAGAATGTGACTGTAGATTATGATGCCTTGCTTGTTAGCCCGGACCAAATGAAGTCTGCGGTTGCAGAGAGTGGCAATTACGAAATGTCTGTGTGATTTGTAGCAACATTTGCAAACAGTTCACACGCACGATAATATCCAATCGGGATGTGAAAGGGCTGACTCGGGTGTGTGATTCAAATTGATTCACGTTGTAATTCAATTTGATTTACAATGTGAATACGTTGGAATCTTAGCACTAATGGGGAAGTTATGAAAAATGAATTAGTAGGAGGGATAATATGAAACAAACAATTCCAGTTGTGGGCATGGCATGTTCGGCATGCTCTGCCAATGTGGAGCGCAAGCTCAACGCACTGCCTGGTATCCATGAGGCTTCAGTGAGTTTGGCGGGAAGAAGTGCTTTGGTGGACTATGATCCAGACCAAATTTCACTCGAGACAATGAAGCAGCAGGTGAATGCCATTGGATACGACCTTGTCATCGAGAAGGATCGTTCAGTGGAACAGATACGAAGACGCGAATTCCAGCTACTTCGTCGCAAGACTGTAGCATCATGGATTCTCGCCCTATTCACAATGGCGATCTCCATGGAGTGGCTTCTTGTGGGCGGCCGCGATATGGCAAATCAACTCGCCTTATTGCTTGCCCTTATTAACCTTGCGTATTGCGGGCGGCAGTTTTATGTCGTCGCATGGCGACAGCTGCGCCATGCGACGGCAAGCATGGACACTCTTGTGGCACTCTCCACGGGCATCAGTTTTGCGTTTAGCGCATTCAACACATTTTGGGGTGAAGCCGTCTGGGGTAGCCGAGGAATTGAGTGGCATACTTATTTCGATGCTTCCACAATGATTATCACCTTCGTTCTTACTGGCAGACTTCTGGAAGAGCGTGCCAAGGATAGCACTGCAAGCAGCATTCGTAGGCTCATGGGCATGGCGCCAAAGACAGCGAGAAAAAGTACCAGCCCAACCCCCAGTCCCTCTACAGTAGGAGAGGGGATTGCGAAAACCGATCCAATAGTGGTTAATGATACGCAGGAGATACCCATATCGACTATTGCGGTGGGCGACATATTGGAAGTTGGAGCAGGCGAGAAGGCACCAGTCGATGGCGAAGTGACATGGGCCACGTCGTTCATGACCGCGGAGGCCGCCTATGTGGACGAGAGTATGATTACCGGAGAGCCTACTCCGGCGGTGAAGCGTGTAGGTGATCGCGTGCTGGCTGGCACCATCCCAAGCCAAGGTAAATTACGTATGAGGGCACGACAGGTTGGCGGGGACACTGCGCTCGCCCATATCGTGCGGATGGTTCAGGAGGCTCAGGCATCCAAAGCACCTGTTCAACGCATCGTTGACAAAGCGGCTATGGTCTTTGTACCAGTGGTATCAGTCATAGCCATCATCACGTTTTTTGCATGGTGGATAGTCGGAGGGACAACCTATCTGCCCCAGGCCATCCTTAGTGCAGTGGCGGTTTTGGTGGTGGCATGCCCCTGTGCCATGGGCTTGGCCACACCGACGGCGCTCATGGTGGGTATGGGCAAGGCTGCCGAACGGCAGATTCTGATTAAGGATGCTACGGCCTTGGAGCGCCTCCGCAAGGTGGATGCGCTGGTTAGTGACAAGACAGGCACGCTCACAACACCTAACCGTAATATCGATTTCACGAAGTCGGATAATCTCCCGCTTGAAGAGCGTGAGACGCTCAAACCCTATGCTCGCGAGGCCATGGCTGAATTGCATGATATGGGCATAGAGGTATATTTGATGAGTGGAGACAAAGAGGAGGCAGCAAAATACTGGGCAGACCGTGCGGGCATAACGCACTATCGCAGTAAGGTTCTACCACAGGACAAAGAAAACCTTGTGGGTCAACTTCAACAACAGGGCAAGCGTGTGGCGATGATAGGCGATGGCATAAATGATACTCAGGCCCTGGCTCGAGCCGACGTGAGCATAGCTATGGGAAAGGGCACCGATGTCGCTATGGATGTGGCGCAAGTGACACTTATGGGCGATGATCTTAGGGCCATTCCCGAAGCTGTTCGCTTGAGTCGCAGTACCGTACGAATGATATGGCAGAATCTTTTCTGGGCATTTATCTATAACATCGTGTCCATCCCTTTGGCCGCGGGCGTCCTTTATCTCTTTAACATCGATTTCCAAATCACCCCGATGTGGGCCTCCGCCCTCATGGCTTTCTCCAGCGTGAGTGTGGTGCTCAACAGCTTGCGTTTACGTTATGTACAATAGATAAGATGGGTTGATTAATAACATTTCAATCTCATTTAACATATCAAGGGCTGAGTTCATATGAGAACTCAGCCCTTGTTTATTCTTGTAGAAAGTTGAAAGGAGAATTATGCAACGGTTTTTGGCTTTTTGTGCAAGTATTTCTCTTTCAGCCATTCGCGTATTGGTATGTCATATAGTCGCAGAGCGGCATAGGCAACCATTATCGCAAAGATGTAAAGGCTCACACTTACCATGATGTGTATTGCCAATGGAGAGTCGGCATGATTGGATGCCCAGGTGTTCTGGATATATACTATGGGGTAGTGAGTGATATAGAGAGGGTAGGAAATCTGCCCGAAAAACTTGCAGATAGCCACTGATTTCTTACCTGTAACGTTGCTCCCTGCACCCATTGATACTACCAGAGGGAAGATGAATAGAATGGCGATGGCTTCATAGAGACCATTAATCCATTGTGTGTTCTCTCCACCAAGGCGAGGCATGATCTGTACGGCAGCTACAATGAATCCACACACCCAGAAACCTCTTTTCACCTTGATGAGCTTACCTAGTCGCGACAAAAGTAATCCGGCAAAGAAGGGATAAAGAAGTCGGGTGAAACCGATGAGGATTTGATCAGGGGTTACGGACCATCCTCCAATCACCGTAAAGTTAGCATCACCACGTCCTTGCCAAAGACCTAATACGTCGATGTTAAGGCACAAGTTGAGAGTAAGCAGGCCAAAGAAAACAACGCATGCTGCAAGCAATTTGGTGCCAAAGCGACGAATGAAGAGTGCATACATGATATTGGCAAGGTATTCATAGAGCAATGACCATGACGGACCGTTAAGTGAGTTGGTCTCTTGCCAGCCTCGAATGTCCCACGAGGTGAGTGCGGGAAACATGGTGCAACCCAAGAAGAACATGAGCAACAGCTTCCAAACAGGTGTCTCTGCCACAAGCGGGAAGGCCGAACCATCGCCGAGATAGAAAAGCAACAACCCAATGAAACTCCCCATTATCACCATGGGATGCAGGCGAATGAGTCGACGTTTGAAAAAGTTGGAGAGTGGCATGCGATTCCATCGGTCGTCATAGGCATATCCGATGACAAAGCCGGAAAGCACAAAGAAAAAGTCTACGGCCAAGTATCCATGGTTGATGAGTTGAGTCTTGGGTCCGCCAGAATAGGTTTCGAGCAGGTGAAAGGCCACCACCAAAAGCGCTGCCACCCCGCGGAGCCCATCAAGAATCTCATAACGGGGCTTGGAGGAAAGGTACGTGTTGTTTGACATTACAATAATTAGTTCTTGTGTTTAAAAACAGATTTTTGTCTGCGAAGATACAAAATAACCTTTAACATTATATACCTTACAGATAAGAAATAGGCTTTTTTTAGGTTTGTGCGGTATGGGAAAAGGTCAAGTGTAACATGATTTTTGTACTCAATTTATGTTAAATAGCGAAAAAACAAGTGGTTACAGGGGAGATGTTTTGGGAAAATTATGTACCTTTGCACTCGCATTTGCAAAACAACATTTTAATTCATAACAAAGTAGTATGAATCAATACGAAACCGTTTTCATTTTAACTCCCGTTTTGTCTGATGAACAGATGAAGGAAGCGGTCACAAAATTCAAGACACTGCTCACCGATAATGGTGCTGAGATTCTGAATGAAGAGACCTGGGGACTGAAGAAGATGGCTTATGCTATTCAAAAGAAATCCACAGGATTCTATTGCCTTTTGGAGTTCAAAGCAGAACCATCCGTAGTAGACACTCTCGAGACCGGCTTCCGCCGCGATGAGAAAGTAATTCGTTTTTTGACCGTGAAGCTTGACAAATACGCATCAGCTTATGCTGAGAAGCGTCGTGCTAAATGGGCTGCAAAAAAAGAGGAGGTATAAATTATGGCAGAGCAGAAGAAATCCGAAATTCGTTATTTGAACGCTCCTTCCATTGATACAAGGAAGAAGAAGTATTGCCGTTTCAAGAAGAGCGGTATCAAATATATCGACTTCAAGGACCCTGAGTTCCTGAAGAAGTTCTTGAACGAGCAAGGTAAAATCCTTCCCCGCCGCATCACCGGCACATCGCTGAAGTATCAGCGCCGCGTGGCTCAGGCTGTGAAGCGTGCACGCCAGCTCGCTCTACTTCCATACGTAACCGACATGATGAAATAAAAGGAGGCTAAGATATGGAGATTATACTGAAAGAAGATATTGTCGGTCTTGGATACAAGAACGAGATTATAACTGTAAAAGACGGCTATGGCCGTAACTATCTTATCCCGAAGGGCAAAGGTGTCATCGCTTCTAAAAGTGCACGCAAGGTATTGGCCGAGAACCTGAAGCAGCAAGCTAACAAGTTGGCTGTGCAGAAGGCTGAAGCTGAGAAGCGTGCAGAAGTTTTGAAGGATGTAGCTGTAGAGATCGCCGCTAAGGTGTCTTCCAATGATCATCTTTACGGTTCAGTGACTGCCGCTATGGTAGCTGACGAACTGGCAAAGAAAGGCGTTGAGATTGACCGCAAGCTTATCACAATGCGTGATATTCGCAAGGTTGGCGACTATGAGGCTGTAGTGCACTTCCACAAAGAAGTAGAAATCAAGGTTCCTGTGAAGGTTGTTGCCGAGAACAAGCCTGTTGCTGCTCCTGTTGAGGTAAAAGCTCAGCCTGCCAAGGCATCTGAGGCAAACGAAGCTGTTGCCGATGATGACGAGACTCTGTCTGCAGAGTAAACAAAAACATTGCATATTTTTTCGCACTGTAAAGCAAATCTATATGAAAATCCCTCTCTTCCTGAGTGTTGAGGGGGATTTTTTTAGTATCTTTGCAAAGATATTGAAACATAAAAACATCTAAATATGAAAGCATTTGTATTCCCCGGTCAAGGTTCTCAGTTTGTAGGAATGGGCAAAGACCTCTATGAAAGTCATGCGTTGGCCAAGCAATTGTTTGATAAAGCTGATGAGGTACTTGGATTCAAAATAACGGATATCATGTTCGTTGGTACCGATGAGCAACTCAAAGAAACTCGTGTGACACAGCCGGCAGTTTTTCTGCACAGTGTGATTTCTGCACTATGCTTAGGTGGTGAGGAGCATCCAGCTATGATGGCTGGTCATTCACTTGGTGAGTTTTCGGCATTGGTTGTAGCAGGTGCTCTGTCTTTTGAGGATGGTCTGAAGTTGGTAGCAGCACGTGCTAATGCCATGCAAAAGGCTTGTGAAGCTAATCCTGGCACTATGGCTGCGATTATTGGTCTCGCTGACGAGAAGGTAGAAGAGATCTGCAAGGAGGTGAGTGATGGAGGTAAAGTGGTTGTTGCTGCTAACTATAATTGCCCTGGACAACTTGTTATCTCAGGCGATAATGAGAGCATCAATGAGGCATGCGAGAAGTTGAAAGCCGCTGGCGCCAAACGTGCGTTGCCTTTGAAGGTAGGAGGTGCATTCCACTCTCCGCTGATGCAACCTGCTAAGGATGAGTTGCAGCAAGCCATTGAAACGACAAGTTTTGCAACACCTAAATGTCCGGTATACCAAAATGTAGATGGTCAGAAGCATACAGATGCTACGGAAATTAAACAAAATCTGATCGCTCAGTTGACTAGTCCCGTGCGTTGGACAAGTAGCGTACAACAGATGATTGCCGATGGTGCCACAGAATTTACGGAGTGTGGGCCAGGTAAAGCATTGCAAGGCATGATTGGACGCATTGATAAGACAGTTGCTGCCAACGGATTGGCATAACTTTAGTAAATCATTGAGAGAGATTGCTACCTATATATAGGATAGCAATCTTTCTTATTTTTAACAGGCTACTTTTGTATTATATGAAATGATGACCAAGAAGATCATTATTTATCAGGTCCTTCCACGTTTATTTGGAAATCCAAATAAGAATCGAGTTCCTAGCGGGTCTATTCAAGAAAATGGAGTAGGCAAGATGAATGACATCGATTTGCCCCTGCTAAAACATATCCATAGTATGGGCTTTACCCATGTTTGGTACACTGGCATCATACGACATGCGACTACGACGGACTATTCGTCTTTTGGCATTCCACGGCAACACCCGGATGTGGTGAAGGGTAAGGCAGGGTCACCATATGCGATTACAGATTACTATGATATAGATCCTGATTTAGCCTTGCAGGTGGAACAACGAATGGAAGAGTTCAAGCAACTTGTGGCACGCACCCACGAGGCTGGCATGAAGGTTATTATTGACTTTGTCCCCAACCACGTAGCACGTGAATATCATTCCATCGCAAAGCCTGCAAATGTAATAGACCTTGGTGAAGATGACGATAATACCAAAGGATTTAGTCCCCGAAATAATTTTTATTATAGTCCTGGTCAGGAATTCGTAAGTCCAGTTCAACCTCTAATCGGTGAGGAACCTTACAAGGAAAGTCCTGCCAAGGCCACAGGAAACGATCGTTTTGATAATTGCCCAAGTATTAATGATTGGTACGAGACCATAAAGTTGAATTATGGTGTCGATTATCTTCCCAACGGAGAACATCACCATCATTTCGATCCAGTGCCTAATACGTGGAATAAGATGACTGATATTCTGCTTTTTTGGGCAGATAAACAAGTTGACGGATTTAGGTGTGATATGGCTGAGATGGTTCCAGAGGCATTTTGGAGCCATGCCACACAGATTGTAAAGAACCGATATCCACAAGTAAATTTTATAGGTGAAGTTTACAATATGGATCTTTACCATAACTACATCAAAGCTGGATTTGATTATCTTTACGATAAGGTGGGTATGTACGACTGCCTCCGTGATGTGATGACCGACAGACGACCAGCAAGCAGTATCACACGTTGCTGGCAGAATGTTGACGACATCAAGGAGCATATGCTTTACTTCTTGGAGAATCATGATGAACAGCGTGTTGCCAGTGAATATTTTTGTGGCGATGCTCGTAAGGGTATTCCTGCACTCATTGTATCTGCCTTGATTGGGAGAAATCCCTTTATGGTATACTTTGGTCAGGAACTCGGAGAGGCTGGTATGGACAAAGAAGGATTCTCAGGAAGAGATGGTCGAACGACGATATTCGACTATTGGTCCCTGGATAAGATTCAAAGAGGGTACTTCGATCGTCGTCATATGACTAATGAGGAGAAGGCAATACAACTAAAATACCAGCAGATACTCCGTATTGCCAATCGTGAAAAGGCCGTTTGTGAGGGAGAGTTTTTTGATTTGATGTATGTGAATCCGCAATCGTGGAAGTTCAACCCGCGCAGCCAATTCGCTTTCCTTCGAAAATATAAGGAACAGGTTTTACTTGTCGTTGCGAATTTCTCACAAGATCGTGTCAACCTAGGGATAACGATTCCTGAACATGCCTTTGATACTCTGCAGTTGACAGAAGGAGACGTTGAAGCAATGGATTTGCTAACGGGTGAGGAGTTACCATTGACCATGACAAAGGATGGCATGGTCAATATGGACATCAAGGCTTTTAGTGGAAGGATATTTAAATTTAGCATAAAAATGGAAGCGATGGATTATTCATTCAACGATCATAATAAATCGGAGTTCCCACCTGCTCACACAGCAGAACATCTGCTAAATCAAGTGATGATAAGGATGTTTGGCTGTGGGCGTTCTACCAATGCACACATTGAGCGAAAGAAGAGTAAGATGAGCTTTGTCTTGGATCATAAGCCTAACCGAAAGGAAGAGAAAGAAATAGAAAATAAGATGAATGACCTTATCGCTGCAGATTTACCCGTTACCTTTGAGGTAGTGGACAAAGACCATTTGCCTGAAGGAATAAGCACAGACAAACTGCCGGAGGATTGCTCGGATAGCATCAGATTAGTGCATATTGGTGATTTTGATGCATGTCCCTGTATAGGGAAACATGTCCGTTCAACTGGACAGATCGGTCGTTTTGAACTTCTGGGAACAAATTGGGATCAGTCGACGATGACTTTCAGAATTAGGTATAAAGTTTTGCCATAGACCAATCGTTTCCCAATCAGAATATTATTAAACTAAAAATCCCTCGTAGAATCACAAATGTACTACGAGGGATTTCTTATTTTCTTGACCTTATTAGGCCTCAATCTCTTCTTTCATATCAATGAATTCGCCCTTGGAATCATAAAATTCGTATTGCAAGAATGCGAGTTTTTGCGAAGAGATGATATGCACTCCCCATCCGTATTTTTGTTGCCACTTTCGCTTAACGCTAAATAATACGCCTTTATTGATGTATGCAGCAACATAAGGATGGACGTGCAGATAGAACTTTTTGACGCCTATCTTGTTGACTAATTTGTCAATCTTTCTTTCGAGCTGATCAGTAAACAAGTAGCTTGATCTAATCTTTCCGGTACCGTTACATGATGGACAATTCTCCTCAACGTTGACATCCATAGCTGGACGCACACGTTGACGTGTGATTTGCATAAGTCCGAACTTACTCAATGGTAGAATATTGTGACGCGCTCTGTCTTTTTGCATGGCTTTGCACATGCGTTCATAGAGCATTTGTCGATCTTCTGCCAGATTCATGTCAATGAAGTCCACTACAATGATTCCTCCCATATCACGTAGCCTGAGTTGTCGAGCCAGTTCGTCTGCAGCACCCAAGTTGGTATCAAGTGCTGTTCCTTCTTGTCCCTTTTCGTTCTTAGAACGATTACCGCTGTTTACATCCACAACATGCATGGCTTCGGTATGTTCGATGATTAGATATGCTCCGTGAGCATAGTTCACCGTCTTACCAAAACTAGACTTAATTTGTTTGGTAACGTTGAAGTTGTCAAAGATAGGAACTTTACCCTTATACATCTTAACGATGCTCTCCTTTTCAGGGGCGATTAGGGTTACATAGTCCTTAACCTCATTGAATACTTCAGTATCGTTAACATAGATATTCTCGTAGCTTGGATTGAAAAGGTCGCGGAGCATTGCCACGGCTCTTCCAGTTTCCTCGTAAACGAGTTGTGGTCGATTCTGTGTCTTCTGAACCTTGATGATAGCGTCTGACCAACGCTTAGTCAATGTTTTTAGTTCGGAATCTAACTCTGCGACCCGCTTTCCCTCGGCAACTGTGCGTACAATAACACTGCAACCTTTGGGTTTGATACTGTGAATGAGTTGTTTTAGTCGAGCTCTTTCTTCACCGCTTTTTATCTTAGAAGACACAGAGATCTTATCACCAAATGGGATAAGAACGAGGAAACGGCCTGCGAAACTTAGTTCGCCAGTCAGTCTGGGACCTTTTGTGGAGATTGGTTCCTTCACAATTTGCACCAAGACTTCTTGCCCCACCTCTAAGGTTTGCTGTACACTCCCGTCCTTTTTAAGGTCAGGAAGACGTGTTGCCTTGTTGAAAGGGTAGAGGCGTTTGCGGTCGCTCTGAACCTGCTTAAGATACTTTGCGTAAGAATTGAATTGACTTCCTAAGTCAAGATAATGCAAGAAAGCGTCACGTTCATACCCAACATCCACAAAACAAGCGTTTAAGCCCGGCATGAGCTTCTTCACTTTGGCAATGTAGATGTTTCCGACGGAGAAGTTTGCAGAACGAGATTCATTCTGATATTCTACTAATCTCTTATCTTCTAAGAGAGCAATAGAAATCTCTTTCGGTTTTGCATCGATGATTATTTCACTTGTCATTTCCTGAACATATTTATTAAAAAGAAAGGGAGTTCGCCACAAGGCGGCCCCCTTCTCAAAGCAAGGTCAAAGAATTACTTGCTCTTATGACGATTCTTGCGTAATCTTTTTTTACGCTTGTGCGTAGCCATCTTGTGGCCCTTCTTTTTCTTACCGTTTGGCATAACTCAAATTATTAAATAGTTATAATAGTGTTGTCTTCGAATGATTATTCGCCTTTCATCTCGTCAACGAAAGCCTTAGCAGGCTTGAAGCTCGGCAGGTCGTGAGCGGGAATGGTAATAGTAGTGTTCTTACCAATGTCACGTGCAGTTTTAGCTGCTCTGTGCTTGATAATAAAACTGCCAAAGCCACGCAAGTAGACGTTCTCTTTACGTTCGAGCATGGAACGCTTCACCGTTTCCATAAAGCTCTCTACAACGACAGCTACCTCTTTCTTTTGTAGTCCCGTCTGCTCAGTAATCTCACTGATGATATCTGCTTTTGTCATTTCTGATATAATATTTTTGTAATGTTTTACATCTATTTATCGAGGTGCAAATATACGATATTTTATTGTGATGAGGAAATTTATTCTTTGTTTTTTGCGATTTTGGGTATGTTTTTTAATTTAGAAGTTCCTTGTTTTCAGTTGTTTAGTGATTTCAGTCAACTATAAGGGTATAAAAACAAAATAAGCCACAGTCTTACTGTAGCTTATTCAGTGACTCCGCTGGGATTCAAACC
>DHOP01000108.1:87524-90143 GCA_002407775.1 Prevotella sp. UBA5387
AGTGACTCCGCTGGGATTCAAACCCGGAACCTTCTGATCCGTAGTCAGATGCTCTATTCAGTTGAGCTACGGAGCCTTTCTTGTTAAGCGAGTGCAAAGGTACGATTTATTTTCGCAACCTGCAAATTTCGTGCTGAGTTTTTCCTACAGAAATTACTTTTTAGCTTTTGTGGCAACCTTGCCAGGCTTTGTCTTATACATCTTGTTTAGTCCAGCCACTACCTCATTAGTAATATTATATGCATTGTCTGCATAGAGCAAGTTGTCGCCTTGCTTAGCAAAGATCATGCTATATTTCTTGTCCTTATTGTATATGGCAAGGTAGTGTTGCAAAGAATCGTGTAGCGCTTTGTTGTAGTTTTCAGTCTCTGACTGGAATTCGCTACTCAATCTTTGGTTTAATACCTGTAGGTCATTGCTCTGCTTCTGAAGGCCTGCCTGTATTCCCTCAGCTTGTTCACGTGTATAAGCATTTTGCTGAACCTTCTGTTGGAAGTTGCTGGCTGCTGCTTGCAACTGCTGTTGCTTGCCTGCTAATGTTTTCTGAATATTGTTGCCCTTCTGCTGAAGAATCTTAGTATAGTCTTTGCAGAAGTTGTACTGTGACATGATTGAATCTACTTCAACGAAGGCGATTTTTAGTTCTGAAGGAGTTTTTGCGGTTGCAGCAGGAGTCTTTTCGTCCATCTTGGAACTACTCTTGTCGCAAGAGGTCATGGTGAATGCAGCAATTGTAGCAACCGACAGCATACATAAGATTGTTTTCTTTGATTTTTTCATATTGTAAATGATCTTTATTCTTTTAGGAAGCTTTGTCATTAAGCCTGGCTTCACGATCCTGGTCTATCACGCAGTGGATACCACGGGCATTCATAGCCTCACTATCATGGATATGCTGTGATGACATCCGACCGTCCTTCTTCACGATGACCTTTATGGATAATAATGCGATAGCTATAGCAATTATTAACATGCCAATGAGGAAAGATTGTACCATTTTTATTAATTTTGCATGACTCTGAGGTCAATAAAACACTGCAAAGTTAGTGGAAAAACCCCAAACCTCAAAGAAAAACTACATAAACATTAAAATAAAAATTATGGCAGAATTGAAACCCGCTCGAGTGTTCGAGCAATTCGCAAAAATCAATCAGATTCCCCGTCCTTCTAAGCATGAAGAGCAAATAATATCTTATTTACAACAGTTCGCAAAAGATCGTGGATTAGACTGTAAAACAGACGAAACGGGTAATGTACTTATCAAGAAACCAGCTAGCAAAGGTTATGAGAAACTTGCTACAACTATACTTCAAAGTCACATGGATATGGTGACGGATAAGTTAGTCGATGTGGAATTTGATTTTTACAAAGATCCTATCCAAACTTATGTTGATGGTGAGTGGTTGCATGCCAAGGGAACAACACTTGGAGCTGATGACGGTATCGGTGTGGCTATGGAACTCGCTTTGCTAGACTCCGATGACCTCCAACATGGTCCATTGGAATGTGTCTTTACACGTGATGAGGAGACCGGCTTAACAGGTGCTTTCGGCATGAAGGAGGATTTCATGACGGGTAAATATTTAGTTAACCTTGACTCGGAAGACGAAGGTCAGATTTTCGTTTCTTGTGCTGGAGGTATCAATACCACAGCTACATTTGACTTTACACGTGAAGATGCCCCGAAAGATTGTTTCTTCATGCAGGCTGCTCTTAAAGGTCTTACGGGTGGACATTCAGGAGACGATATTGAGAAAAAGCGTGCCAACGCAATCAAGATCCTTGCTCGCTTCTTGTATATGGAGCAGGAAAAGATGGATTTGAGATTGGCACAATGGAACTCAGGAAGAATGCATAATGCCATTCCACGTGATGGAAAGGTTATCTTTGCCGTGCCATTTGACAAGAAAGAGGAGGTTAAGGTTGACTGGAATGTCTTCTCAAGTGATGTTGATGACGAGTATCATGTGACCGATCCAAACATGGTTTGGAGTTTGGAGAGTACCGATGCTCAATCTGTAATGCCAAAGACAATAAGCGAGAAGTTCATTTTGGCTTTGCAAGCTGTGGATAATGGAGTGTTTGCGATTACTCAAGACAAGGAACTTAATGGCCTTGTCGAAACCTCCAGCAATGTGGCTAGCGTACAAAGCGAGGCAACTAAGGTTGTCATTGTATCCAGTCAACGTTCCAATGTCATGAGCAATTTGCGTAACATGGCAAATACGGTGAAGGCAGTGATGCAACTTGCCGGCGCTGAGGTCCTACAGAATGATGGTTATCCAGCATGGAACATGAATCCTCATTCTAAACTTGTCAAGATCACCGTTGATGCTTATAAGAGGCTATTCAATAAAGAACCTGAAGTAAAGGGCATTCATGCTGGTTTAGAGTGTGGGCTGTTCTCAGAGAAATATCCAGGTATTGATATGGTAAGCTTTGGTCCTACACTGCGCTTTGTTCATACCCCCGATGAATGTCTTTATATTCCGACGGTACAGATGGTCTGGGATCATCTATTGGAGGTTTTAAAGAATATTCCACAAAAATAAACGTTTTGGTATAGTGAAAATCAAGCAATTTATCACCTTAGCTTTGTTAACAAAGCTAAGGTGATAA
>DHOP01000108.1:90310-90720 GCA_002407775.1 Prevotella sp. UBA5387
TTATCACCTTAGCTTTGTTAACAACTTTTCTGATGAGTTGCGGACAAGAACAAAAGACTCACTCTTTGGTTGAGGATTTCATGGAAGAGGGCATGAAATTAGAAAACTTTGACGTCGTTGTATGGTCGAAGTTAAAGCCCACTTACTTTATCACCGACTCAATTGTACAAGTGATGCGCAACAAGGCTGCACAATCCGGGTTGGTTGGTAAGGATGTAAACTATGCGTCCAAAACCGATACCCTGAACTACATTCAAGTAAAGTATGCATTGGAAAAAGACACTATCCATCAGACTTTTTACTTAGATGATAAGCTGACGGGCATCGTTGGAGTAAAAAATAATTAAGCTTCGGCTTCTCAAAAATGTGGCTTGGAGAAAGGCAAAATAATAAACGCCTTTCTCCAAGCA
>DHOP01000108.1:90885-95710 GCA_002407775.1 Prevotella sp. UBA5387
AAAAAAAAAAAAAACCCCTTTCCCAAAAGCCACTTTTCTTTAAATGAAGTTCCGCGAGTAGGATAGAATAACGCCATCCCTCCTCATGTTTGTTGCTTATTTCACCTGAAGCGTAAGTGATTTACTTAATCCTAACTTCTTATCGGTAACTTCCACGAGGATGTCACCAACGGTCTTTGCTGACTCAACAATGACAACGAGTTTGCCGCTAAAGAGGTGCATTTCTTGTTTGACAAATGATTCCAATGAAGTGGCATCACCATTGCAGATGGCGCGGAATCGTCCATTGCCTGATACCTTTACACTGATTGAATTCGTTGCTGTTGGTAGTTCGATGCCCTTTGCATCCACTAAACTCACCGTAATAAACGCTAAATCTTCTCCATTGGCGAAGAGTGTAGAGCGGTCGGTTTCAAGCTTGATTGATTGGGCTTTGCCAGCTGTGTATATTGTATTGGAATCTGCTGCAACTCCATTCGAATCGAAAGCTACGACGCGCAACTCTCCTGGCTCATACAATACGTCGTCCCACATCAGCCTATATCGTAGTGCTCTTTGCTTTGCTACATCTCTAGTTGAAGGCTTCTGGTCATCCACTTTAAGTCCATTGGCTTTGTGGCGTCGTCCAAGTGATTTGCCATTAAGGAAGAGCTCTGCTTCGGGATAATCTGTATAGACAAATACTGGTGTCAGTTTCCCGATGCGGTCTGGCCAAGTCCAGTGGGGGAGAATGTGCAGAGTGTGACTCTCATGGTTCCATACAGAGCGGTAGAGCCAATAGCGATCTTTTGGCAGACCGGCCAAATCCATGATACCGAAGTAGCTGCTTCTACTTGGCCAATAATTGTCATAAGGAGTTGGCTCACCAAGATAGTCATAGCCCGTCCACACAAACTGGCCGATTGTATATGGCTTATCCTCCTGAGCCATGAAATCTTCCTCTGGCAAGTTGCTCCATGAGCACCATTCCGTGTCGTAGCTAGAGCATTGCCCATCGGTATATTCTTTAGCGACTTGCCATGTTACGGGAAACTTGTATACACCACGAGAGCTGACAGTCGAAGCAGTCTCTGCACCAAGAAGAAACCCCTTTGTGAGGCTTTTCATATTACGATCATACTTGTAAACACGATAGTTGAATCCAGGAACATCCATAACCTGGGCGAAACCAGATTTCAATGCACTCTCTGCACGGTCCATACCTTGTGTTACAGGGCGTGTGGGATCGAGTCTATGGCACAAGTCTTGTAATCGCTTAGAGATGTCTCGCCCTTCTTCGCTGCCTTGCTCGGGTATCTCGTTGCCTATGGACCACATGATCAACGATGGATGATTACGATTGGCAATTACCAGATTGGTGATGTCACGTTCACTCCATTCCTTGAAAAAGCGTGCATAGCCATTCTTTACTTTGGGATAAATCCAGGTGTCAAAACTTTCGGCCATAACCATCATACCTAAGGAATCGTAAACCTCCATCTGCATTTGGGACGGCATGTTGTGTGAAGTTCTTATGGCGTCCGCTCCCATATCCTTGAGCTGACGCACCTGACGGATGAGCGCGGCCTTGTTGGTAGCGGTACCAAGCGGACCAAGGTCGTGGTGAAGACATACGCCTTTGATTTTTCTACTTACACCGTTGAGCCTGAAACCATGTACAGAATCCACGCTGATTGTGCGCACCCCAGTATATGTCATGATGCTGTCGACTAGGCGACCTCTGTCATATAACTTTGTTATGACTTTATACCTATTGGGTGTCTCCGGAGTCCACAGACGCGGATGATGTAGCGTTATTTCGCCATTTGCTTTCCCTTCGCTGTCGACAGAAGCATGGCATGCTCTTTCTATCGACCCGTTTGGTTGCATGATACTCACTTCCATAGCAAGTCCTTCTTGACCTTGAAAACCCTGAAGACGAGTGTCCACAGCTATTTTTGCAATGTCTTCGCCAACTGAAAGTGTTCGAACAAACGTGCCCCATGGATCAATCGATATTTTTGGTGACATCACTAGCTTCACAGGTCGGTATAAACCTGCCCCTGGATACCAACGGCTACTCTCCTCCAAGTTTTTCAGATGTACGTCTATGCGGTTGTCTCCTGCACGGAGAAGAGGAGTTACATCCAATCTGAAAGTGTTGTAACCGTACGCCCAATAACCTGCTTGCTGTCCATTGACAGTAACAGTTGGCTCAGCCATGGCTCCGTCGAATACCAGGGTTGCATGTTTGCCATCTATATTGTCAATGTTGATGTTAGTGGAATAAAAACCTTCGCCAATCCATGGTAACGCACCGGAACGACCTGACTTTTCGGTCCTTTGTGTCTCGTTGTTCTGTTCGATGGCCACCATTTGAAGGTCCCATTTCTTGTCGAATGGTCCGCTGATAGCCCAGTCATGGGGCACACGCACTTGTTCCCATGTAATGCTATCACGCGAGAACATCCAGTTCTTCAAATTATATTCCGTTCTAAGCTGCGCGCTTCCAGCCATTGGCATCATCAAAAGCACAACAATGAAGAGAAAGTATTTCATCTTTTTAGTTGGTCTGTTATTATTTCTTGCAAACTTAACGATATTTTCTGACATTCGGATGTTTTCATAGAGGGAATCATTAAGCCTCTTCGAGGTTATGAATCAAATTGATTCACAAAGGCAATCATCAGTCTTTTCAGCCTAATATGATAAACGGGGCCATCGCATTGATGGATTATGACACATCAACAATGCGGATTTAGTTTCTAATGAGTTCTATGCGATGATCTATGCAGGCAGGCATCTCATTCTCATAGTGCGTTACCATTATAAGCGTTTTGTTGTGTCGGAGGCAGAATGTTTCAATGATGTCCTTGGCTAAGCGGCGATTCCGGTTGTCTAGACCATGCAGGGGTTCATCCAGAATGAGCAATTCGGGGTCCTTCACAAAGGCTCTGGCAAGCAGGGCAAGACGTTGTTCGCCACTTGATAGCTTCATGAAAGTGCGATTACATAGATGTTCTATACCAAAGACACTCATCCAAAAACGACATACCTCCAACTCTTTTTCGTTTGGCTTAACGTAGAGCCCCACGCTGTCCTTCAAGCCGCTCGCCACGATTTGGATTGTTGGTAAGTCACGTTTGTAAGCTCTGTGCATCTCGGGTGAAACATATCCGATGTGTTTCTTAATGTCCCAAATGCTTTCGCCAGTGCCGCGTGATTGGTCGAAGAGTGCTATATCGCAAGCGTAGCTCTGAGGATTATCAGCACAGACTAAGCTTAGAAGCGTTGATTTTCCGGCACCGTTACGTCCTACAAGCGCCCAGCGTTCTCCATTGTTGACAACCCAAGACAAATCCTTTAATATGGTGCGGCTGCCATAGTGTATGGAGATGCCGTTCATGCGGACCACTTCTTTGGTGTGATATTCGTTATCTTTATAGGGCATGCCAAGGATAGCCTGCACCATATCCTTTTCTAGGACGTGCGGGGGCTGTGCCTCTTTGTTGTGAGGATATTGGTCAAGTGTTTGTTTTGGACGAACGATATTGTCGCTCACTTCCACTATATGGGTAATAAACGGAGGAATATCGTCAGTCTTCGAGAGAACAAGGATAATTTGCAAGTCAGGCTTGCGTGAAATGGTTGCCAATAGTTCGCATAGATCGTCACGTGTTGATGCGTCAAGGCCTATGAAGGGATTGTCCATAATTAGTACCCTAGGCGAGGCAAGAAGTGTTTCGGTGAGCTTGAACTTCCGAAGTTCTCCGCTTGACAGAAAAGGTGTTGGCTTGTCAAGTAGAGGCTGGAGTGCAAATGTGGAATATAGCCTTTGCTGGAGTGCCCTACGTTCGGGAGTGTCTTCGCCAGTGAGTTTAAAGATGCCCTCTAATCGGTCGCCCACTGTGGGAGTGGCCTCGTCCATTTCGGTACGGTTCCATCGTTGCTGCAGGTAATAAGTGCGGTCGTTGTCTCCTCCGTATGCATCAAGAAAGGTGATATACTTGATATTGTCGGATACCATGGTTTTCTGGCTCGGTCGGAAATCGTATTCAGGATCTCTCATGAGCAACGGATAGCGACCAATGAGAATGTTGACGAGTCTGGTCTTTCCTCCACCATTGGGTCCGACGATGGCTAATTGCTCGCTATTATTAAGTGTAAAGTTTACTGGTTCGGCCATTCTCCACTCGGGCATACGGCACACGCCATCAATAATTTTAATGACCGGCCATTCTTGTCCGGTTAAAGTGTTTGCTTGATTATCCATGAATAATGTTTTGAATCTGAAGTATGGTGATAACGGACAGGCCCCGACAAATCAGCGAATAGTATTGCAATGTAGTGGCTATTCCCTGATTTTTTTTGGGTTGCGCTTTGCGTAGTTGGCCCAGCTGTCATAGTGAGTGGCATCAGTTGTGGGTGTAGATAGCTGCAGAAAATGACAATAGGCGGCACCTAGCGCATCGGTTGCATCAAGAAAGTGCGGCATATCCTCTTTTGAGATGTTAAGTAAACGTTGTAACATGCTTGCCACTTGCTGTTTGGAGGCTTGCCCCTGACCAGTGATAGCCATTTTTATCTTTAGAGGTGCATACTCGTGTATGAAAATGTCGCGGTGTATAGCGGCGGCAATAGCCACTCCTTGTGCGCGCCCTAGCTTGATGAGGGATTGCACATTCTTACTATAGAAAGGGGACTCTATGGCCATTTCGTCCGGATGGTACTCATCAATAATACCGATAACGCGCTCGAAAATCTTTCCGAGTTTGAGATAAGTATCCTTCACTCGACGCATGTCGACCACTCCAAGAGCAAGCATTTGCGCCTTATTACCCACGAC
>DHOP01000108.1:95886-117945 GCA_002407775.1 Prevotella sp. UBA5387
ATTTGCGCCTTATTACCCACGACCCGTAGCACCCCATAGCCCATAATATTTGTGCCAGGGTCAATTCCAAGGATAATACGTTCTGCGGGTTGACGACTTGTGTCGATCATTGATATGTTTCTTTGGATTATCGATCTAAGTATGGATTGCTTGCCACCTCTCGGCCAATAGTCGTTGCATCGCCATGTCCTGGGTAGACATCTGTATTGTCAGGCAATTGACTCACGGCACGAAGGCTTTGAATCAATAAGAACATTGAACCACCGGGCAAGTCCGCGCGACCGATATTGCCTCTAAAGAGGGTGTCACCCGAGAAGGCAACGTGCTCTTGCTCACAGTAGTAGAATACTCCACCGGGAGTATGACCAGGCGTTTCGATGATCGTGAAATGATGGTCTCCAAAGCTGATAGTGTCATGGCTATGAAGGAGTTTGCCCACAGCAGGGAAATCCTCTGGTTGCATCTCTATGTGTAATACGTCTTTTGTTTGCTGATGTAAATGTTTCATGAGCTCCTCATCCGAAGCGTGAACCTCAGCCTTGAGCCCCCATTGGTCATCGACAAACTTATTGCCGAAGTTATGGTCCATATGTCCATGAGTGGCTAGAAGATGCACAGGACGCAGCCCTTTCTCCTTAATATAATCACTGATAGCCGACCGCTCTGATTCAAAATATGCACCGCAGTCGATGATGACAGCCTCTTTTGTCTCATCACTCACCACATAACAGTTCTCCTGAATCATATTGCAGACGAAGCGTTGAATTTCTATCATATCAATCTAGTGTTTATTTCTTCTTGTTTTTGTCATTCCTCCGCTCGCCTTCAGCGAATCTTAGAATAAATAAGAATATTTTTTTACATGTAAACTTCTCGGTGGAGTGCTTATCGCGAAATGTCAACCATGTCTTGCAAAGCAAGCCACATCTTAGTATATTTTGGTGTGGCAAAGCATGTTTAAAATTCCGAGATAACTCGCAATGCGAGTCGTTATATATATTCCGCGATGAGCTTATCATTTGCTTTTTAATCTTTAACGATGTCATGGAATATTCTTATATATTCTTAGTTGCAGCGTGGCTGCGCGGAGGCATAAGGAATCGCAGCTATTTAAACTGTTAGGATGCATGGCATCTATTGCTATCCGCATCAAACCAATACTTCTCAAAGATAACCTTTCCGTTGTTGGAGAAGTTCAGAGGCAATCCTATTGACATTCGAGATAGTCTCATGTAGTTGAACGGTTGCTTGCGGTGCTCGGGTGTGATTTCGTCAATGGCCTTTAACTCAATAATGATGTAGTCGTTGACTACAATATCCATTCTAAAGCTTTTGTCCAATTTGAAGCCTTTATACCCCATACGGACAATTCTTTCTGTTGTTCGACATGATAACCTTGTGAATGTAATTCTATGGTGAAGGCTTCTTCATAAACTGACCCCAATAGCCCACCATGAAGTTCGTTGTAAACCTCAAAGGCACAGTGAATGATACCCTGTATGTCTTCCTTAGCCTGCTCAAGGATCATATTCTTGCTGGATTCTAGATGGGCAAATAAATCATTTTTTTGTCTTCAAACCACGCATCATGGAAGTAATCCGAGATTGGAGCTACAGTTGTTGTACGTCCAAAAGGTTTCAGTTCCTCAGTGAGATCACCACCCTTGAGGACTATTACACCATTAGGTAATGCATTGTGTTGCTCATCGGAAATATTCTTGCGAATCATACGGACCAAGTCGGGAAGGGGCATAACAGCGCGAGATACCACGAAATCAAACTTATCGTGTTCATCTTCACCGCGGCGATGTAATGCCTCGACGTTTTTGAGCCCTATTGCCTCAGCTACTTCAGTTGCCACTTTAATCTTTTTTCCAGTGCCGTCAATAAGTCGGAATTGGCAATCTGGAAACATGATTGCTAATGGAATTCCAGGGAATCCACCTCCAGTTCCCATATCAAGGATACGCGTTCCAGCCTTGAAGCCGATGAATCGTGCAATGGCCAGTGAGTGAAGCACGTGGTGCAAATAAAGGTTATCGATGTCCTTTCGTGAGATAACGTTTATTTTGGCATTCCAGTCACGATAAAGTGCATCGAGTGCCCCGTATTGCTCGACCTGTCGAGGTGAGAGCTTGGGAAAAACTTTGAGTATGTCTGTTTTATCCATATCTTGCGGACAAAGTTACGATTTTTTGCCGTAACTTTGTGGCCTAAATGTTAGTTTTATGAAGAAAGCCGCCTTATTTGACCTTGACGGAGTAATTATCGATTCGGAAACCCAATATACTGAGTTTTGGGGCTCACAGTTCCATCTTTATTATCCCGATCAACAAGGGTTAGAATATCTGATTAAGGGTATGACACTCACTCAGATTTACGAAAGATATTTTGCCGATCAGGAGGAGCAACGGAATTGTATCACAAAGGCACTTGACGACTTTGAACTTGATATGCATTATGATTATATTGCAGGGTTTGAAGATTATATTCATAGACTACGTATAAAAGGAATTAAGATGGCTGTGGTTACAAGTAGCAATCTAGGGAAGATGGCTAATGTGTATCAGCAGCATCCCGACTTCAGGAGTCTTTTTGACTCTATCCTTACTAGTGAAGACTTCGAACGGAGTAAGCCCGATCCAGATGGATATCTCAAGGCTGCGAAGGCTTTAGGTGTCGAGCCCGGTGAGTGTGTGGGTTATGAGGACAGCATCAACGGACTGAAGGCTGTTCGTGCGGCAGGGATGTTTTGTGTTGGTTTGACAACGACAAATAGTCGTGAAGTTGTAAAGCCTTTGGCTGATGTTGTCATTGATGATTTTACACAACTGCCTGATGATTTCTTCGAAGAAGCCTGATCATCTGTTATTTTCATTTTAAATCTTTAATTGTTAAGTAGATATGATGCTTTTGTTTCATATCTACTGTTTTGTTTCTTGTTGCTAATTGTATAAGCGGCAATTAGCATCATTACTTAAGGAGTTCGATGGTGACACGATCGTAGAATCATGTCTATTTGCCCAGAGTTAGATTATAGTAGAAGAAAAACATTTTAACTTTCTGATTATCTGTTATTTAGCATTAATCCAATGGCTTTCTTTTTCTACGACACTTTTGCCTAATAATAGTGCGCAAAATTAAAATATGGCTTAGTTACTATGTCAGTAGTCGAGGCTGTATATGTGTTTCCGTAGGGGTCAATTGCTTTTATGAAGACCAAGGATTTAGGTGAGCGTGGCTCATAATAGTAAAGATGATTCATGATGAGATAGCTGTTGCGACTGCTCACATACCAGTAGGTCACGGCCTTGGAATAACGATGGAGATAACCTGTTGCGAATGCGTCTTGATTAAGGGAGTCGAGACGATGCATAGGGCGTCGTACTCCGTTTTCCATGGCCACCAAATGCCATCGCGAGTCTGCGTTCCACACATTGGCAATAATAATTCCCTTGTTTTTTGGTAAGTGCCAATCCTCGGCATAACTCTCTTTGTTGAAGGATTGGTCGGCTCTGAAAAGTGTCATCTGTTGACCAGAATCCCAGCGCGTACCTTTGTAATGAGCATCTGTTAGCGTTGTTCCATCGAAGTCGTATATGTAGTATCCGTTGGGTGTTCCGCATATATTGATATTAGATTGCCATATTGTCCCACCAGCAGACGCATGGCAACGCTCCATGATATGATGGTCATCAAATTGCAATTCATGTTTGAGGGCAAAGTGAGTGTGTCCACAAAACAATTCATACCCTCCCTCGAAGTCAAGCAAGAGTGCCATGACATGACTGAATCGCGAGGACAAGAAGTGTCCCGGTTCAGTTGAGATGTCCAGTGGCTTAGCCTCGCGGTTAGGGTGATTGCCGAATGTGAATGGGATGTGATAACAGAGAACCACGCGTTTTTGCTTGTCAGCAAGGCTAAGATCTGCTGTCAACCAAGCCATCTGAATGTCACTTAACTCGCCAGGCGAATAGTAGAGTTTGCCATGATAGAAATCACAATTGTTCATCACCACATAGTGAACGTCCCCTCGGTTGAAGGAATAATTCGTAGGGCCCCATGCGTTTTCCCAATCCTTTTGGTAAATTCGCTTTCCCTCTTGATCATGATTACCTATGACAGAGAATGTTGTCATGGGTGAGGAACCCAAAACATGGCGCATTCCGAGTTGTAATGTGTCATTGTACCCTCCGGTGTATTGTACATTATCACCCATCGAAAGGCCATAAACGGGTACGTCGTTTGGCGTAGTGGCTATGGTCTTACGGATGTCAACCATGGTTTCATCAACAAATCGCTCGAGATTGCTCTTGCTGATAAGAGAGTCATTTGGACCTGTAAAGTACGGGTCCTGAGCATTGGTCACCTGAGGATCTCCCAGCACAATCATTCGGAATCGAGTTTCCTTTCCATTCGGCAGCCTAGTCAAAGTGAAGTTATATACCGAGTCTGTATCTGTGATGGCTTGATAAATGCAAGCTGTGTGGTCGCTTTCGGAGTGTGTGGGGATGGCACAATAGTCTGGCACCGAGTAGTAGACAAATCCAGCATGACGATGTCGATGCAGAGCATAACGGCCAGCAGAGTCAGTTAATGCGCATGTTACGCCGTCGCTCACAACCACTCCGGAAACAGCAATACCAGCTGAGTCGGTGAGTTGCCCACGGATGCTATCTCGTTCTTGTCGTAACAGTTCTTCCTCCAATTGAGCTTCTTGCAGTGCTTTTTGCAACGCCACCCTCTGTCCAATATCGTCGGATAGTGTTTCCACGGGCGGTTGTTTAGCATTCATCACCATCGCGGTAATGACTACAATGGATACTGCCAATGTCAATATAACCAGAATAATCAGCTGTTGTTGTTTTCTTCCGTTGCGCATAATCTGAGAAGATTTCAAGCAAAAGTAGACAAATATTCCTAAGAAATTTACTGTTATAAGATTATTTTTGTAGTATCAAAAATATGATTCATGTTTCAATATAATATCAGCAGTATCTTATTTTATTAGTAATCAAACTCCTACCAGTAATTTGACATCAATCATAAAAACTGAGATGAATTTGGGATAAAAGCATAATTTATATTTGGTTCTCTCTTTTTGGTCAGAGAAAATTTGTAACTTTGTAAACTGAAATATGGAGTTCTCTTTCCAAATAGATATTTTGGGGCTAATCCTAAAAGGACTTCTCATCGGAGTCATAGCCTCGGCACCCATGGGGCCCGTGGGCATATTGTGTATTCAGCGCACTCTGAATAAGGGGCGCTGGTACGGCTTCATAACAGGCGTAGGTGCTGCCTTGAGTGATCTTATTTATGCCATGATCACTGGTTTGGGTATGAGTTTTGTGATGAGACTTATCACTGATCCCACTAATAAATTCTGGTTGCAGATTATCGGAAGTGTGTTACTTCTTGTTTTCGGGGTCTATTGCTGGCGCAGCAATCCAACAAACAACATTCGCATTGGAGGAAGAAAGGGGAAAGGAACATTGCTTCACAATGGAGTAACCGCTTTTTTGGTTACCTTTTCCAATCCGCTCATTATCTTTCTATTTATGGCTACTTTCGCACAGTTTGCCTTTGTAATACCCAGCAGGCCTATGGAGATGGGCTTAGGGTATTTAAGTATTATCTTTGGCGCGTTGATGTGGTGGTATGGGCTCACATGGTTGGTGGACAAAATCCGCGGAAAATTTGATGAAAGCGGTATCCTTATCATTAATAAGATAATTGGGTCAGTAGTCATAATCTTCTCGCTTGTGGTACTTGTTGGTACCGTTTTCAATCTCTATACATTCCATTATTAGTTTTTTCTTGATCCTATCCGTGAGAGATGGGACAAGTAACTGTTGTTAATTTCATTGAAATCATGTTTATAGCAAGTAAACTTCGCCAGAATTCAATTGCCGAATATCTATTGTATATGTGGCAAATGGAGGATCTGATACGAGCATATGGTTGTTCGTTAGCAAGAATAAAGAGAGAGTATATCAATTGGTTTGATTTTACGGACGAGCAAAAGGAAGAAGAGACAGACTGGTTTGGTAATCTCATCCGAATGATGAATGAGGAAGGAAAACGTGAGAATGGACATTTACAAATCAATCAAGTAATGTTGCAAGACCTCATGGACCTTCACTTGGAATTACTTCAATCACAAAAGTTTCCATTCTACAATTCTGAGTATTTCAAGGTTTTGCCTTATATCGTAGAACTTCGTCAGAAAGGTGATAAGGATGTGAGTGAAATAGAGACATGTCTCGATGCACTTTATGGAATCATGTTACTAAAGATGCAAGGTAAGGAAATTACGGCGGAAACAGAACATGCCGTTCAAGAAATTACTACATTCATAGGGATGCTTAGCGACTATTACAAAGACCCCAAGACTCAAGAGAAGTTGTCTGAAACCTCTTTGGATTAGAATAAGATACTCGGTGGAAAGCACTTGAACATGTTGATTACATTTTCATAAGACATTTCAGGAGTGATTAGAAACAGTCACTTTGCTCTTAGATACAAAACATAGTAAAAATAATGAACGAAATATTTCGCAGGCGAACTTTCGCCATTATCTCTCACCCCGATGCTGGTAAGACCACCCTTACTGAAAAATTCTTGCTTTTTGGTGGTCAAATCCAAGTGGCAGGTGCCGTCAAGAGTCATAAGATTCGCAAGACGGCTACCAGTGACTGGATGGACATTGAAAAGCAGCGTGGTATATCTGTATCTACTTCTGTCATGGAGTTCGACTACCTTCCTGATGAAAGCGAAGGCGAGCCATATAAGGTAAACATCCTTGATACTCCAGGACACCAGGACTTTGCGGAAGATACCTACCGCACATTGACAGCTGTAGATAGTGCCATCATAGTGGTCGACTCTGCCAAAGGTGTGGAGGCACAGACACGAAAGCTCATGGAGGTGTGTCGCATGAGGAATACTCCGGTTATTGTCTTTATCAACAAGATGGACCGTGAGGGTCGTGATCCCTTTGATTTGCTGGACGAACTGGAGCAGGAACTGCAAATAAAGGCGCGTCCTTTATCATGGCCAATTGGTCAAGGACTGAAGTTTAAGGGTGTCTATAATATCTTTGAACGGCAACTAAACTTGTTTACTCCCAATAAGCAAAGAGTGACGGAGAAAGTTTCAGTGGACATTTCCTCAACTGAATTAGACGCGAGAGTAGGGGAGAAGGAGGCACAACGGTTGCGCGATGATTTGGAGTTGGTAGATGGTGTTTATCCTACCTTTGACGTGAAAGAATATCTTGCCGGCCATACTGCTCCCGTTTTCTTTGGCTCTGCACTCAATAATTTTGGTGTACAAGAATTGTTGGACTGCTTCGTTGAGATCGCTCCAAGTCCTCGTCCCACCAAAGCTGAGGAACGGACAGTAACTCCCGATGAGTCGAAATTCACAGGATTCATCTTTAAGATTACCGCAAACATTGATCCCAATCACCGCTCTTGTATTGCTTTTTGTAAGGTTTGCTCAGGAAAGTTTGTTCGCAACGCACCTTATCAGCATATTCGATTGAACAAGACAGTACGTTTCTCTTCGCCGACTCAGTTCATGGCGCAACGCAAAAGCACGGTCGATGAGGCTTGGCCTGGCGATATAATTGGTCTTCCGGATAATGGAATCTTCAAGATTGGAGATACACTGACTGAGGGTGAGGAGCTGCATTTTCGCGGTCTGCCATCGTTCTCTCCAGAACTGTTCAAGTATATTGAGAATGACGATCCAATGAAGTCGAAGCAGTTTATGAAAGGTTTGGAGCAGTTGATGAATGAGGGTGTTGCCCAATTATTCGTCAATCAGTTCAATAATCGACGCATTGTAGGAACTGTAGGTCAGTTGCAATTCGAGGTGATTCAGTATCGCCTTGAGCACGAATATAATGCCAAGTGCCGCTGGGAGCCAGTCCATCTGTATAAGGCGTGTTGGATAGAGTCAGACGATGAGGCTGAGTACGAAAACTTTATTAAGCGTAAATACCAATATATGGCTAAGGATATTGAAGGCAGAGACGTGTTCCTTGCTGACTCAAGTTATGTTCTTAGTATGGCGCAACAGGATTTCAAGCACATTAAGTTCCACTTTAGTAGTGAATTCTAAGTGTTAGAAAGTATTTTGGCCGCCAAATATTTTAGATGAGCTAAAGGGATATTGACTATCCTTCAGTTGGCTTTAAAAAGAAAGAAGTTATGATAAGGACGGGAAAAGTAATTACTTTTCCCGTCCTTATTCGTTATTTTCTGCACGATGAAGAGCTCATTCTTATTATGAAATCATGTATCAAAGGAAGAGGGAGATTTGACATTTCATCCTCATCCTGTAGACTTAAATCAATGCCGATAAACTTTGGATTGTTGACTACAAGTATGTTATTTAAGTCAGACGCAGTAATATTACCTCCAATTAGAAATGGAGTTTGTCCCTCATAAGCATCGAGAAGGCTGAGCTTGAGATGACCCTCAGCATCCTGAGGACAAATAATTAACAGGTCAGCTGCTCCTTCGAATGTTTTATAAGTTGCAATTTCCTCGTTTGTTGTTGCTTTGATTGTTTTGATTAATCGGATGTGTGGGGCAATGTCTGGAATGAGAGTGCGCTTCAGATTGTCCATCATGATGTTACTTTCATAACCGTCAAGTTGAACGAAGTCAAGTGAATAGTTGTAAACGTATGTAATGATCGTTTGGGGCATTTCATCCGCAAAGATGCCCGCCCGCATCAATTGATGCTGATTTAAGTTACTTGTAGTTGTTTGACTGCGGTTTTCATCAAGCTTCGATATTCCTTGAACAGCTTTACTCAATCGTTCTTTACTATAGTCGGGGATGATGCCTGCCATTGAAGAAATCATCTCCAAGTGTTGTGGACTGTTCCTTCTGAAGTCTAGTCCTAATATGTCTATGTCCCATTCTGAAACCTTACGGATGCTCTTTTCATCGCGTAAGCCATTCACTTTAATGACAGGTTTTTTCATAAGTCCACGTTATCTTTATATGCTCAAAACTTACCTTGGCTTTCCAGCTCACTATTTTATAAGTGTGATACTTAAGGTTTAAGTCTTGGTTTCAACTCATCAGGACTGTCTTTTGTAAACATATTCACTGGAGGAGCCATGTTCTCGAAGAGGTTTGTGACGTCTTTCGGATCCAAATTGAGGGTAGGTTGGAATGAGTCGCTTAGCATATAGTCAATGATTGCCTTTCGCATCTGACGAGCAACTACACGTCGTCCCAAATTGCTGGAGATGTCCATCGTCGTCATGATAAGCTTACCACCAAGAACGTTAGCTTCGAATAACATTCCTAACTTTCTACTGACATGCCATGTGTCGATAGGTTGGATGGGTGATTGATAACTCTTTGGGAAGAGTGAAAGATTCATCACCTGTGCATTATTGGTCAGTTCCCACCAGTTGAGATTTGACCAATCGTCCGTAGGAAATTCCTTGAACAGAGGATGTTCCGTTTCAATTGTTATTCCCGTGGTGTGGGGAGGACGCATCTTAAACCAACTGGTGTTCCAGAAAACAGGAAGATAATGTTGCACCACATCGCTACCATAACGCACCTTGCCAGCGGCCTCTATCAGCACACTTCCTCCCTTTTTCAACATTTTTACTGCCTCAGCATCGAGAGTGTCTGTTATCATGAAGAGCCTATTATTCCCCTTTGACGAGACGGTAGGCATTTCTATTTGTTTGGGATAGACCCAAAATTCCCATTCGTTGCTCCACATTGTCCTCGGAGAACCACTCACTAAGCTATCGCCTGATTTAGAAGTTTCAGCGACATTAACGGTCAATATGAGTTTCTTTGGACTCATAAATTGTGACAAGTCAAACTGTGCCATACCCAAATCTTGGTTTTTGCCTAGTGGGATATCATGCTGAGAGAGCACTCCTTGCACATATTCTTTACCTTCAACATCATGTATGGTATAGGTGCTGCGTGCATTGAGAAGATTTCGACCTGCGGCATTATAAAGTTCAACAGGTACTTTCAATGTCTCGTCATTGGTATAAATGAATTTAGGGAATTTCGCCAAAGGTACAACTTCACTACAAAATTGTCTCCATTCATCAGCTCCAACATAACCTTTTTCTCGCCAGAACACATTGAGAGGACCAACCAATGCAGTGCCCTGTCCGCTATAATCATTCAATGAAAGCATCTGGAATCCTGCGTAATCTTTTGTGCGAAGATTGCGCTCAATATCATACTTGTAAGCCAATACCTGAAGTTTTCCACTTGCTCGAAGAAACTTTTCTGCTTGTGAAAGCATACCGTTGTCGCGTAGCAAGTCTTCGAAGATATCAAAGTTTAGCGCTTTATATACGCCTGTATACTGTGAACGCTCTTTCAAGTCGGGGAACGCACACCACTGACCCAACTCATGACTCAGGTTGGGTTCGGTGTTGACAGGATACTCTGGCGTAGGTTTAAAGTTGGCGGGATATAGGATTTCTTTATTAAAGTTATCCTCCGACTGTGGGGCATGCTTGTCCCACGCTAGACCGCGGGCGCCTCCCTTCACATGGTATTGGCTTTGGTCGTCCCATGCCCAGCCACCACCGACAGAAGCACCGCAATACACTCGTCTGTCGTCAGTTTTCTTCCAATAGTTCACCCAGTCATTACACCATTCTACCCAGTTTCCTGCTGGCTCGTTTCCTGCTGCCATCATGACAAACGATGGATGGTTGCCGTAAGCCTCGACCATGTGTTTTGTCTCGTCCATGAGATACTGATCGATAGGCATGTTACGCCTTAACTTCACACCGTGATTGGGCCAACTTGGTCCCTCTGGTTGAAGATAGAAACCCACTTGGTCAGCTGCAACGAAGGCGGCTTCGGGTGGACAGTAACTATGAAAGCGCATGGCATTGAGCCCGTACTCTTTGCATTTTCTGAAAATGTTTTCCCAAGAGTCAACGTCAGTTGGAGGATAACCAGTAAGGGGGAAAGTACAGTTCTCTACCGTGGCTCGTAGCCAAATCGGTGTTCCATTGAGATAGAATTGTCTTCCCTTTATTTTCACCTCACGCATACCGAACATCGACTCCATGGTGTCGTCTTTCGAACTAACTGTTAGCTTGTAGAGGTTTGGTGAAAACTCTGACCACAGCTTAGGATTCGGTATTGAAATGATAAAAGTTGAGTCGTTCTCACCTTGCGCCTTGACCTTAGTGCCGTTGATCATAAACTTTAGTCGTTTGGTATTTGCGCACACAACGACTCTAATTTGTTCCTTGTTGATATCAGGATAAATCCTCACGCCATTAATGGTTTGACGTCCATGTGCCTGCAATTCGATCCGTCCCACGATGCCATTCCAGTTCCCTTGTGTTTGGTCGGTTACACTATGAGAGTCCTGTCCCACACAGACATTCTCGATGCCATTATATACTTTAATCGCAATCTCATTTTCCTCGCCAACATTCAGAAGCTCGGACACATCATAAACATGGGGTGTATTTAAGCTCATCTGATGCCCTGCTTCGCGGCCGTTCACCGATACGGTGGTCTCGATGTGTGGCCTCTCAAGATAGAGAACTACCCGTTTTTTTGCCCATTGCTTAGGAATGGTTATGCGTTTGGTGTAGGTAACAGTGCCGACAAAATGCTTGTTGGGTGTCAGGAAAAAGGGGAATTTCATTCGTCCTTCATGTCGGTATTTCTCCATATAAGGATTGAAATAGTACGAGGAGTCATAGAGACTGCCTGTCCATTGTGTTTTCACGCTTAGGTCATCACCCTTGTTGTTGGTCAGAAGGGACCCTGGCAGCTTCACCTCGCCCAAAGACGATTCCCATTTCCCACTGAGATCGATGGTATGCTGAGCCGTTGCGCCAATAGGGCTTAATATGATTGTTAAGGCTGCTAACTTTGATAATATGCGATGTGATAAAGATTTCATCCTGTTATATTATTTATTATTCATTAAGACTATTGAGTTTATTCCCTCACCTGGAGTGGTGTCAGCCTCTTCGGGAAAATAAACCGGAGCATTCTTCTGCATAGGGAGTATGCGCAATTCCAACTGCTTCACGCTCTTAGGTAGCCTCCATAAGCCAAATTGGAAGTGATGGCCGTCATAGAAATTGTCGTCTATAAACTTTCCATCAGCATATAGCCTAGCACAATCTCCATGATAGTTGATGTCTAATAGACCGTCATTTTTCCCTTTGAGGTCAATGGTATAGATGGCAGCATCATTGAAATCGCTATCGCTTGGAGACTCCGCTGCCTTTTGTACACCTATTGTGATGGTTCGTAGCGGACCGGCTTCCTTGACCTTATGATAGCTTAGCATAGTCTTGTCAGGAAGTGGAGTGGGGTCAAGGAAAAGATGTTCGGCCTCCTGTTGGGTCAGTATATAGAGGTTTCCGTGTACTGGTTTTTTTGTTCCAAGTGGTTTTACGCGCCTCATGGTCTTGCCATTTTGTAGGGCTATCTCGACAGGTATCCCCTGGATCTGCATGAGAAAGACCTTACCTTCACGTTTGGCCACGAGTTGTGCCGTGGCATAACGCATTCCCTCCATATTAATGGGGAATATGCCCATGGCACCGGCTGGAATGGTCAACTTTGGTAACGACACGTCACCAGCCGATAGCTTAACTCCTTTCTTGGTCGTGAGCGATTGCAGTCGTTCATAGTTGTTGAAGAAGATGAATCCTGCTCCGCCTTCTTTTTTATCAACTCTACGATAGCTCCATCGTAGCGAGCCATCATCACCCTTACGCATTGTTGCCGCCTCGTTGTCCCCTTTTGTATATCCATCGGGAAAGATGGCCTCCATAGGAGCAAGCAGCGTGCCATAGTCTTGCAGGAAAAGGTGAATAGGACGTAATATATAATAGGTTTCTCTCAGCTGACCGAACTCTCCGATGGGTGCCTGAAAATCATAGCTCTTCTCGGGCATGTCATTGTAGTTGGTTGCCATCGTGCGTTGATTTTCATTGAGTGGAGTTAGCTTCCCGTCAGGATTTGTACCGCCATGATACATGTAATAACCTAGAAGATTACTTCCAGATCCCAGTTTAACAATTGCCATGGCAAGTGCATCTTTGGCATAAAGGAACGGCCTACGGTGATATGCGGTAGCCATACCCCCACCTAACTCACAAGTGAAAAATGGATAGGAGCGAGATGAAGGTGAATCTTTACTTGCAGAGGTCTTGTCATATTGCAACAAATCGGTGCCTATGCTCTTGGCGTCACGATTTGGTTTAAAGAAGAACGCCTTCCAGTAGTTTCCTGCTGTGGGTTCGATACTACGTTCCCAGAAGCCGTCGGCATAGTCGCCATAGAGTGGTATCATTTCGCCATAGGGGACAGGTCTTGTCAGTTCGGGCCAACCGGTACGCGTGTAAAATGGCAGGTCAAAGCCTATGCTTGTAGCTATCTGTTTTAACGCCATAAGGTATTCCCCGGATCCACGATACTCATTGTCGAACTGAGCAGCGACAACCGGACCTCCATCTTTCCATTGTAGCCCTTGCACCTGAGTGAAGATTTGTCGATAAAGTGTGTTGCATAACGCGAGCCATCGGTTGTCCGTGGACCTCAATTTCATTGGGGGGATACCACTAGTAGTGTCTCGCGACAGATTAATGGCCCAATCGGGAATGCCTCCACAACGTACTTCGCCATGGCAAAACGGCCCTAGGCGTAATACCACTGGCATCTTTTCGGCTTTGCATACCTCCAAGAAAGCACGCAAATTGCGTTGACCGCTCCAGTCGAACTGGTTTCTTAGCTCTTCGATATGGTTCCAGAAAACGTAGGTTGCGATCATCGTTACTCCGCCTTCTTTCATCTTTCGAACCTCGGAAGACCATTCTTTTGCAGGAATGCGACTATAGTGTATCTCTCCCATAACGGGTAACACACGTTTGCCGTCAAGCATTAAACTATGCTCGTCCCAGGTCACACGTGGCAATTGAGCAAAGGAGCCAATAGAATTAAGAGTACTAATGGACAGGATAAGAATAAGTTGTAGAATTCTCTTCATTTGAGTTTAAATAGTTTGTTGATACTGCAAATTTAGCCAAAAACTATGATTTCACAATGCTTCGATAAGATAATTCTTTGATCCAGCCGCTTTTATGTCGTCACAACAGGCTCATTCTATCGCACAAAGTGCTCTAATTTTTGATGTGTGCAAGATCTTTTTTCGAAAATCAAAGAATACAGACTATTCATATTCACTAAACTAGCGCTTAGTGAACGTATAGAGATGAAGCCAAGAGTCACCTGGTATGTAAATGACGTAGAGAGGCATTCACCAGACTAGCATGACCTTCCTCAAATGAAAGAATACGCTCTAGATATCCTTAATCAGTATAGCTGCTTCCCCTTACTCAAACAATCAGACTTCTGTAGGAATGGTTTCTTTATCGGTGTGCTTCACAATTCGTTTGCTATGATCATTGCGGCGAACGATAAGTGGCACCTTTTCTACAACGACACTGCTAGTATCCAAGCCAAGGGCGCGCTCGTCACTGATGCCGATATGCTTGATGATACCATACAAGTTCATAATGATGTTGTCGCGACGATTGTTCGAAAATGCAGGATAATAGATGCGATGGATAACGATAAAGCGGAAGTCGCCCGCAATGTTGCGACGCTTTAGGGAGTCGTAGCCACTGGTGAGATCGAAGCGCCCTTCGGCAACGAGATCTTCGATGATTTGCCTAAGGAAGATGGTGAGCATAGGTTGTACTCGGAAGCCGATGTGCACATCGATGCGATAGAATGTGTCGGGAATGAGCGAGGTGAAGGTGTAATCAAGCGTATCCGGCTCATCAACATAGTCAAAATGGAAGAGCCAGTAGTGGTCTGCACGCTTGGGGTTCTTATGAATGATGGAGTAGACGACCTTTCCCTCTACTAGAGTGGGGTTGTTGGTCTTGCTGATATACACCAGATTGGTAGCAAACTTAGGGATGCTAGGGTCGTCCTTGATATCAGATATGGTATCAAAATACTTGTTTATGCGATAAAATTTCAAATGCTTACTTCTAATCTTCGTTGCATTGTACCAAACATACATTACAATGAAAATTCCACCTGCCAAAAGGATGGTGAACCATCCGCCATGAGCGAACTTAAAAAGATTGGCGGCAAGGAACGTACTCTCTACAGTAACAAATATAGCTGCGAAAATGAAGACAAACACTTTGCTGATATTCTTTGATCGCAGATAGAACGCCAAGAGTATCGTGGTCATCAGCATCGTAATAGTGATCGAAAGACCGTAAGCGGCTTCCATGCGAGCAGATGACTGGAAAAGCAAGATCGTGATGACGCAGAAGATGTAGAGGAATATGTTTACCGACGGCACAAAGAGCTGACCTTTGACCTGGGTTGGATACTTAATGCGCTGACGAGGCCAAAAGTTGAGGTTCATGGCCTCACTGAAAATGGTAAACGACCCGCTGATAAGTGCCTGACTGGCAATGACGGCTGCGATAGTAGCCATAATGATACCAGGAAGGAGAAAGGCTTGGGGCATGATGGCAAAGAATGGGTTGCCCTGCATGTAGGCACTACTATCGTGGGCGATGAGCCATGCTCCCTGTCCGAGATAGTTGAGAATCAGCATAGCCTTTACATATACCCAGGCTACTGTTATATTGCGTCTTCCACAATGTCCTAAGTCGGAATAGAGCGCCTCGGCGCCAGTGGTACATAGGAACACCGCACCAAGGATAAGGAACCACGAGGGATTTTCAGCAAGTAGATGGATGGCATGGTAGGGATTGAAAGCTTGAAGTATGGCCCAATTATTTGGTAATTGCATAGCCCCTATAACGCCAAGCATAAGAAACCACAAGAACATGAGTGCACCGAAAGAACGGCCAATAACGTTGGTCCCAAATTGTTGGACAAAGAAGAGCACAGAGATGATGATCAAAGTTATAGGAACAACTGGTGTCTCTGGATTGATGACACTTAGTCCTTCTATAGCCGAGGTCACTGTAATAGACGGGGTGATAATGCCATCGGCCACCAATGTGCTTGCCCCGACAATAGCGGCAAGGTAGAGCCACTTGCGCTTATGGCGGCGTACAAGGGCATAAAGAGCGAGAATTCCGCCTTCGCCTTTGTTGTCTGCATGTAAGGCAATGATGACATATTTGAAGGTGGTTTGTAATGTGAGTGTCCAGATGATGCATGATACAGCACCGATGATAAATTCGGCATTGCCTTGCGGGGCGTATTTCACAATGGTCTGCATCACGTAGAGTGGCGAAGTGCCAATGTCACCAAATACTATTCCCAGCGTGATAAATATTCCCAACAGACTGAGTTTTTGGGTGAACGGTGTCTGAATGCTATCTGTCTTTATATCCATATTTATTTCTTCTATCAGAAAATCGCGCAAAAGTAGAGAGATAAATATTATCCAAAGAATTATCCTCGATGATTTTTCGTTTCATTCATAATAATTAACGATAAAATCATCAGTTATAAGTGTAATTACTTATTCTCAAGGCATTACCCCTTTATCAATATTTATAAAGGGGTAGAGTGAATCTTTATAGTTTTCATCTATATACCTATGACTTCTGATTACAACCCTTCGGGGATTTTCGGTCTTTGGTATTTTGCTTTGTACATGACTCTTTGAGTGCACATCCGTCGCACGCAGACTTGTGGTCTGTCATGGTTCGGTAAAGTCGATAACCTACATAGCTTACGCAAACAGCTACCACTATTAATACGATAATATATTGCAATGTCATGTGTTACCCTCCTTTACTAACAAAAAAAGTGAACTTCCGTCAGGAAATTCACTCCATTATTCTGTGATTCCGAAGGGATTCGAACCCTTGACCCACAGCTTAGAAGGCTGTTGCTCTAATCCAACTGAGCTACGGAACCCCAAAGATGCTTTCGCGTGGAATGACACCTGCCTGTGTCAATTCGGGTGCAAAGTTACTGAAAAAACAAACTTTAGCCAAACAAATGGTCCAAAATGTGTTATTAAATCTTTAGTGATAGTCTTTTATTATTTGGTCTTAATGAGAATGAAGGTATAAGATTACTTATAAAAACAAATCTGCCGCGTCAAATATGAAACTTGGCGCGGCAGTAAGTTTATAATCGTATCTGGATTATTCGTAATGTGTATCAAGATAGGTGACATGGGTAACGAGGTATTCCTCAATGCCATGTTTGCCATCAGCACCGCCGATACCGCTCTTCTTCACACCAGCATGAAATCCTTGCATTGCCTCGAAATTCTCGCGGTTGATGTAGGTTTCGCCAAACTGAAGTTCGCGACTCACGCGAACGGCGGTGTCTAAGTCCTTGGTATAGACAGCAGAAGCCAGGCCGTATTCAACATCGTTTGCCCATTCGATGACTTGGTCTGTTGTGTCGAAAGGCACAATCGGAAGCACGGGACCAAAGGTCTCCTCATGGATGATATCCATATCCTGTGTGCAATTGTCAAGCAAGGTAGCGGGGTAGAAATAGCCCTTGTTGCCTACACGATGACCGCCGCAGAGGATTTTGGCACCCTGAGCCACGGCCTTTTCGACTTTGGCGATTACACTTTCAAGGGCGCGTGCCTCAACCAGCGGTCCCATATCTACGTTATCATCCAAGCATGGATCACCCACCTTAACGGCTTTCATCTTGGCTAACAGAATATTGGTGAACTCGTCTTTTACTGAGCTTTGCACATAAACACGTTCTGCGTTATTGCAGATTTGCCCATTGTTGCCAATACGGCTATCCAAAATCCATTGGGCAGCTTGTTCTAAGTCTGCATCAGCGAACACAATGGCCGGGGCTTTGCCGCCAAGTTCGAGTGACACTTTAGTGATGTTCTCGCTGGCAGCAGCCATGATGCTTTGACCGGCACTCACGCTACCTGTCACGCTCACGACATCGATCTTAGGGCTTGCGGCCATGGCGTGACCAACAACAGAACCCTTACCGGTAACAATGTTGATGACTCCAGCGGGAAGTCCGGCCTCCTCAACAACTTCAGCGAAGGTGCAGCAGTTCTCAGGAGTGAGCTGTGATGGCTTCATGACTATTGTACATCCGGCGATAAGAGATGCGCCGGCCTTGCGGGCGATAAGGAAGAAGGGGAAGTTCCAGGGCAAAATACCTGCCACGACACCTATTGGACGACGTGTCAAAATGATGGTTTCTCCACGACGATCGCTAGGAATCACTTCTCCTTCGATGCTACGTGCAAACGTAGCCATATAGTCGAAATAGTCAGCGGTAACGCTCACTTCAACAGAAGCCCATTGACGTGTCTTGCCTTGTTCACGCATGATAATCTCAACAAACTCATCGTTGCGACGGCGAATGCCTGAGGCAATCTTCTGTAGATATTGAGCGCGCTCGATGGCAGGTTTTTTAGCCCACTCCTTCTGTGCGGCACGAGCGGCATCCAATGCCTCGTTTACATCCTCGATAGTGCCTTCGGGTTGCCGTGAGGTGACTACCTCAGTAGAGGGATTCAATACATCGATCCACTTTCCGGACCGTGATTCAACGAACTTGCCGTTGATATACATCTTCAATTCTTTCATTGTTTAGGTGCTTAAATTGATTTATTGTAGATTGTTTTAAACCGTTCAAAATTACGAATTTAACCTTTGACTTGCAAGTAAAGAAGAAATTATTTAAAGTAAAATATCTTTTTTTCAGTTATTGTGCCAGTAGCCATTAAATCTTATTCTTTTGCAAAGTCATTCAAGTCTTTGTCAATATCTGCACCATATAGGGCATAGTCTCCACGTGCGGGATCACCTGGGAATACTTCTGACAATTTTCGAGTGAGTGATATTGTTGTTGCCCATGATGCTGTCTTCGTCTTGATAAGATTAAAAGAGCGGGCGGTCTGCATCACATGTGTGTCCATGGGAATGATAAGAGATGATTTGTCGATGATGTCGGTCCATAGCCCGAGGTCCACAGGCGAATTGTTGCGCACCATCCAACGAAGAAACATATTTGGACGCTTGCAAAGTGAACTAATGGGGTGGGGTACAATACCCTTAAGTCCTTGATTCCAGAAATAATCGCTTAAAGCTGTAAGCACAGTGATGGCGTCCTTGTGTTTGGGATTGTGTTTATGCATGGCATCCTCCGCAAACTGTCCCAATGAACCGTAATCAATCAGTATTTGACGCAAGGCTTGCAAGAAGACATACATGGTGTGGTTGGTATATAGGCGATAGAAGCATTGTTGAGTATCAGGAATAATATCGGAAAACTTGCCTAGGTTCACCCATTCGTATGGCTCTCCCTCGGAGGCGTTGAGTAGTAATTGGATTTTGGGAAGGAATTGCTTACGCGAACCGTAGCTGAGTGCACTGGCAATGAACGCCATTACTTCCTGGTTCTCTCGCCCCACAACCTGATGCATAAACCAGGAGGGGTCGCCCTCAATAAATGAGGGAGTCTCGTAACGGTCAGCATAACTAATCAATAGTTCACGCAAGGATGTGTTCATTCTTGTTGCTCAGATAAATACGAAGATGACCATTGAATGGAATTATCACCATTCAATGGTCGTCTAATTTATTGAGTAAGCATTAAATAATGCTTTATACCTTGGGCATCTCGATATTGGAACAATGGATCCTTTCAATCATTTCGGTTCCTTTCTTTGTGATATGGAACTTTTGGCAACGACTATCTTCCTTACAAGCCAGTCTTCGAATGAGAGATTGTTTCTCTAAGGAAACGATGACTTTAGATGCGTTGGAACGTGTTAGCCCAAGTTGATCTGCTAATTCGCCGGAGAGTCGTTGTCCGCCGTCCGAAAGAATACATAGCAACATAGCCTCGTTCAAATTAAGCCCGATGGAATCTTCCAACTCCTTTTCGAACTTGATGATGCTCCTATATGTGTCCCTGAGATGACAAAGGCAAGTATTATCCATTCCTACCTTATTTTAATAAAACGTCCTTGATAGCCTGTTCAAACTGCCCTTTACCCATGGCACCAACTGCCTTTTGTGGCTTGCCATCCTTAGGTATGAAGAGGAAGGTAGGGATAGACTGAACTCCGAATAGTCCGGCAAGCTCTTGCTCCTGGTCAACATCTACCTTGTAAACGTCAACTTTGCCGGCATATTCTGTTGCTAGTTCCTCAACGATTGGTGATGTCATCTTGCAAGGACCGCACCAAGTGGCATAGAAGTCAATGAGTGCAGGCTTGTCACCTTCAAATTTCCACTCATGAGGATTAGCCTCATAATCCATAACTCTCTTTTTAAACTCCTCTTTAGTCAATTCTAATGGTTTCACTTCCTTAATCTCCTTTTTATTAGTTGATTCTACCTGATTGCTTTTTTCTTCATTTTTCTTTTGTTGTCCTGTGCAAGCTGTCATTGCAATCATCATTGTTGCAGCAAGGAACAACACGTTTTTGCGTATATTCATAAGACCTATCGACTTTATTTCCGTTGGAAAACAATGCAAAAATAGAACTTTGATTTTAAATAAACAAATATCCAATGGAAAATATTCAAAGTTCTAACGTTTATTAACTCAATCTGCTATTTTTGAAGGTTTCTTGATGGAAAATAAGATGAATGAATCGCCCAAATGCTACGGTTCCATAGATTATAAAAATCGAGATGTTCTATCGAGTGGTTGTAAGAGGTGTCATTTTAGGTTGTGATTCAAATTGATTTACCGAGTAATTCAATTTGATTCATCGAGTGAATCAATTTGTTTTACTCCGTGTTTCAATTTGATTCACAATCGAGTTGAGCGTTCATAATTATTCCTTTCCCCATTGAGAAAGGCCAGGGAGAGTTTTCTCTTTTTTTCCCATCTCAACTAGTGAGGCTCAGGGTGATGCTGTTTTTCTATATTTTTAGATGATGGCAAGGCCATCCTTATGAAACATTTAGCGATAAGCCTAACACCACTCGAATATTCTTTGATATTCTTTGATGCATCGAAGATGCGCGGAGGAGTTGTAGTTGTCGATGCTCTATATTAGGTTGTTGATCTGCGTAAGCTATACTTGACTAACGAAATACACAGGAATGTAATTTAATCTTTTTCATTTTCTGTTTGCGCTTTCGTATTAATTGCCTAAATTTGCATCTATTAATAGATAGAGAAAAGCCTTAATTTTGGTGCTTTTTATGTTGATTATTTATAGCATTTCCTTATAACTCGTTGGTAACAAGATAGTTCTGTTATTATCGAGGATTTATTTTCTTGCTTTAAGCAAATTGGTTGGTGAGTTGGGTTGTGACGTTTCAACGAGTAATTCTTCTTATTTATTGACTATAACCCCAAAATTTCACCTAATACATACTGATAATGGAAGTAATAAAGACCACCATTGATGGCGTAGTCATCATTCAGCCACGAGTTTTTAAGGACGACCGTGGTTATTTCTTTGAGTCATGGAACGAGCGAGACTTTGATACGCAAGTTCGTCCTGTACATTTTGTGCAAGATAACCAGTCAAAATCCTCCTATGGTGTACTCCGTGGCTTACATTTCCAGAAGGGTGAACATGCACAGAGTAAGCTTGTACGTGTAGTCAAAGGAGTCGTTCTCGATGTAGCAGTTGACATCCGTAAAGGTTCCCCGACATTCGGCCAGCATGTGGCCGTGGAACTCACGGAGGATAACTTCCGCCAGTTCTTCATCCCTCGCGGCTTTGCTCATGGCTTCAGTGTGCTCTCCGAAGAGGCCGTGTTCCAATATAAGTGTGACAACCTCTATTGCAAGGAGAGTGAGGGAGCCATAGCCTGGGACGATCCCGCCCTAGCAATCGATTGGCGCATCCCAGCAGATAAGGTCATCCTCTCAGAGAAAGATGCTCACCATCCTTGTCTCAATGATTCGACATACCTCTTCGACTATTCCGTCGATCTGTATAAATGATCATTGTGTTTGCACTTGGTGATCTCTAGATAATCTTTTCATTATTCCCGTCTCCCCCTAATCTTTTCATGTTTTCATCTTTTAATGTTTTCATATTCCCCTCCCTCACCCCGCATGGTAAATCTGCGTCATCT
>DHOP01000108.1:118143-118272 GCA_002407775.1 Prevotella sp. UBA5387
CACTATCCCTTGCTCTACACAATACCCTCTCGCTCTTTTTTGCACGCAGATTCCGCAGATTTCGCAGATGTTTGCTTCGCAAACGGCTCCGCGTCGTTTAGCACGACACCTGTATAACCCTCTTATGAA
>DHOP01000108.1:118530-119081 GCA_002407775.1 Prevotella sp. UBA5387
TCTGCGTCATCTGCGTGAGAAATACTTAGAACGAGAAAACACAGCATCCACTTTATGACTGAGAATGAGATAACATACAAAGCTATAGGAGCAATCTACAATGTATACAATGCCCTTGGCCCAGGTCTTCTCGAAGGAGTATATGAGAAGGTGTTATTGTACGAGCTACAGAAGCAAGGTCTTCAAGCAAGAGCCCAGGTTACAATCCCAATAACCTATGACGGTAAGTCATTTGGTTCCGATCTACGTGCTGATATCATTATAGAAGACAAAGTGATACTCGAATTAAAGTCTGTTATAGAATTGCGTGATGTTCACTTCAAGCAACTTCAGACCTATCTCAAGTTGACCGATAAAAAGGTTGGACTTTTAGTCAACTTTGATACTTCGAATATCAGAGCAGGAATTCATCGCGTAGTAAACAACATAGAAGACAATTTCTAAGGATATTTCTCTCTCGCAGATTTCGCAGATGTTTGCTTTGCAAACGGCTCCGCGTCGTTTAACACAACACCTGTATAACCCTCTTATGAATAACATCCTTCACCTTC
>DHOP01000002.1 GCA_002407775.1 Prevotella sp. UBA5387
AATAATTTTAAGAGACACTAGTGACCTAGATTAGGATTCGACAAGGCACATCACACCTCTTCAATCAAAATGAATTGGATGCCCTTTTGGTGAACAACCAATACTAGTTTGATTGTAAGGGTCTATAGTTTTGCATCGTAATTGGTCAGGACATTATAGATAGCGACCGTAGAGAGAACCATTAGGGATGCAAGAACCATAACTATTGAGCAGAGATTAAACTCAACTACCGACAGATAACCTATCAAATCGCCAATCAGCTGAGACAACATTAGTCTTAACTCGTCAACCCAATCACAGAACAATAGCATAGCCATTGCCACAGTGAAGCACAATGCCGTCCATATACGATTTAGGCGACGGGCTCTCTGCGGGATGGCTTGCATTACCCGTTTGGAGAATCCATCGTCGGCAATCTCGAACCGCTGAGCATCAAAGAACTGCAGCAAGAGATCGTCGTCGGATTGTATTTTATTGTCTACTTCCATATTCTTTCATTTTTAAGCGGTTTATTTATTTGTAACCATTGCTTCGCAAGTAGTCGGCCAACTTTTTCTTGCCGCGCGAGAGATGACTTTTCACCGTGTTTTCCGGCATGTCGATTATTTCGGAGATTCGTTCGATGGTTTGTCCTTCTATGAGTTGCAGTGTGACACAACTACGCTCGTTTTCCGTGAGTATTTGTAGGGCATCGTAAAGATCCATTTTCAGATTACTGTCGCCATGATTGGCATTGATTTGTCGCACCGTCATGTTGTCGAGGTTCATGGTCTGTCGGTTTGCCCGCACATAGTCATAGAAAACATTGTAAGCGATGCGATAGAGCCATGTGAGGAACGACGATTTGCCCTGAAACTGGCTGATGCGCGTATATGCCTTTACGAACGTGTCCTGAGCTAGGTCGTCGCTAAGCTGCGTATCACCTAAAGTCTGCGAGAGGAAGAAACGCCTCACAGGCGACTGGTATTCCTTCATCAGCTTGTCGAATGCTCGCTGATTATGGAATACCGACACCTGTGTGACTAAACTGATGTCCTCCAGACGATCCATTTACTTATTGGTCTTGGCAATAATCATCTGTCCGGCGCCGTAGCAAGCAATCAAAGCTCCCACTCCTACAAATACATCTGCACCCCAAACTCCGAACATGACCATGAGTCCAACGCCAATGGCGACATTGCGAATGCCCTTATTCCAGTAGTAATCTGGTGTTTCCGGTGCTGCGGGCTTAATTGCATCGGGTATGGGCTGACCTGCTTCCATGGCCTTTTCTGCTAACTGGACGCGACTATTGTGTCGCTTGATGATGTAGCGTATGATGAGAATGAGAATGATAAATGGTGCAGCAAGGATGAGAAAGACAATAAGCAGAATGAAGATGACAAGCAACACAGCTCCAACACCTATGGTACCGCCTAGAAGCTTCTCAACGAATTCATTGACAAAGCTATTTCCAGAGTCAAAGTCTGAGAAAGTTTGTGAGGTGTAAGAGGTGTCCTCCGTGCCTGCAAGGCCGGCTGCAGTGGTGTCCGAGAATGCCTCAAGACCTTTTACGTTGGTGGTATCCTTAACAGTGTCTACCGCTTCGACGGGGGCATGATGGCGGTGACGAGGCTGAACGCTAGCTGCGCTTGCGTTGAGCGAGAGCATGAATGCCAATGCTATGAGATAATGTTTCATTTCTTATTGAAGTTATTTTATTTCTGTCTTTTTGACGAAACAGGCAGTAGTTTAGTTGCAAAGTAACTAAAAAACTTCTACTTTTGCAATGAAAAAAGTGAAGGAAATGACTCTAGCAAAGGATTTTGTGGACTATACTCGCGAATTGATGGGCGATGCCTTATATAAAGTATTAGAGGATGGGCTACATCAGGATCCGCCTATAAGCATAAGGATTAATCCCTTGAAGGCATCGCGCTTAGGGGAGAATGATATTGCAAAGAGTGGAGAACAAACCACGGAGGTAGTAGGGTGGTGCCATGAAGGACGATACCTGCCGACAAGACCGAATTTCACTTTTGACCCTCTGCTTCATGCCGGACTATATTATGTTCAGGAGGCTTCCTCGATGTTTGTCAGTCAAGTGTTAAGTCAGCTTGTGGACGAACCTGTGATGATGCTTGATCTCTGTGCTGCACCGGGTGGAAAGACTACAGCGGCACGTTCTGCCTTACCTGAAGGTAGTATTCTCATGTGCAATGAACCGATGAAGATGCGTGCTTCAATCCTTGCGGAGAACATGGAAAAATTTGGACACTCAGACGTTTTGGTGACTAACAATTTTGCCAAGGATTACAAAGCAGCAGGGTTGCTTTTTGACGTGATTTTGACCGATGTGCCTTGTTCAGGTGAGGGGATGTTTCGTAAGGATGAGGGAGCAATTGCTGAATGGAGTACCCAGAATGTTGAACAATGCGCCATGCTTCAGCGATCTATTGTGGAAAATATTTGGCCTTGTTTGCGTGAAGGGGGATTACTTATCTATTCCACTTGCACCTTTAATGCACATGAGGACGAGGAGAATGTGAATTGGATTGCGAAACAACTTGGTGCCGAATTTGTAGAGATCGAAACTCAACCCGAATGGAATATCACGGGTTCTCTCATCGATAACCATCCTGTTTATAGGTTTATCCCAGGCAAGTCGCGAGGCGAGGGACTATTTGTCGCTGTGCTTCGGAAGCATGGTGAAGGCAGAAGTGCACTTGAGATGCTCAGTACAAATACTGGGAAATCAAATAAAAAAAATCGGCATGAAGCCCGTGACAAGCAGAGTTCTGGAGATATTAAGAAACTGAAGAATCAATGGTTACAGGGAGATTTCATCGTAGCGGAGCAACAAGATAACGTGTTTGCCATACCAGCTGTTTGGCATCAGTTTTATGAAAAGGTGTATAGCAAGCTGCATCTCATCCACGTTGGTGTCAAGATGGGTACGCGAAAAGGACGTGATATAGTCCCCAACACATCTTTGGCATTGTCAGTTGCCTTAAAGGCGGGAGCATTCCCTAGAATCGATGTTGACTACTATACAGCAATCAATTATTTACGTAAGGAAGCAATCTTGTTGCCAGATGGCACTCCTCGTGGGATTGTGCTGATTACTTACCGTAATCAACCATTAGGTTTTGTGAAGAATATCGGTAATCGTGCCAATAATCTTTACACTGCAGAATGGAAGATAAAGAGCACTTACTTGCCTAAGGAAGTAACTAGTGTTAGTTGGTAGATGAATAATCAATGCTCGGATTTCTCTTCTTATACATTACATTGTACTGATCACCCCAGGGCTTATCACTAAACATCTGCATATAAGATGAACATTAGCATTATCGTTGCAATGGCTAAGAACCGTGCTATAGGTTATCAAGGTCAGCTAATTTGGCACCTTCCTGAGGATCTAGAGCATTTCAAGACGATTACAATGGGGCATAGCATTATCATGGGAAGAAGGACTTTCGAGTCGCTGCCCAAAGGTGCACTTCCCGGAAGACGTAACATTGTCATCAGCCGAACATTGGGTTCTATCAAGGATTGTCTTGTTGCGCCAACTTTAGATGCAGCCCTTGATGCCTGCAAGGGTGAAGAGGAAGTGTTTGTGATTGGTGGTGAGACTGTCTTCAGACAGGCCTTACCTATGGCTTCTCGACTTTATTTGACACTTGTTGACTGTAGGCCTGAAAAGGCAGATACCTTTTTCCCCTATTTTGATGCCAGTCAGTGGCAACAACAAAAAAAGGAAAAGCACGATGGCTTTTCCTTTATAGAGTATGAGTTGAAAGTATGATTAGAGACCTTCTGGGTCTTCATCATCAATACATGGTCCATCTTCTTTTTCTACGCAATTGTCCATAATTGGCAACTGACGGTCGATAACGGCATTGAAGCTCACGATGGTTTCACTGCGTGAAAGTCCAAGTGGCTGAAGCTTGTCGTGGATGATGTCCAAAAGATGATGGTTGTTGCGAGCATAAATCTTAATGAACATGTCGTAGCCACCTGTGGTATAGTGACATTCAGTCACTTCGGGGATAAGACGAAGTTTTTCAACTACTTCATCAAAACTGGAAGGGTCCTTTAAATATAGGCCAACGTAGGCACAAGCCTCATAGCCAATTTTCTCTGGATCAATAATAAATTGAGACCCCTTCAGAATGCCAATGGAAGAGAGCTTCTGAATGCGCTGGTGAATTGCTGCACCACTGACGTTGCATGCACGTGCCACTTCTAAGAATGGAATACGAGCATCATTGGCAATGAGTTTCAGTATTTTACGGTCTAAAGCGTCTAATTGATGATGTGCCATAAGAGTTAATTATTTAGTGCAAAGTTAATAACTATTCTTTAAATCTGCAATTATTTCATGCAAATTTATTACATATTGACACAAAAAACAGCAGCTTAGCATTATCTCTTTATTTAAATGACATTTCTTGAAGTGATTGTTTATCAGCTTTTTCATTTGAACAAGAAGACTTTTATCATTAAATTTAATAATATCTAATGTAGCCTTTGTGTTTTATCTGATGTGGAAACAAGATGTAATAGATGTTCAAGTTATAAATAATTTGACTGATAAATAAAATAGAATCGATATTGTGTAGTGTTGATTATATCGATTATCATGCCTTCAAAAAATATAATAAAGAACGAGATGATGGTCTTTGATTGGCTCAAAGCACTCATCATCTCGTTTTCGTTTAGGATTCTGCGCAACTAGTTGCGCAGAATGAAGTTATCAATTCACCTTTTTATCTTCTCCATTTAGAAGCACCAACATTCAATTTGTAGATGTTACTGTTCTTCACCAGATCGGTCTGATTGAAATAGAGACCGTCGAGGTTGTCCACGTTGTGCATGAGTGGATCAGGAGAAACATGTGGAGGATTTGGATTAGTCATCAGTTCAGTAGGCGAAATGTTATCAACGTGAACCTGAAGTTCATCTCGGCCGTTAAGAACTGCGTCATCACCGAAGGCTCCAAAACTATTCTTTGTAGCAGCGAAACCTGCAGCAGAGAAGATTTGAGTACCAGTTAGGTTGGTGTTAGTTGACCAGTTGTTGCTTACATCGAAGAATACAATGCCTGTGCCTAAGATGCTTCGGATATCTGCACCTTCGAAATACAATGGACGAGTGTCAGTTGATTGCGTGGTTAAGATGAAGAGGTTGTTCTTCACAATAATCTTTGAACCACCTGGGAGATAGCGCAAGTCGAATATCTTTCTACCGCTAGATCTGGTACTAAAGTTAACGAACGTGTTGTTCTCCAATGTGATGTTGTAAGATACACTAGGCGGCCATGCAAGCGATGCACCGTTGTCTGTGAAGAAACAGGTACGTGGGCTGTCGTAGAATGTATTGTTACGGAACACCATATCATTGAAGATGTTTGACTTAGGCTGCTTTCCGTCACCAGCAATCCATGCATATCCACGGCCATTATTGTCATAATAACCATCATTGTAGAATTCACAATTCTCAACTATGAAATGTTCAAACACTTTCACTGCTGCTCCTTGTACGCGAACGAAACCACGAATCATACGCTGGAACGAGCAGTTGCGGATTTCGAAGCTGCTAATCTGAACGCCCATACCATTGGAATACATGTTCGCAAAGTAGTTTCCGGTACCGTTGCCACCCTTTTGCCCATAGTTCTGAGCAAGCGGACAGTCAAAGTCAATATCCTCGAAGCATAGCTTCTTGATGTTGATACGTACAGCAGGATTTTCTCCTGCTAGAGGCTGACGGCCGAGCATGAAGTTGTTAGAGTTAGGATTATTCTCAACAATCGCAGTTCCACCTAAGAACACTTTGGCTCTGCCCTTGCCAGCAGTAATATCTGCTGGGTTAGTCTTGAGCGTGAATCCTTTGTACAGACTCGTGTTCATTGCAAAGTAGTAGGTCTTTCCACCATCGAGATAGAAGATCTGTCCCTCTGCCAACTTGGAGTCTTGGTTGTAGTTGTTGATGATGGTATCGAGTCGACAAGCGTTATAAGATGCTGCTCCAGGAATTGTGTCATTAGGATCAACCACATGTTTGATCAAAATAGGCTCGCCCGGATCTCCGTCCATACGGATGGAAAGCGTGTTATAGATGGCATCCCAGAAGACAGGAATATTTTGGTCTTTGACATTGATAGTATAGACACTGTTTTGCTCCAGCCCATCAACATCGATATAACCTTTTGTAAAATCTTCATCCGTGATCTGATAGTTCTTCCACTTATCGGGCACAGCAGCATTCGGATTGTCATTTCCTGCTTGTACGAGCAAATGCTGCATCGTATAGACTTCATCTCCGTTGTATGTTTCGGTTGAGAAATGCTGCTTGAAACCAACAATTGCATTGGCACTGCCTGATGATGCAACACTGCGGTCAATGTTGATTCTCAAGGTCGTCTTAGTAATGTTACTTGCGTAGATCACATCAGGTACGTCATAGCGCATTTCCGTAGTCAAACCAAGATAATCAGCCCATTGACGTCCGCTTCCATAACCATACCACTTAGAGTTGTATGCCTCTCCTTTGGTAGAAAGTGTACGTATGGCAAAGCGATAGTCGGTCATGTACTGTAAATCTTTGATTACCATGTCGAGGGTTTCCGGCCCAACGATCGTGTCAAGCAAGATATTAGCGGGGTTTTCCCAATCTGTTGCCAGACCCGAAGATACAGTAGGCTGAAGCGCCATTTTAATTTCATATCCTGCAGCGCCATTAACTCCATACCAGTAAAGGTGCACGTCGTTCATGTCCTGCACATGACAGTTGTATGGATCTGTGTCGCCCTTGCCTGTATTATCATCTTTGCGGAACATGGTCATGAATTCTCGCCCAGCAGCATCAGATATGCTGGCATCATCTTTACATGAATAAAGGGCGGGAAGCACCATGAGCAGCGAAAGCGTATAAAATATTATCTTTTTCATTTTCTGTCTCTTTTAAAGCATTAATTCAAATAACCGTAATAATTCTTATAGGCTCCTGCACTGCGCTGAATAATATCACGCGGGTAGGGAAGAATGTAACGTACAACTGGTAGATTAGAGACGTTCACTGAGTTAGGATGGGGCATAGGAATTGGACTTCCATTGCCGTCAATCATGAAAATGTTTCCATTCACATCGCCTCGCATGAATCCATATAGAGAGTACAACACTTGGTTTTGCGGAGCACCGGCTCCATCGTTCCACCAACCTAAGACGTCGCTACCCTGCCAATGTATATTGTTGGTGTTGTCGTCTTGTGGGCGTACAGTTTGCCACCATGGATTATAAACCTCAAGCACATCAATCGAGGTGTTTGGGAAAACAGAAGGATTGTTAGGATTGCTCGTTCGGCGCCAGAAAATATTGGTTGGCATATAACTTAGGTATTCTTTGTGGGCGGTGACGTTATCGTATGCTTCAACAGCATCTTCATAGTCTGAACTTGATCCACCGACAAACTCTGCTACGATTAAGTATCTTAGGAATTGATAATACAATGCCTCACTATATTTGTTGTTGCGAACGAGGTCTTTCCAACGCATATTCTCACCACCGAACTCCCATTTACGTTCGTTGAGGATAGCAGTAAGGAAGCTTTCCTTTGTAGCACTTACACTATCAACATATGCATTGACCATTTGTGGCTGATCAGTAGGATCAAAGGCGCGACGACGCACAGTCATGAGGTTTTCTTTAGCTTCATCGTTTGGACCTTCAAGTTCGTTAAGAGCCTCAGCATTCATCAATAACACATCAGTATAGCGCATATAAGGGAAGTTGATACCATCACCACCTTCAGTTGCAGAACCTAGACCGGTTGTTGACCACAACTTCGACCACTTGTTATTATAAAGAGTATAGGTGAAGTTAGGGTTGACAGCGATTGAATCTTGTCCTGCGCCGTTCGTTGTGGATGTGTAAGCCCACAAACCATCGATATATTTGAGACGCAAGTCACGCTGATCGAATGAATAGCGGTAGAAGAAGCTTACTTGCGCATTGCTGCTTGCACCACCCCAAGAACCAACTCCAATGTTTCCATTCATGTTCAAACGAGGACCATGCAGATATCCAATGTTACCAGAAGTGTTCTTAGTAAAAGGAATCTCGAATATTGGATCATCATCGTTCACCACAGTATAGTTGCATTCATTGACGAATACTTGTGGATAGGAATTATTCAGTTTATGCGTACCAGACTTGATGATTGAGTCGCAATATTGATGGGCCAGCTGATAGAAATCTTTATAGTTTGCTGGGCGTTGCATTGTCCCATAAGAGTTGCCACTCACATCTGGGCGAAGTGAATAGCCTCCGGCTGTCATTGCAATACGTGCAATCATTGCCCAAGCAAATTCTTTTGATACGCGCTCAACGCCGTCTTTCATACTATGGGCGTATTGCATCTTAGGTGCTATTGACTCCAAATCTTCAATCAGCTTCATGTTGATCTCGTCACGGCTCATCACTGGCATGACGTAATCTTTTGCTTCAGAAGATGGAGTGAAGGAGAAGGGCACGTCGCCCCAAAGCCACATCAAGTCGTGATAGAACATAGCACGGATGACTTTTGCTTCTCCCATTTGTTGTTGTAGAGCTGCATAATCACTATTATCAGGTGTATACAGCGGACTTTTTTCTAGCTGATAGATGAAGTTGTTGGCATATTCGATGCCTTGATAAACGGCATTCCACGTACTACGAAGGTTGCTTGCGTCGCTTGTGCAATCAAATCGGCGGAAGCTATTGTTTGTGGATTGCTCGCTGGAATTGGTCGTGTAGTCGACGTCACTGTTCATGCAGAATGTGGTGAGATAATTGTCTCCGTAGGTAGACCCACTCAAGAGCTGAGCGTATACACCATTCAAAGCGCGGTTGATCTCATTCACGTTGCTGAACACATAAGTGTTGTCGTATTTCGATGGGGCATCAACACTCAAGTAATCATTGCAAGATGTGAGGCCGGCCAAAGCAATTCCGACGAAAAATATATTTTTTATTTTCATAGCGATGTTCGTTTTAGAAGTTGAGATTGACACCAAATGAGAAAGCCCTATTTCGTGGATAGCGGTTGTAGTCCATACCTGGGGTTAGTCCGGTCTGGATGTCCACTTCTGGGTCATAGCCTGAGTAGTTGGTGAGAATGAATAGGTTGGAGCCACTAGCGTACAAACGAAGTTTTGAAAGCCCCAACTTCCTAGCAACCTTGGAAGGGAATGTGTAACCGATAGTCAAGTCTTGCATACGGAGGAAAGATCCATCTTCGATGAATGCTGACATTGTCACGTTGTTGACAACATCTGCTGGATTCCACAACGTCCTGCCTTGATTCATTGCGATATAAGTATCCACAGAACCATCGATATAATTGTTTCTGTACATACATTCACCATCTTCAGGGTTGGTATAGATCCAACGATTGTTGAACTTAGTCAATACATTGGTGAAGTTCGAACCGCTTGTTGTCGATGATGAAAGTGCGTAAGCAGTTGCATTGTTGATGTCAAAATCGAGCATATAGTAGAAGTTGGCACTGAAGTCAAAGCCTTTCCACTGACCGCTCAAACCAAATCCACCTTGCACTTTCGGGTTAGTGTTGCCAATCACAGTACGGTCTGCCTCAGTGATATAGCCATCATTGTTGAGATCCTTGAACTTAATCTTTCCAGGAAGAGTCGGGTCGCCAGAGTTGCTAGCATTTAGAACTTGATTAATAACAGTTCCAGATACTCGCTTGCCATTGGCGTCAAGTTCGAGTGGAATAGGGAATGCGGTGAAGTTTTGATTCGGATCGAAAGTGAACTCACTTGGAGAATACAGGCCATCATTTACGAATCCATAGATCAAACCAAGTTCATCGCCTACTCGTAGACAATAGTCGTTGAAGCTCGAATGCCATCTGTTGTTGGTATCCCAAATCACATCGTCAGTGTTGTTTAGCTTGTCAATGACACGCTTATTGAATCCCATGTTGAAGTTTGCACTCAATACATAATCAATTCCACGTACAAGATCAGCATTCACACTAAGTTCGAAACCGCGGTTGGTCACCTGTCCGATATTCTGATATTGAGTGGTGTAACCAGATGTTGATGGAATATCTGAACGATATAGTAAGTCTTTGGTTGTCTTCCAGTAAACTTCAGGTGTAATCTGAAGTCGTCCATTGAAGAAACTCAAGTCCATAGCCAAGTTGCGAGAAATCGTAGTCTCCCACTTGATCTGTGGGTTTGCGATTTGGTTACCGCCACCAAATTGGTAATACTGTTCACCATTCACAACGTTTTCACCGAATCCAGGGCCACCTGTGGTCTGTACGCCATAGAGGTAGCGCCACATATCATCACTGATGTTGTTGTTACCTGAAGTACCCCAAGACGCACGGACCTTCCAATTGTCAATCCATTTCACGTCTTTCATCCATGGTTCCTCACTCACGACCCAAGCACCTGACAAAGATGGGAAGTAACCCCATTGCTTACCCGGAGCGAACTTGGTAGAACCATCGGCACGGAATGTTGCAGAGAACAAATAGCGGTGCACATAGTTCCAGTTAGCTTGTCCGAAGAACGATGCTGTACGATTTGGTGTGGAAAGATATGAGGTAGAGGACCAAGGCGTACCAAGAGTCATGTTATTGATAGCACGCTCAGAATCGATGCTGCGTGGGAAGTAGCGATTCAATTGATCGTTTGAACGAGACTGACTGTTATAGATTTCCTGTCCCAGAAGGAAAGAGAAGTTGTGTTCTTCGTTAAGGGAGAAGTCATAAGTAGCTGTGTTTGTCCAAGTATAAGACGAGGATTGCGAATTAATCACTTCAGCTACAGGCAAACTGTTATTGTTTTGTCCTGTACCGGTCAGTGGTCCCCAGAAACGATTAGTGTCGCTGAAGGTAATGTTGTAAGCTGCTTCGGTTTGCAATACAAGACCCTTGATAGGAGTCCATGTCAATGCAAACTGGTTCACTATATTATATGAATGGCGCTTTTGAGTATTTGTTTGGATATCGTTCTTTGGATTGGTATATTGGAAGATTGCCTCATCATCTGGGTCAACTGTTGCGGGATCCCAGAAAGCAAATTCGCGAAGACCGTTGGTAGGACGATATTGGAGCACATTAATGATACCGCCTGATCCGATGTTATCACCACCAGCTCCGATATCACGACGATATGTCATACGTGGGTTTAAGGTTAAAGTCAGGTTCTTCGACAAGTTCACATTGAGTTTAATGTTCAAGTTGGTACGACGAACGCCTGATCCCATGATGATACCATTATCATTACTTTGGGTCAATGAAGTGTTGAAGCGAATCTTATCGGATCCACCTCCAACAGTAACGTTAGCAGAATAGTTGAGAGGGGTTTCACCCATCACTTCGTCTTGCCAGTCGTATGTAGTAGCACGCTGGTAAATATCGAGGTCGAGTGGGTTACCAAAGTTTCCGCGGAAGTATTTAGCCCAGCTACTGCGTGTTCCGTTGGCAGCTGCGCGGTCATACTGATAGTTCACGAAATCCTGGGTATCCATCAAGTCAAGTTTCTTGGAAAGGTGTGCGACTGTGGCACGTCCGTTAAAACCAACAGAAATTCTACCTTCTTTAGCAGCCTTAGTGGTTACGACAACAACACCATTACCACCCTTCGCACCATAGATAGCGGTGAGCGAAGCATCCTTCAAAACATCGATTGATGCGATGTCGGTTGGCGGAATATCATTGATATTGGCTACCTGAAAACCGTCTACAATGTAGAGAGGTTCGTTGCTTTGAGTCACTGACGTGTTACCACGAATACGGATATTAATGTCGGCACCTGGAGCACCGTCAACTGTAGTCACCTGTACACCGGCAATTTTTCCCTGCATGGCTTCAGCTGCGGATGCAACTGGAACGGCAGCCAGTTTCATGCCAGAAATAGATCCGACTGATCCGGTCAGGTCTTTACGGGCTTTACTAGTGTAGCCCACCACCACAACCTCATCCATCGTTTTCAGATCTTCCTGAAGCGTGATGGTTAGATTTTCATTTGATGCTTGAATCTCCTGCGGCAACATACCTAGATAGGAGACAATGGCAGTTGTGCCGCGTTGCAGTTTCAATGTAAAGTTTCCGTCCAAGTCAGTTACTGTGCCATTGCGTGTGTTGTTTTTTTCAATGACAGATGCCCCGATGATAGGCTGGTTCTGTGAGTCAAGGACGGTTCCCTTGACCACGTTTTGAGCCAAAACAGCGAGTGGCGCAAGCAGAACAACTGCAAGCAGACAGAACTTTTTTGAAAGTTTCATAGCGTTCTTCATTCCACAAAGTTTATAGTTAATAATTATAGTTTTTCCAATTTTTTTTCAGGATAAGGTACAGGCCGAAAATAATATCAAATTATGTCAGATTGTTCTTTTGACCATCTGTTTAAGATATCATTAAGGCCTTTTCTCGCTATTTGTTGATCTGTTAAGATGTTAGCAATAGATGTTTGCGAAGTAGATTAATACTGCAAATTAAACATTAATTTTTCACATTACCAAAATTATCTTTATTTTTTTTAATTTTAATCATTTTCATATTTATTATATATATGTTTCTCTTTTTTTAATGAGATTGTTTTTTTCATCACCATACTACTTTGATTATTGGTCATTTTTACTTCTTCCGATTCTTGTTTTTACTTTGAGCTTGACGAAGCTATACTTTTGGCTTATCAAAGTTATCTTTTGAAGACTGCAAAGATGTGCTTTAAGAACGCAGAAGCTATCATTCGCTGTATCTGTTCTATTACTCATTTTCTTTGTTGGTTCAACCGAATTGTGATTGAATAGGAAGAGCTCTTGCCATCACTTAGAAATAGTTTTAAACGCTTTGTTCGCAAATGTGCACAACGTTCAACCCAATTGCAATTTTAACAATTGGGTAAGAGTATCGCTTATTTGTTATGGAATAAGTGAGTAAGGATTAATATTTACTGAATATTTGAGATGAAACCTCGTTTATCGCATTAGTTCACTGCTACTAGATTAATACCCAATAGGACATTATATGTTTACTTACAAGCGATGGCGAGTAATAATATTAAAGTACAATATCAGGGTTAAAATAGGTTGTTGCCCTTTAAAATCACAATGACATTTTACGAATGGGTATTTCTTTATTTGCAACTTATTTGCAACTTTTTATCCCTAAAATCATCGTAAAAAATCTTTTTACCTCAAAAATCCGCTTCTCTAAAACCTAGTGTTTAAGCGGAAAGACGGGGATTCGAACCCCGGAAACCCTTTAGGGGTTTACACGC
>DHOP01000014.1:0-570 GCA_002407775.1 Prevotella sp. UBA5387
AGGTTCTTTGCAAAAAGACAGGCGGAGGTAGCGGGCGTAAATATCGGCGGGTTCATATACCCCAGCCAAGTGTCCTATGTGCACACCACCATTAGCATAGGGTAATGCCGCAGTAACGGTGGTACGTTTGAAATTCTTATTTTCCATCTAATGACCTGATAATAAATGATGATGCAAAATTACGAAAAGTAAATCAGATAAGCGTTTCGATGCTGATTTATTTTGCACAACGGCCCAATAGCGATGTATAAGCAGCGCTATTTAAATGCAACAAAAAGAGATTCTTGTTATGATTCCAGTGAACTCTTTGGCTTAAATAGATGCTCTGACAAACTTACGGATGACATTTCCATCATAGACTTGACTATTTACGAGTTGCGCATCATTCGGGAGTGCAGGAGCATGAGTGCCGTCGGGCATGGTAAAGGGAGCAGTCTCTACACGTATCTCGTCCCAAAGGTTACCATCAAGGAAGCCTTGAAGAGTGATGGCACCACCCTCAACAAGGAGGTTCTGACGACCTTCGTCATAGAGATGGCTGAGGACAGCGTCTATGTTATCAAACTGATG
>DHOP01000014.1:819-39518 GCA_002407775.1 Prevotella sp. UBA5387
CTAAGCACAATACGTTCGGGTTCCGGGCCAACCCAGTGACGCACATTGAGCTTTGGGTGGTCGTCCAGAAGAGTCTCATGACCAACGAGGATGGCCTCATTCTCTGTCCGAAGCTTATGGACCAACATTCGTGTAAACGGTGTTGAAATCTTCAGATTCGGTCCTATGATTCCATTTAGAGTCTGGGCCCACTTCAGAATGATATATGGACGATGCTTCTCATTGACAGTCATAAAGCGCCGATTAAGCGCGATACATTCCTTTTCGAGTACACCTATGGTCACCTCGATTCCAGCTTCGCGAATGCGTTGTACCCCACGGCCACAAACTTTGGCAAAAGGGTCAATGGTGCCACACACGACACGGCGCACCCCTTTGCTCACAATAAGGTCGGCGCAAGGCGGTGTCTTGCCCCAATGGGAACATGGCTCGAGTGAAACATAAATCGTAGAGGCAGACAATAATGGCTCATCGGCGGGTTTGACAGAAGCAAAAGCATTTACCTCCGCATGCCCCTCGCCACATCGCACATGATAGCCCTCACCGATAATACGTCCATCTTCACTCACGATGACTGCCCCCACCATGGGGTTAGGCTTGGCATTCCGCATGCCATTGACTGCTAATTGCAGACAACGGCGCATAAAATGCTCGTCTATCTCGCGTTGTTGTTTGCTCTCATGGGTGTCTTCGATTTGCTGCATATCCTTCTCCATATTATGGCAAAGTTACCTCATTTTTCCCACTTTTATACTTTGCTTTGCTGATAATTTTACCTAATTTTGCGGAGATAACAACCAAAACTATGAATCATCTTGTTAGAATTAGCATCGCATTGATAGCGCTTGGAAGCTCCATTGGTGCAAAGTCTCAAGACCTCAACGGCTCTTGGAAAGGTTCACTGGCGGTCGGGCCTCAGAAGTTGACCATCGTCTTCCAATTGGATAAGGCTAAGCAGACAGCCACGATGAGTGTGCCAGAACAGGGTGCGAGTGGCATCCCAATGACAGTCAATGTACTGACGGAAGACTCGTTAAACGTCTCTCTTGCCAAGTTGGGCATCAACTATGCTGGCAAACTCACCGCTGGCAAGATTCATGGCACATTCCAACAGATGACTTTTAAAACTCCCATGGATATGGAGGCCGGTGAAGTGACGGTGAATAGGCCACAGGAACCTAAGCCCCCCTACCCCTATAAGACACGCAATGTGAGTTTTGACAATCCTGCTGCCCATGCCACTTTCGCCGGGACATTGACCTATCCCACGACATACAAGGCAGGAAAACGAGTACCAGTTGTGCTGATGGTCACCGGAAGTGGTGCTCAGAACCGAGACGAAGAACTATTCGGTCACAAGTGTTTTCTGGTCATTGCCGACTACCTTGCACACCATGGCATAGCCTCATTACGCTACGATGACCGTGGCACTGCAAAGTCCACGGGTGTCTACAAAGGCTCGACGACCAAGGATTTCGCTGATGATGCGCGATGTGGTTTGAGCTATCTGAAGAGCCTCAAAGAATTTTCTCGTGTAGGCATCATGGGTCATAGCGAGGGTGGTGCCATAGCCTTCATGCTCGGTGCAGAGCGTAAACCAGATTTCATTGTGAGCCTTGCCGGCCCCGCCTGCAAGTTAGACACACTGATGATGACGCAACTCAACGGACTCGGCAGAGCGCAAGGATTGCAGAAAGATATGGTTCAAAACGTTGCAGATGCACGGAAATTTATGCTCGCTCAGGACAGTTCAGTATGGACACGTTATTTCCTTGATATGGACCTCACTCCTTATGTGCGTGCGGTGAAATGTCCTGTGTTGGCCGTAGGAGGAGACAAAGACCTCAATGTGCCCACAAAACTGAATGTGCCTGCATTGCAAAACAATTTGCGAAAGAATAAGAAAAACATGATCAAGACGTACCCAGGATTGGGTCACACATTCCAGCCGATGGCAACGGGCAACCCCACCGAAGCCTTCAACGTTGAGGAGACTTTCTCGCCCGAGGTTCTTGCGGACATCTGTACATGGATTAACAAACTATGATTAACAAAGATAACATAAGCTATCAACAGCTATGGCAGACTCTAACTGCCAACTATGATGAAGGCGAAGCAAAGTCAATCGTCCGCCTTTTGTTGGACAAAGCTTTCGGTTTGACGCTGACAGACATCTATGCCGACGGACTGAAGCAACTCTCCAAAGAGCAGCTCCAGCAGTTGGAAGGGTTGATGGAGCGACTGCAAAAGGGTGAACCGATTCAATATGTGATTGGTGAAGCAGACTTCTGTGGTCGCGCGTTCACCGTTCAACCTGGTGTGCTCATCCCGCGTCCAGAGACCGAAAGACTCTGCCAATATATCGCTGCGGACAACAATCATCCTTATTGCGCCTTCAAAGCACCACCTCCCTTGCAAGTGCTCGACGTGGGTACAGGCAGTGGTTGCATCGCCATCACGTTGGCGCTGGACCTCTTCCGTGCAGAAGTGACGGCATGGGATGTCTCCCCTGATGCACTCATCCTTGCCCGAGACAATGCTCGTAGTTGGGAGGCAAGGGTAAACTTCGAGTACCAAGATGCACTCCAAGCCCCCAATGACGAGGATCGATGGGACATCATCGTATCCAATCCACCCTACGTCACCGACAATGAGAAGTCAACGATGCATAGTAATGTGCTCGACCACGAACCGCACGTAGCCCTCTTTGTGCCAGATGACGACCCATTGTTGTTCTATCGCGCCATTGCGAAGTATGGACTATCTGCCTTGAAAAAGGACGGCGCAATCTACTTTGAGATTAATCCTCGCTTAGCCGAGGAAATGAAATCGATGCTTCAAGACATGGGATACAAATGGGTAACCATAACCAACGACCAATTCGGTAAACCAAGATATTGCAAAGCCTTCGGCCTTCATACATCGGCGTTCTATACTGATTTGCAGCCGACAAATACGTGATGAGATTGCTTTTCATCATTTACTTTCATCAACCAACATCTAATACTCCATGATTACTGAAGAAAAGGCCCTCTCATCGCTTGCAGACCTTTGTTCAAAGGGAGAACGTTGCACAGGCGACCTTGATGAGAAGATGCGAAAGTGGGGACTCGAAGACAATGTCCGCCAGCGCGTGTTGGATTATCTAACAAGTCATCATTTTGTCGATGATGAACGCTTTTGTCGTGCCTATGTCAATGATAAAGTGCGCTATAACAAATGGGGACGACGAAAGATTGAGCAGGCACTGTGGGTAAGGCACATACCCGAGGACATCTCACGTCCAATCCTTGATGACGTGCCCGACGAGGATTACCTTGTGAATCTACGTCCCATCCTTCATGCAAAATGGCCTACTATCAAAGCCAAGTCTGACTATGAGCGTAGCATGAAACTCATTAAGTTCGCCATGGGACGTGGCTTTGACTTGCGCCTCATCCACCAATGCATCAACAAGATGGATGCCACAGAGGAAATGGAAGATGAGGGTTAGCTTTCTGCATCGCGTCTTCGACCTCATAGCACCACGTTATTGTTGTATCTGCAACGGCCGTCTGGCCCCCGAAGAAGATACTATTTGTCTCAGTTGCAACCTTCATCTACCCCGTACAAGCTACCTTGACCAACCCTATGACAACGATTTGGCCAAAGTGTTTTGGGGGCGTGTGCAGCATATTGAGAAAGCCACGGCATTGATGTTCCATTATGCAGGCTCCGAGTCCGCATACCCCATCTACAACCTGAAATATCACCACCGCCCTGAAGTGGGCATTTCTTTAGGAAGGATATTGGGATTAGAGATGATTCATAGTGGTTTCACTGAGGGAATAGACTGCATTATACCTGTTCCGCTTAGTCGTAATCGACAATCTGAGCGTGGCTATAACCAGAGCGAACTAATAGCTCAAGGCATTAGCGAAGTATGCCATCTTCAGGTGAAAAACCATATTCTTTCACGGCGTTCATTCCATGGAAGCCAAACCTCACACGACAGATGGGAGCGCAACGCAAACGTGGAACATGCCTTCATGCTGACCAATGGCGACAAAATCCGTAACTCTCACGTGCTCTTGGTGGACGACATTGTGACTACGGGAGCCACGATGTGCGCGTGCGCTGCACTTCTCGACCAAATCGAGGGCATCAAGATCAGCGTGGCATCCATCGGTTTTGTGGACCCAAAACGATAAAAATATCTGTTTCCTTTGCGTGTATCGCCATTTTCAGCTAACTTTGCCGAAACAACCGTTTAGCGCTAAACAGTAATGGATAACCTCAAAAAAGAATTTGCTCAGAGGCTAATGGACATTCACGCCATTAAGCTTCAACCCAACGATCCCTTCACATGGGCATCGGGATGGAAGTCTCCTATTTATTGCGACAACCGCAAAGTATTGTCCTATCCCGCCCTGCGCAGCTTTGTTAAGATCAATCTTGCCCATGCTGTCCTTGCCAACTTCCCTGAGGCAGATGCCGTGGCGGGAGTAGCAACAGGTGCCATTGCCCAAGGCGCCTTGGTGGCAGACGAACTCGCTCTGCCCTATTGCTATGTGAGGTCGAAGCCAAAGGATCATGGCATGGGTAACCTTATCGAGGGTACCTTGCCCGAAGGTGCGAAGGTTGTGGTCGTAGAAGACCTCATTTCCACTGGCGGTAGCTCACTCAAGGCGGTTGAAGCCTTGCGCCAGGCAGGCTATACCGTTGTGGGCATGGTAGCCAGTTTCACCTATGGATTTGCTGTTGCAGAGCAAGCTTTCGAGGCTGCTTATGTACGTTTGATTACACTCAGTGATTATGAAAATGCTATTGCCAAAGCGCAAGAGACAGGCTATATCACTATAGATGATATCAAGACGCTACAAGAATGGCGCGTGAACCCAGGTAAATGGAATGCATAAGCTAAACGGAATCCTTTCCACAGAAAGATTCATTTGACTATTACAACATGAAGATTGAAAGCACAGTCCGTCAGATTGACTATCCACAGCAGTCTGTTTATAACATGCTGAGCGACCTCAGCAATATTGAAAAAGTACGCGACCGCATCCCTGAAGACAAGGTGCAAGACCTTAGTTTCGATGCCGACAGCATCTCGGTACACACACCAATGGGTGCAGTGAGACTTGTTATAGTGGACCGGGAGGAGCCGAAGATGATAAAGTTTGAAACCACCGAAAGTCCATTGGCTTTCAACTTCTGGATTCAAATTATAGCCGCTGATGAGCAGACGAGCAAGATGAAGCTCACTATCAAGGCTGACATCAACCCATTTATTAGTGGGATGGTTAAGAAACCCCTACAGGAAGGCATCGAGAAGATTGCCGATGCACTGCAGATCTTACATTACGAATAACACATATACTAACCCATAGTACTCAATTTTAACGTGCACTATGGATGGATTTAATCGATAAAAACATGGCTAACAAGCTTTGGGAGAAGAATTTTGAAGTCAACAAGGAAATAGAGCGCTTCACTGTCGGACGTGACCGCGAACTGGATATGTACCTCGCTAAGTACGATGTGCTCGGCTCTATGGCACATATCACCATGCTCGAAAGCATCGGACTGCTGCAGTCTGACGAGCTTGCCGAACTCTTGGCCGAACTGAAACAAATCTATCGCACTTGCGAAGAGGGTCAGTTTGTCATCGAGGATGGCGTAGAAGACGTGCATTCCGAAGTTGAACTTATGCTCACTCGCAAGCTTGGCGACATGGGCAAGAAGATTCATGCCGGCCGTTCGCGCAACGACCAAGTGCTGCTTGATCTGAAACTCTTCACCCGCCATGAACTGATGGACATAGTCGAGGGCGTAAAAGTGCTCTTCGATGAACTGATACAGAAGAGCAACCAGTATAAGGACGTGCTCATGCCAGGCTATACCCACCTGCAGATCGCCATGCCATCAAGCTTCGGCCTGTGGTTTGGCGCATACGCAGAAGGCCTTGGCGATGACATGCTTTTCCTCCAAGCTGCCTTCCGCATGACCAATCGCAACCCTCTCGGTTCTGCTGCTGGTTATGGATCATCTTTCCCTCTCAACCGCACGATGACCACACAACTGCTCGGTTTCGACTCCATGGACTACAATGTGGTCTATGCACAGATGGGGAGAGGCAAGATGGAGCGTAACGTGGGCTATGCCATGGCCTCTGTCGCTGGCACATTGGCCAAGATGGCTTATGACGCATGCCTCTTCAATTCCCAGAACTTCAACTTCGTACGTCTGCCTAAGGAATGTACCACAGGTTCGAGCATCATGCCTCATAAAAAGAACCCCGACGTGTTCGAGCTCATCCGTGCAAAGTGTAATAAACTTCAAGCGCTACCTCAGCAAGTGATGCTCATAATGAACAACTTGCCAACTGGCTACTTCCGCGACTTGCAAATCATCAAGGAGGTCTTCCTACCAGCCTTCGACGAGCTAAAGGATTGTCTGCAGATGGCTGCCTATATCATCAACAAGATGGAGGTAAACGAACATATATTGGACAATCCTATTTATGCCCCTATGTTCTCCGTGGAAGAGGTCAACCGCCTCGCCGCCGAGGGAATGCCCTTCCGCGATGCTTACAAAAAGGTGGGATTGGAGATTGAGGCTGGCACGTTTAAGGCCAACATGGATATCCACCACACACACGAGGGTTCCATTGGCAACCTCTGCAATGACCAGATCCAGGCATTGATGGACGGTGTTCTTGCTGAGTTCCACTTTGAACGCATCACCGAGGCTGAGCAATCCTTGCTCTCTTAAGCAATGGAACAATAGTTCATTGACCATTCCTATGAGGACGTTCAAAGCCATAATTCTCATTTTTGTCGCAGCGTTGGTATCGTGTGGACAGACGGAAAACCTATATAGCAACTTCCGTTGCTACTTCTATTTCGACAATTCCACGCACAATGATGCCACCCTTGCGACGGCAATGACGCCCTATTCAGGAACCTTTACCACCATTTCCCTCTCCGCAGGAAAGTTTGTTTTTTCCAATAACCAAGGTCTTAACAGTGTCGTCAACATGACAGCGCAGGATCAACAGCGCAGCATGATTGTTGGAATGGACAATGGCCTCATCGTGGGTTACGGCACATCAGCCGATGGTACCTTCTTTGCCTACGACCGCGAATGTCCCAACTGTTTCAACATTAACCAAATACCGGTTCGCAGCTACAAGATATCTGTGAGTGATTTCGGTATTGGCTCTTGCGCTAACTGTCATCGCGAGTACGATCTCAACAATGGCGGCATCATATCAAAAGGTGATCCTGGAAATAAATTGTCACGCTATTACGCCACTACAACAGGTCCTTACGGACGCTTAACGGTTCAATAAAATATCACCTTAAAAGTAAGTCGTCATCGTGAAACCATTCGTTTCGCGGTAAATATCCTTAACCATCATTTATCAATCCGTGCCCTTGCGCTCCATATTTGCATCTTTACGGCATCATGGTGCATACAAGGAACAAGCTGTATTCATGCCTATTTTCTATTCCTCCGCTTGTCTTCGACAAATCTAAGAATATAGAAGAATATAGCAGTTATTATCCTACTCATCGCAAAATATTCCTCACAGCCTTGCCCTGCAAGGCCATCTCAGAATATCCTTAACTTGAGCTAATGATGTTTCTCAATATCCCCAACTCCTATATTATTGAGAGGCGAAGGGTTGGCAGCCTTGCCATCACGATGATTGTAGTGAGCATAGCCCCAACGGGGCGACAGCTATCAGCCCAGGGAGCCCTAGGATAGGCGAATACAGCGTTTCCCCAAGCCCTGAAAGGACGAAATCATTCGATTGAATATTGAGACGGAGAATTAACGAGGCAATGAATTAACGCCATTATCTCTTCTTTCTTTGCCAACCATTTCGTCACTACTTTAATAGAATGATGCCGCCCTTTCAGGACTAAATCCTCACCATCCAATACCATACCCAGGGCTCACGCCCTGGGCTGATAGCTGTCGCCCCTGCATTATCGATTAGCACATGGGTGACAAAATGTGCCGTTAAGGCACTAAATAAAAATAACCGCGGACGTAGTCCGTGGTAGCAAGATGTGATGGAAAGCAGTGCTGAGAGGTACTGCACAGCCCCTAGTGATTACGCGCTTGTCAAACTGTTGTACCTCCGGCACAACTCATAGACGATACGCTTTACCACGGACTACGTCCGCGGTTATCACTGTTACGTGCCTTTCGGCACGCTCCATCAATGTTCGGAAAAGCGTTAGGTAAGACAAAAATAATCCCCTAATGCTCAAAGAAGCAGCCAAAGGGAAACGGAAAAACTCAAATATTACCTATAAACATCATCGAATTCGGTGTAAGAATATTCCGAAATGGCCTTGTAATTCAATTTACTTCACACCGTAATTCAATTTACTTCACAACATGAATCAAATTGAATCACCACCCGGAAACGGTGTAATGGGAAGGGCATGGTGCATCGAGACTGCTACCATTGGCTTGCCCAGGCTTCGCGGCTCATGTAAAGCGCAATGGTCTTGAGCTTCACGTAGTCATAGCTCAAGTACATGAAGCCATGATAATGATTGTCGGTTCCCCAGGAGTTTTTGGCCAAAAAGTATTGGTGTCCAGCCTTGTCACGAGCCAATCCGCATAGTTCCATCACATGATCATCGGTAGTTCGGTGAGCCTCAAAAGCACGTTGGCGCTGCCGTTGGTCTGGATGGGAAACACCTGTAGGTAATGAAGCAATGCCCTTAGTAAAGTCGAAACCGGGCTCACAGATATCTCCCTCCCAACAAACAGGATGTCCAGAGCGAATAGCTTGTAACGTGCGATGCATCAAAGTATCGATAGGCACGTTGAGAAAACTGTCTCGCGACACATTATCGGGTACTTCAAGGACAAACTTCGAGCCAAAGGGATGGTGTGAAAAACTTGTCAATGACACATATTCTCCAGGCAAGCAGACACTATGCGCAAACTCCAACGGTGTGTATTCGGCTCCAAGCATGAAAACCATCTTGGGCAAATAGCCAATGTTTTCATCAAAAACATTCTCTAGGTGGCCGTCCAACTGGCGTAGCGAAACGGATGCATGTGCAATCTGTTGTGCCTTGCGACTGAGTACGCCGTAGTTCACTGGCTGCCTGCTATAATAACTGTCATAGGGCATCGCACCATAAGTCTGCAACAGCCTGATGGCACGCGATGACATACCATGCATGGCCACATCGTCGGGGTTGTGCGAGAAGAAGTAGCGGGTGGCACCGTCCCTTAGCATCATACGTGCAGGATAGTCAATGGAAAGGTTCACCGAGTCGCCCTTCATCAGGTGCTCCGACTCAATGGTGGCAAACATCCCATAAAGCCAGCAAAGCGAACTGCTTCCCTGGTTCTTTACGGGAGTGGTCTTGATGACTACCTCATTAACAAAAGTATCACCATCCGATGCACCATTCTTTGGCGCTGGACGATCACATGAGACCACCATTAAGAGGGCAACAATTGACAAGCAAACGGACTTCTTCATACAACTGCAAAGTTACTAAAAAAACGAAACGAAGTACTTGATATGTTGTTTTTTAGACGATTATCAGTTCAGCATATAGTGTTTTTTGCTACCTTTGCACCATGAATTGGAAACCAGAGAATTTTGAAATAATGGCTCCCGCAGGTTCGAGGGAGTCGCTTGCCGCTGCCATCAAGGCTGGCACTGATGCTGTTTACTTCGGCATCGGGCAGCTCAACATGCGGTCACACAGCGCCAATCACTTTGATATTAATGATCTGCGCGAGATTGCAGAGACCTGCGATGCACATCACATCAAGAGCTATCTCACGGTGAACACCATCATCTATGATGAGGACTTGGACACCATGCGACAGATACTCGATGCCGCCAAGGCTGCTGGCGTATCAGCCATCATTGGCTCGGACGTTGCCGTGATGAGCTATTGCCGACAGATTGGCTTAGAGGTACATCTGTCCACCCAGCTCAACATCAGCAACGTGGAGGCATTGAAGTTCTACTCCCAGTTTGCCGATGTGAGCGTGTTGGCGCGCGAGCTCAATATGGACCAAGTGGAACATATCCACGACGAGATCATCAAGCAAAACATCTGTGGCCCCAACGGACAACCCGTACGCATCGAGATGTTCTGTCATGGCGCACTGTGCATGGCTGTCTCGGGCAAGTGCTACCTCAGTCTGGCTGCCGCCAATCGCTCCGCCAACCGTGGGGAATGTGTACAGATTTGCCGTCACAGTTATACGGCGACCGACACCCAGACCGGCAACCTGCTTAAGATAGACAACAAATACATCATGAGTCCCAAGGACTTGAAGACTGTTCGGTTCGTCGACCGCATGATCAAGGCTGGTGTAAGGGTATTCAAGATAGAAGGGCGTGCTCGTGGACCAGAATATGTGCACACCGTGGTAAGCTGCTACAAGGAGGCTATCCAAGCCGTGTGCGACGGAACATTCACCGATGAAAAGAAGGATGAGTGGGACCAACGACTATCCACCGTGTTCAACAGAGGGTTCTGGGACGGCTACTATCAGGGTCAGACCATGGGCGAATGGAACAAGGGCTATGGCAACATGGCAACCGAACAAAAGGTGCTAGTAGGCAAGGTTACCAAGTATTACTCCAATCTTGGCGTGGCCGAGATTGCCGTACAGGCCTCCGACTTCAGTGTTGGCGACCGTCTGCTCATCACTGGCAATGCCACAGGTGGGATGTATCTAGACTGTAAAGAGATTCGCTACGACCTGAAACCCGTGGAGCATGCCGAACAAGGATGGGTCGTTTCAATCCCCGTACCCGAGAAGGTGAGGCCGAATGACAAGTTCTTTAAGATGGTCACAACCAAATCATAGGCCACAGCCCTACCCATTATCGATGAGGATCCACAGCCAAGAAGGCAAAATCAATAATATTTAACTGTAGAAAAGAATGATTAGACCGGTTCGCATTCAAGATGCTGAAACTATTTGCCAAATATTGAATTACTACATCAAGAATTCTAATTATACGTTTGATACAGCACCCAAAGAGTTGGACCAGATACAGAAGCAGATCGAAGCCTCAATAGGCAAAACTCCATATTTCGTAGAGGAGAACGATGGAAAGATTGATGGTTTCTGCTATGTTCATCCTTGGAAAGCAAAGGCTGCTTACTCAAAGACATTCGAAGTGACGGTTTATCTACACCCCTCAGCATTAGGAAAGGGCTTGGGGAAACTTATGATGATGAAGCTAATCCAAGAAAGCAAGGCACTGGGCGTTCATGCTTTGATTGCCTGCATCACGGAAGAGAATGAGAAGAGCTTCCACCTTTTTGAAAGTTTAGGATTCAAGCGAGTGTCTTGTTTTACTCAGGTGGGACAGAAGTTCGGCCGTTGGCTGGGTGTCAGAGACTACGAATTAGTCTTGGAATAATTTAGAAATCAATAAAAAGAAATAGTCGTATGACAATAGATGAACTTCAGAAAGAAGTAATAGAAGACTTTTCCGGTTTCGATGACTGGATGGACAAGTACCAAATGCTTATTGATTTGGGCAACGACCTTGATGTGCTGAATGACAAATACAAGACCGAGCAGAACTTGATTGATGGCTGCCAAAGCCGAGTATGGTTGCAGTGTGACTATGTGGATGGTAAGCTTGTGTTCACCGCAGACAGCGACGCACTCATCGTAAAGGGCATCATTGCTCTGCTCATCCGTGTCATCAGCAACCATACACCGCAGGAAATCCTGGATTCCGACTTCTATTTCATCGAAAAGATCGGCTTGCGTGAGCACCTCTCACCTACACGTAGCAATGGTCTTGTGTCCATGATCAAACAAATAAAGGCATATGCCCTGACTTACAAAATTAAGGAACAGGAGCAGAAATAAGCTGTCAGGATATTAGTCATATAAACACATACCTAGCCCATGCGTAAGCTGAGAACTATAGAGATGAACCGATTATCGGTAGAAGAGTTTCGTGAAGCCGACAAGTTACCGCTCATCGTGGTACTCGACGATGTACGAAGCCTCTACAATGTAGGTTCTGTTTTCCGCACCTGCGATGCCTTTCGCGTGGAGGCCGTCTACCTTTGTGGAATCACAGCATGCCCTCCCAATGCCGAGATTCATAAGACAGCGCTTGGTGGCGAGGATTCGGTAACTTGGCAATACTTCAAGAATACTGCGGATGCCGTAAAACAGTTGCACGATAATGGTTACTTTGTCTACAGCATAGAACAAGTGGAAGGCTCCACCAAACTACAAAACTTGAACACCCTCCTATCCCCAACGAACACTTCTTTAACACCTGACACCCAACACCTAACGCCTAATACCAAACACGCCGTCATCTTTGGCAACGAAGTGAAAGGAGTTAAGCAACATGTGGTCGACATGTCCGATGATTGCTTGGAGATACCTCAATTTGGCACAAAGCACTCTCTCAACGTCAGCGTCACAGCGGGTATAGTTATCTGGGAGTTCTGTAAGGCGATGCTGACCAAATGACCTCACCCCATCTTATTGCCTAACGCCAAACTCATTCGGTGGTTTGACTTTACTCTGTTCGGGGCTTTGGCAATTCTTCGCCTATCCTATTTCATCATTTTGTCGCCTTAGAGGTATATACAATAATAGGGTGTATCCACGCATGGATACACCCTATATTATGTTATTTCCTTCTCGTTTACTTTCCTAACTGCTTCTTGAGCAACTCTGGGATCTCACGCGTCTCCTTGGCAACAGGCACTCCCACAGCCTCGAAAGCTGCGACCTTGCCAGCTGCCGAGCCTGATCCACCAGAGATAATGGCACCGGCATGCCCCATCTGTTTGCCCGGAGGAGCCTGGCGACCAGAGATAAACACGGCTACAGGCTTGGTGACATGCTCCTTGATAAACTTCGCGGCACGTTCTTCCGCATCACCACCAATCTCGCCAATCATGGCGATGGAGTCGGTCTCTGGATCGTCCTGGAACATCTGCAACAGGTCTTCGAAATAGAGGCCCACCACGGGATCACCACCCACGCCAACGGCAGTGGACTGTCCGAGACCGGCATCGGTAAGGCTCTTCACCACCTCGTAGGTCAACGTGCCACTGCGACTGATGACGCCAGTGTATCCTTTCTTGAAGACATTGGTAGGCATAATGCCCACCATGCTTTCCTCTGGGGAGATCAAGCCCGGACAGTTGGGGCCTATGACCTGCACACCCCGAATCTTGGCATAGCGTTGTACAGTGACGGCATCGAGCACAGGCACGCCCTCAGTGATGCATACCATGAGTTTGACACCACTGTCGATGGCCTCAAGCATGGCATCCTTGGCAAATGCCGCGGGCACAAAAATCACGGAGGTATTGGCTCCAGTAGCAGCCACGGCATCCTTCACCGTATTGAAAACAGGTATGCCAGCCACTTCCTGACCAGCCTTTCCGGGGGATGTGCCGCCCACTACCTGCGTTCCATATTCCTTCATCTTGGCAGCATGGAAACTGCCGTCACGTCCAGTAATGCCCTGAACGATGACCTTAGTATCTTTGTTTATTAGTATACTCATCTTTGTTTCACTTTTATTTAATTCATAATTCCAAATGCGCAATGAATTCTTGCAAACACGCCACTCATATAATTACGAATTATGGATTAATGAAGGTTATGAATTTTACTTAGTTCTACAGCCTTATGTCCAGCCTCCGCCATGCTCGTGGCCACTGTGAAACGTGAACCCTTGAGGATTTCTCGGCCCTCCGTCTCATTCGTTCCAGTGAGACGAATAACAATAGGAACATCTGTCTCCAGAATTTTAAAGGCTTCAATAAGTCCCCTTGCCACGTCATCACAGCGAGTGATACCTCCAAAGATATTGATGAGCACCGTCTTCACATGCTTGTCTGCCAGCAATAGCGTCATCGCATCCACGATCTTCTCAGGATTGGAACTGCCACCGATATCGAGGAAGTTGGCGGGTTCGCCACCATAGAGCTTGATCATGTCCATCGTAGCCATGGCCAATCCGGCACCGTTGACCATGCAACCGATGTCGCCACCGAGGTTCACATAACTGAATCCCTTGTCCTTGGCATCGCGCTCCTTGCGCTCATCGAGCGTGGGGTCAAACATCTCAGCCACATCGGGGTGACGGAACAATGCATTATCATCGAATGTCATCTTTGCATCGATGGCCTTCAGCGTGCCGTCCGACAACTGTACCAGTGGGTTGATCTCCACGAGGGAGGCATCCTTTTCGATGAAGAGACGATATAAATTCTTAAAGATCTTCATGGCCTGCTTTACCTGTGCCATGTCATCAAACAACTTAAACGCCGCCTCGCGCGCCATGAAGTCACTCATCCCAACGATTGAATCAATGACAACCTTGGCTATTTTCTCTGGCGACTCCTTGGCCACCTGTTCGATGTCCATGCCACCTGAGCGGCTCAACATCATCATAGGCTGTTTTGACTGTCGATCCACGAGGATGCTCACATAATATTCCGAAACGATGTCTACGGCCTCACTCACGAGTACTTTGGTTACCGTAAAACCCTTGATGTCCATCCCTAGTATAGCCTCAGCATGCTGTCGAATCTCAGCCTCGTTGCTGCCAACCTTCACGCCGCCAGCCTTTCCGCGTCCGCCCGTATGCACCTGAGCCTTTACCACGGCCTTTGTTCCACCCAATTTTTTGTAGGCTTCCACCGCCTCGTCTGCCGTAGTGCACAACACGTGCTTATCTACGGACACGCCATAGCGCTCGAAGAAGCCCTTCGCTTGGAATTCATGTACCTTCATAGTAATAAAAATAATAGTGTAAAAGTTTAACTCTGTTCGCAAAAGTACAAAATAATTTTATCTATCAATACGGTAAGAACAGAAAATCATTCCCATAAACCACGAAATCATTGATAAATTCCTTATTTATTTGAATATACTTAAGAATAATGCATTATTATGCCAAAAAGCACTTTAATACTTAATAAAGATTTAGATACTAATACTGGAACTACATTCTCAACAAAGCTAATTATTAATCCTTATAATTAGATGGATTCGAAATGTTTGACCTGTATTGTTGAGGAGTGAGTCTGGTAATCTTCTTAAACACACGATTGAAATAAGTATGATCATCATAGCCTAATGATTCGGCCACGTTTTTAATCGGTAAATCAGAAGTAACCAGCATCAATTCTGCTTTCTCAATCTTCATCTGGGTAATAAATACATTAGGCGTAACATTCATTTCTTGCTTGAAGATACGGATTAAATTATCCTTGGACATAAAAGCGATTTCAGCAAGAGTTGATAATTTCAGAGGCTTAGTGATATTATGTCGAATGTACCTAAGAACGTTCTGGATACGATCATCCTTAACGTTACTTTTAGGCATTGAATTTTTCATAAACCTTGAGATAAGAATATAAATGATTCCTCGAGACTCCGTTTTGTCACAAAATGGACGTCGCAAGTTCATTTGAATATTGTTAAGAAGTGTCTGATTATTATCATAGCTATTAGGGTTGGAAGCTGGAAGTCTTAGGAATGGGTTAATTTCACATAGTCGTTTCAGAAGTTGCTCGTCGATAACTGATGCATTGACTTCAGTAGGAAATATCAGATCATCCATCATACCGCCAAAATTATTATCGTTTTCGAAGATATGAAGGTAATAATGGCAGAATAATCCGTCGCACCTATAACTATGATTCGTATAGGGAGGGATAAAGTATAAATGATTAGGTGTAAGACTGATAACCTGTTCTCCAATAATGACTTTGGCTTCCCCTTCAGTCACTAAATATAGACGTGCGAACGGACTACGTACTTCTTTCCAATTCCAGTCTGCATGATGTTTTGCGAAGCCAACATTTAAGGTTAATAGATGTAGTTGGTCAATAGAATAGTTCATAGCTAAAACATTTTTTGCAAAGAAAATAAAAATTCTGATAGTGTCCAATTGATTTGGGATATTTTTCTATTGTGATGACGATATTTTACTATCAAATATATATAATGAAAATAATGTTTCCATGGGAAACCCTGCGATATGAATACTATTATGCCGTAAATTATAGCCATAATATCATTCATGAACAGAACTTAGTTCAGTTGATATTTTTGAAAAGTAATTGTTCAGAAAGTTTGTTGTCAGCATAAGTAAATCCTACGCAACACTCTCGTTTAAACCAGGCATTGATATAGCGTAGCAAGAAATAGATGAGAGCAGTTGCCGCATCGTCAAAACACAATAAGATTCTGGAACTTTAATAGATGCAAAAGAAGTAAGCCCAATTGTCTAATAGTTGATTTGAATCTCATATATCACTACTCTTCAGTTACTTACTGATAAGCTAAACCATTCTAAAGCGCTATGGAAGACTTTTTTTCTTAATATTATATCATTCCGAATCAGCTTGACGTTTAGCAAAACATTAGTATATGCGACTATCATATAATTATTACTGTTCAATAATAAATCATCAATAAAAGTCCGTTTCTAATTCAGCGAACTCTATCAAAGTTTCCTTAACAGGAAGAATATTGAATTCAGTAACGACCTGAATTCACGCAAGACATTTTTATTACTTGAATATTTAAGAATCTCATTTTCTCAACTATGATATATTATAATTGAAAATCGATATTGTCCTATTGATTTAAAGAATTATTCGCTTTTTGGAAGACCATGTCGATATTGTCAACTAGAATGCCGAATTATTATTTCTAATACAATACTTGTTTACATATTTTTGAATCACAAAGATCTTTTATACTATAAATTAAACAATCAATCACATGACACATTTTAAGAAAACTCTATTTTATGGAATGCGAGGCCTTGTATTATTATTGTTGTTGTTGAGCTCGAACCAAATATCGTTTGGTCAGACAAATGGAACAATAAATGGTACAGTCTTGGATTCTTCCGGTAATCCATTAATTGGTGTTACCATCTTAAAAAACAATAGTAAAAATGATGGGGCTGTAACTGATATTAACGGTCATTTTACTTTACCTGCTCAGAAAGGCGATGTACTGAATTTCAGTTACATCGGGTTCAATTCTAAGAAAGTGTCTTTGGAAGGTCAGTCTTCTTTAGACATTACTTTGAATGACAACTCCAACGATCTTGATGAATTAGTAGTTGTCGGATATGGAACGCAAAAGAAAGTAAATCTAACAGGGTCCGTGGCTACTATCTCTTATAAAGATATTGCAAACAAGCCCGTAATGAGTACTGCCCAAGCACTAGCAGGACTTGCTCCTGGTATGAGCGTATTGCAGAATTCCGGACGTCCAGGTGCAGGTGCTTCCGTGAAGATTCGTGGTACAGGAACGTTCTCTAATGCTGGCAATGACCCATTGGTTTTGATCGATGGGTTATCAGGAAACATCGACGATGTAGATCCTAACGACATTCAGAATATTTCATTTCTGAAAGATGCTGCTTCTGCATCTATTTATGGTAACAGAGCTGCCAATGGTGTAATCCTTATCGAGACCAAAAAAGGTTCCGAAGGAAAGATTTCTGTGTCTTATAATGGATCGTTTGGATGGCAGAAGGCTACGGTTTTGCCCGAATTCCTCCCATCCTGGGAATATGCTTCCTATTATAATATGGCTATGGAAAACATGGGAAGACAAGATGCCTATTCTCAAGAACAAATTGACAAATATCGTACAGGATCTGACCCTGATAACTATCCAAACATCAATCATCTGAAATGGCTTTTGGATTCAGGTTCAGGTTTTCAGAATTCACATAACGTCAGTGTTCAAGGTGGTTCTCCAATTACAAAATATAATCTTTCTTTAGGCTACCGCAAACAAGATGGTATGACTGCAGAGACATCTAATGAACGAGTAACGGCTCTCTTCTCACTCAATAGCAAACTTTCAAATAAACTCACCTTGAATGTTAACATGAATTCCTATTTCAATAATTACAAGGCTCCCAATGGAGAACCTCAAAGCATTGATGGGATGATTGGCTATTCTGTACGTGAGGCACCTATTTACGCAGGCTTAAAGTCAGATGGATCTTATGGGTATCAGGACAATTATAGTCCAGAGGCATGGCTTGCTAGTGAATCATTTGTCAATAATGTTAGCCGAAACATTAGTGTTGCAGGCCAATTGATTTGGGAAACTCCACTCAGAGGATTGACCCTTGCAGGAAAAGCAGGTGTGTCATTCTATAATAGTAGCGACAAATCATTCCGCGCTAATACCTACTTTTCACCATCAAAAACCGTAGGTCCCGCAACATTATATCTTGGATCTACTGATAATACATACACCACGCTTGAGGCAACTGCCACCTATGAGAAGCAGATTAATGAGCACAATTTTAAATGGTTATTAGGTTCTTCTGTTGAAAACGCCAGCAATAAGTACTTGAGCGGTGGAAGAAATACTTTCCCCAACAATAATTTGTACGAACTCTCTGCAGGGAGTAGCGCCACTGCATCCAATGGAAGTTCTTTGTCTGAATATGCATTAATGTCTTTCTTTACTCGTCTGAATTATTCATGGAAAGAACGTTATCTGTTGGAGGGCAATCTTCGTTATGACGGTTCCTCCCGCTTTGCTCCTGGTCATCGTTGGGGACTGTTTCCCTCCGTATCCGCAGGTTGGAGGATTACCGAAGAAAGTTTCTTTAAAAACAGTAACCTAACCAAGGCTATAGATAATCTTAAACTCAGAGTATCTTATGGTGTCCTTGGAAATCAGAATATTGGTTACTACCCATACCAACAGACATACTCATTGGGTCAGGATGCTCCATTAGGATCCCCAGCCTCACTTCAATCCGGTGTAAACATGAGTGTCTATAACAATCCTGACATCTCTTGGGAGAAAACGGCCGTAACCGATTTTGGTCTTGATTTCGGACTTTTCCACAACACTTTGATTGGAACAATTGACTATTTCTACAAGTATACCTCTGACATTCTTGCACCAGTCGAAGTTACTTCTTTGATTGGCCGTGGTGTAGGACAGTCCAATGTTGGTGCTGTGTCGAATAAGGGTATCGAACTGTCACTTAGCTATAATGGGAAAATTGGAAATGACTTCAACTTCAGCATCGCACCAAACTTCACTTGGGTAAAAAATGCTGTTGAGAAACTATCTAATGGTGCAAAAGAAGAAATCAACAACAACAGAATTGTTGGACAGCCCATTGGTATAATCTATGGTTATCAAACAGACGGACTATTTGTTGATCAAGCAGAGATTGATGCTGCTCCAAACCAGTTAGTGACTAAATCTAACATCAAGCCTGGATATGTTCGTTATAAGGACATCAGCGGACCTGACGGTGTTCCTGACGGAAAGATAGATGCTGCTTATGATCGTACGGTACTTGGCTCCGTTACACCTAAATTCTATTATGGCATGACAGTATCTGCAAGCTATAAAGGTTTTGATTTCTCTATGTTATGGCAGGGTCTAGGCGGATACAAGCGCCTTATCGGATCATACATGGCATATGCATTCTATAATGGTGGACAAATCCAACGCTGGCAAGCAGACAACTGCTGGACAGTTGCTAATCCCGACAAATGGGCTGAATATCCTCGCCTTGAAACACTGAACATGAACAATACTAATCTTCAAGTGTCTGATTATTGGGTGCGCGACGCTAGCTTTATTCGTTTGAAAAACCTTCAGATTGGATACACACTACCTAAGAACATCGTGAATACTATAGGATTACAAAATGTCCGAGTATACCTAAGTGGTGAGAATCTATTAAACATCAACAAGTTCTACAAAGGTTGGGATCCTGAAAATGAGATAGGCACTGGAGATGCACCATCTTATTACCCCATCAACAGCATATACTCTTTTGGACTGAACGTTAGATTTTAAGTGTAGAATTATAAAAAACAAAACAATATGAATACCAAAAAATGTATTTCAGCTTTGTCTATAGCAATGTATTTTTGTTGGTTGACATTGTCTCTTAGCAGCTGTAGCGACATCTTGGATAAGAATCCTACGGATGCTATCTCCGACGCTACCTTCTGGACCGACGAAAACGATGCCAAGTTAGCATTAGTAGGTTGCTATCGTTTCCAAACAGGATGGAGCCATGACAGCTTCGATACTCCACAAGGATTGTTATACCTTGATTTCGCAGGAGGCAATGGAACCGAGAAGGAGAACTTTACGACTCTGATGGCCAGTAGTAATACTGTAGCCACAAATGGTAACATCAGATGGTTCTGGGGGAATGCTTATGTCCAAATAGCCAAGTATAACACATTCTTGGATAATATTGACAAGTGCAAGATGGACGAGACAAAAAAGAAACAATGGACATCAGAAGTTAAATGCTTGCGAGCCTATTTCTTTTATAATCTTGCCTTTTATTTCAAGGATGTTCCTATGCCACTGACAACGCTGAATGTGGATGAAGCCAATACTATCAAACAAACTTCACAGGCAGATGTCTATTCACAGGTGGAATCAGACTTGAAAACGGCCATCGAGGTGTTGCCGGAGAAGTATTCTGGTTCAGATTTTGGACGCATCACTAAGGGAGCGGCTCTCACTATGTTAGGTCGTGTTTATCTTGCTCGCAATGATTATCAAGATGCTGCTACTGCGTTCAAGCAGGTCATGGACTTAGGGATCTATTCGATAGACAATTCAAATGGTGCCAACAGTTATGAGAAACTTTTCCAGATAGGCGGCGAAAACAGCTCGGAAATGATTTTCAGCATTATGGGAATCAAGGATAAGTTTACGAATTCTCGTTATCAATATCTTTATCCGGAAGCACTTGGTGGTTGGCATCAGTTCGCTCCATATAACGAGTTAGTCAAAGCTTATTTCTGTACTGACGGCAAAAGTATTGAGACTTCTTCCGTTTATAATGAGAATGATCCATATGCCAACAGAGACCCACGTCTCTATGCTACAGTATTCTTGCCACCATTGGGAACTTACCCAGGTACCAAGTTTGCAGGGGTTACCTATAATTGCTTTGCAGGTGCCAATACAGCTGACAGCTACAACAAGTTCACTCTTTTTAATGGCTATTGTCCTAAGAAAGGCGCGGACCCATCGGTCACCAATAACCTTGGCTCAACTTACACTTACACTCCTATCATGCGCTATGCCGAAGTACTTTTAAGCTACTTGGAAGCGCTCAACGAATCAAGTCCATCGTCTGTCACTCAGGAAATATTAGACCGCACAATCAATCAAATTCGTAGTCGCGTCATGTTACCTGCTATCAAGAAGGAGGATGTTGCCACTCAAGATTTACTTCGTCAAGCAGTCAGAAAAGAACGTCGTGCTGAGTTAGCTTTGGAAGGATTGCGCTATTTCGATGTTTTGCGCTGGGGAACAGCCGAACAAGAGTTGAACCATACTTTCACAGGTGTCAAGCTCTCCAATGATCCAGCAGCATCTAATTATCGGGGCAGTGGAAGTTCTGCATCTCCAGTGGATAAGGAAATGTACTATCAGTTTGAAAATCGTACATGGTCAAAGAACAATCGCTATTGGCCTATCCCACAGAATGACATGAACATCAATAAGAACCTGATTCAAAACGAAGGTTATAACTAGACTATTCAGCATGAAGATTAATGGATACGAACAGAGACTGCATAAGGAGCCAATAAAGCGATACTGCAAGGTGATGGCTCTAAAGAAAGATCCAGAACTTATTGAGAAATATATTGAAGCTCATGACCCATTGCATGCCTGGCCAGAAATTCGTCAAGGAATCCGACAAGTAGGAATCCTAGAAATGGAAATCTATATCTTGGATAATAAGCTATTCATGATTATCGATACTCCTTTGGATCTTGACCTAGACAAGGCAATGAAAGAATTAGCTTCGCTACCTCGACAAGCTGAATGGGAGAAGTTTACGGAACTGTATCAGGATTGTGAACCCGATGCATCCGCTGACGAGAAGTGGCAATACATGGATAGGATATTTTATCTTTACGATTGAATATCAATATAATCATTTCAATTATATATTATCCAAGTTGATCTGATGAAAGCTGGCATTATATACTAGCATATATCTAAGCTTTTGATCCCCGAGGACTTTTTTGTCCTTGGGGACCAATTGTAAACCTACTATCTGAATAGTCTTAGACAAGTTTGCACTAAAGTTGTCAGCTGAAATCAATATTACCTAATTCTGACAAAAAAATTGATCAACCTTGAAATTAACAAATATCATCGGTGATACAAACTTGTTTGAATATTCAACACACCATCTATTATTTACTAAATTAATTTTAAAAATGAAAAAAGGTTATATCCTTAGCTGTCTGATGATTCTTTCATTACCATCATTTGCACAGCAAACCGACTTTCCAATAGAAAAAGGGGCTTATTCTCCTACTTGGGAAAGCGTAAGTTCATGGACATGTCCCGAATGGTATGAAGATGCAAAGTTCGGCATTTGGGCCCATTGGGGTCCTCAATGTGAAGCCGAAGACGGAGACTGGTATGCGCGCTTTATGTATTATCCCAATACTCAGCAATGGTCATGGCAGACTTCTCATTTTGGCTCTCCTACCGTATTTGGTTTGAAGGACCTTATCAATGTATGGAAAGCAGAAAAGTGGACACCCGATAGCCTAGTCAAACTCTATAAAGATGCAGGTGCACAATATTTCATGACTTTGGGAAACCATCACGACAACTTCGATTTATGGAACTCACCTTATCAAGAGTGGAATTCCGTCAACATGGGTCCTAAGAAGGATATTGTGAAAGGATGGAGTGACGCATGCAACAAGTATGGGCTTCCTTTTGGTGTAAGCATCCATGCTAGTCATGCTTGGACTTGGCTTGAACCCTCTCAACCTTATGATGGTAATCTAACCAAAGACGATGGTTATTTGCCAAATAATGATGGTACTGAAAAATGGTGGAAAGGTTATGACCCTCAAGAACTCTATGCTCAGCGTCATGCCCACAGCACTGGATGGGATAACTCTGGAACGATACATAGCCAATGGGGATGGGGAAATGGCGCTTCCGTTCCATCAGATAAATATATGATGAAATTTCAAAATCGCGTGCTCCAACTGATTAATGACTATAATCCTAAAATGCTTTATTTTGATGATACAGTATTACCGTTTTGGGGTGTGACTGATAGCATTGGTCTTAATATTCTCTCGGATTATTATAATCATAGCGCCAAGCAGCACAATGGAGAACAACAGGTTGTTGTCATGGGAAAAATTCTGGATGATAATCAGAAGAATGCGTTGCTTTGGGACGTAGAGCGCGGCATACCCGACCGTCCACAAAAACGCCATTGGCAAACCTGCACCTGCATTGGCGACTGGCATTACAATCAAAGTGTCTATAATAACAATGGTTATAAATCAGCAGCTCAGGTTATACGCATGCTCGTTGACATTGTTTCAAAGAATGGAAACCTTTTATTGAGTGTTCCTGTCAAGGCAAATGGCACGATTGACGATAAAGAAGAGGCCATTGTCAAAGGTATCGGTGCTTGGATGAATATCAACAAGAATAGCATTTATTCGACCCGTCCATGGAAGACCTTTGGAGAAGGTCCGTTAGCTGAGGCAGTCAATCCAATGACCGCTCAAGGGTTCAACGAGAACAACAACTATTCTAATCAGGACATTCGTTATGTCCAGCGTAATGACACTGTCTTTGCCACTATCATGGCATGGCCATCAGCAGGTGAGTATCCATTAAAGTCTTTTGCTGTGACTTCTCCATACTATAGTGGTCAAGTGAACTCTGTTGAATTGCTCGGTTATGGAAAAGTCAATTTCCGTCAAGACAACGACGCCCTTATGATTGATATTCCTGCAAGTCATCCCAATGACATTGCTCCCGTTTTCCAAATCACATTAGGAGAAAGCCTTACGGCATGGAACCAGCTTCAACAGCTCATCAACGTTCTTGATGAGAAAACCAATATGCTTGACAGCGTAGCAAACTATAACACTGGGAAGTTAAGCCTACAGCAGGTAAGCCTTCTAAAAATCAGAGTTGCAGAGGCAAAGTCCATATCGGAAACAGCAGGCGAGACAGTGATTAAGGATGAAATTCTAAAACTCACATCCGCCTACCATAATCTGAATAGCTTTGTGAATAAAGGTGGACTAGCTGATACACAAGGCACAACTGATATTACTCAAGATTTTTTGCTGGAGACAAGTAATTTCTCTAGGATAGACAATTCTACGACTCGATTCTCTACACCGAAAAATTGGGTTGTCGATAACTTTAAGATAGCTCAAAATAACTCGGATGGAACAAAGAATGGAATAGATAGATTTCCAGGTTTCAACTGTTTAATGCTAGGTTTATGGAATGACCGTCAGAATTCGCTCGAAGGCAATCTAGCTGATGCACGTATCTACCGCAAAGTACATCTTACAAAGGGTCAATATTATTTTGGAGGAGCCTTTGATACACATTACAACTTATCAAAAGGATATATTTTTGTCTCTGGCGAATTGCCAGAGACATCAAGCCTTGAGGAAAAGTCTATTGCGTTTTATCCTATTACAAAGGTTGCCGACGGCAATGATGCTTATGGCGTTTACTTTAGTTTGGCACAAGATCAGGATGTATATCTAGGTTTTCAAGCTGACTTGAACTCAGGATCGGCAACACAAGAGATGCGTGTGAAAAGTGTAAAACTATTGAAATACAACGATATTGCCTTTACTGATTTAGAATGTCTGATTTCTAAGGCTCAATTGATGGTTGCGGGAGCAAAGATAAACGATAATACAGGCTATTATTCACAATCGACTGTCAATTACATGAAGGCATTGATTGCAGAAGCATTGCATGTAAACTCACAGTCTTCTAGCATTGATATCTATAACGCTTACGAATTGCTCAAACTATCCTGCGAACGGTTCAACAAAGATGTAAGGAATGCTGGAGGTAATGGAGACATTATAGGTGCCTCAGAGATTACAAACGACCAGTTGGTAGAGTCTTCCAATTTTACGCCCGTTGACGGTACTGACCCTACCAAACGATTTGCTTCTCCAAAATATTGGACCGTCGACAACTTCAATATCCCACAATCCGATAATTCCGGTACAAAGGCAGGTTTGGATCACTTTACTGGTCAGTATTCACTCTCCATGGGACTTTGGAATGACCGAAGTAAAAACACTATCGGTAGTTTGTCGGATGCACGCATTTACCATAAGATAAGTTTGAAAAAGGGACGTTATTATTTTGGTGCCGCCTATGACAACACATGGATGCCTGTTAAAGGATACATGTTCGCCTCTGAGCAGCTCGTTTCTACCACTGCAATAGAGGACAGCACGCTTGCCTTTTATAGTTTGGCCAATTGCACGACTGATGGCAGTTTCAATGGCATGTATTTTACGCTTGAGAAAGATGCAGATGTCAATGTAGGGTTCCAGTGTGACCTACTTCAAGGCAATGAGACACAGGAGTTTCGTGCTAAACAAGTGAAGCTTCTAATGATTGCAGATACTTCGACTGGAATTGAAGTTCATGAGGTAGCACAAGGGCAAACTAACACCGAATACTACTCTTTAGGAGGGATCAGACTTGCTAATCCTCCAGAACATGGAGCTTTTATCATCAGATCAGAAGGTAAAGCCAAAGTCGTAATGAAAAAATAAGAGCTAACCACATCTCTACCACCTAACGTGTTCTTTGTACAAATATGTTGCATCTCATTTGTTTAAATGTTAAATATTGAAAAATAAGCGCTGCAAGATAAAAGATGCTGTATTTTTAGAAAAACATATAAGTTTATTACCTTAGCATGAATACTAGAAAAATTAAGCAGATAACAATGGCCCTTGCTCTGATGGGAATTTTCAGTATGGGTCAAGCTACAAATTTACATCTTTCAAACAATCCTTTTGGGCATGCCTTGGTTCCTGATATGATTGCTGATGCAAGTATTAGTTACATTGATGGCACGTTTTATTGTCATGCCACAACAGATGGTTACGGTAGAGGACTTGAAACCTCTGGACCTCCTGTGGTATGGACTTCACCCGACTTTGTTCACTGGCAGTTTAATGGCATAGGTTTTCCTTCAGCAGCTAATGAGAAATATTGGGCACCAAGCAAGCCGGTGCCCGCCAACGGACGGTATTACCTCTACCCTACCATCAATGGCTACATGTATGCAGCCGAAGCCATGAACCCTGCCGGTCCATTCCGTTTATCCGAGGGAGAAGATCATTTTGAACGTCCTTACTCAGCAGCTTCAACATTACTTAAACGCGGTGATAGGACGGGCATTGATGCTGAAGTTTTTGTTGACGACGATGGACAAGCTTATGTCTTTTGGCAGAGGCGGCATGCTGCCAAACTGTTATCTGACATGGTGACAATAGATACTGCATCAGAAGTTGTATTGTCAACTCCTCAAAAAGCTTATTCCGAAGGACCCATATTTTTCAAACGCAATAATATATATTATTATCTTTACACAATAGGAGGAAACGAAAAGTACAAGTATTATTACATGATGAGTCATGTATCTCCGCTTGGCCCTTACGAGTTTCCTGCTAATGATCTTGTAACTACAACCAGGGCTGAAACAGGTGTTTCCGGTCCTGGTCATGGTTGCGTATTTAATGTAGGAGAAGACTATTACATTGCGTTTCTGGAATTCGGACGTGGAGGCACGAATAGACAAACGTATGTTAACCGACTTGAATTCAATTCTGATGGTACTATTCGTCCCGTTAAAGTATCTCTTGATGGCGTGGGAGCACTTTCGCCTTACCCCTATGGAACAGAAATACCTATCAAACGGATAACAGCATCAAGCGTGGCCGATAGCCAATATGTGAAGCCCATTTCCGACCCAACTTTGCATCGTGTAGAATATTTCTCACCTCAATTCGCCTCAGACCATGCCAATGGCTCCCGATGGATGGCACTAGACGAGGACTCTTCATGTTGGCTTGTAGCTGACTTAGGGCGTAAAGAATTCATAGGACGCAGCGAGATAGCATTTGTTCGGCCTACAGCTGGCAATGCATACCGTTTGGAAGGATCGGTGGATGGCCGCAAATGGACACTTTGCGGTGGACATGACGATATCCGAATCCAATCTCCACATGTAGACGAAATAGGCCAGAAGTATCGTTATCTGCGCTTGAAAATCACATCAGGGGTCAAAGGTGTATGGGAATGGCAGATATATAGGGAAGGCAGCTACACAAATCCCATATTGCCAGCAGACTTCAGTGACATCGATTGTATACGTGTTGGCAAGGACTATTATGCCATCTCATCCACTTTCCAGTTCTCTCCTGGAATGGCTATTTTACATTCAACCAACCTTGTCGATTGGGAAATTTGTGGACATGCGGTCAATGACCTCACTCAGATTTCACCTCATCTTAACTGGGACAGCATGGATCGCTATGCGCGAGGTATTTGGGCTGGTACATTGCGTTATCACAAAGGGAAATTCTATCTTGTCTTCGGCACCCCTGACGAGGGTTATTTCATCACCACTGCCTCAAAGCCAGAGGGAGAGTGGTCTCCGCTGCATCCGCTACTCAAAGAAGCTGGATGGGATGATTGCACCTTAGACTGGGACGAATCGGGCACTCCCTATTTTGTCGGAACCTGTTTTAAAGACAATTACAAGACTTACCTTTTCCGAATGTCTCCAGATGCGATGGCCATTGATCGTTCATCTGCACAACTCTTGCATGAAGGTTATGGTCGAGAAGCGAACAAGCTTCTATATGACGATGGGTGGCATTACCTCATCTATAGCGAACACCATGCGGAGACTGGTCGCTATGTTATGGCAAGGCGTGCAAGGAATATACAAGGGCCCTATTCCGAGCCACGTAGACTCACCCGTAATATACCAGGCGACAATGAACCCAATCAAGGTGGCATCATAGAAGGTCCCAATGGTAATTGGTATTTCCTCACACATCATGGATCGGGCAGCTGGTTTGGCAGGGCTGTGAGCCTACTTCCAGTCAGTTGGTTGGATGGATGGCCAATCCCAGGTGTTGTGGCCGAAGACTCGGTAGGCGTCATGGCATACGGCGGACTTATGCCAGCAAAAACCTCATCTCCAAACTATGATGTATTGGAGGATTTTGATTCTAGTAATCGAATAAATAAGTCATTGGAATGGAATTATCAACCACGTCAAGAAAAGATTTCATTGAAAAGTCATCCGGGATGGCTTCGTCTTCATGCTTTCCGTCCACTGCAAGCTGGTAATTTATTGTTTGTAGGCAATATACTCACAGCTCGTTCATGGAAGTCCAAGCATAATGAAGTGACAACACGTATTAATCTAGCAGGCATGACCGACGGCATGCACTGTGGTCTTTGCCATTTTTCAAAGGCTTACTCAGGGTTTGGAGTAAGCAGAGCCAATGGTACAACTAAACTGGAATATCTCAGTCAGGGAGAGACAGAGGAAGGAATCGTCACAACTGCCCAAGAGATATGGCTTCGCTCTACTTGGGGAATTGACGGACTATCAAGCTACGCTTATAGTACAGATGGTCAAGACTTTATAGCTTTGCCTACTTCTTATCAGTTGCAATGGGGCAACTATCGTGGCGACAGAGTAGGCATATATTGTTATAATGACATAGACGAGAGTGGCTTTGCAGACTTCGATTATCTGCATATAACAAGGTAACCACACTATTATCTTACTAACTTAATAATTTCTTTCCAAAGCATCTCATTATTGTAAAGCTCATACATTTTATAGTCTGTGAGGGCCCAACCTAAACTGTTTTTAGGCTGATACAAACGGGGCTTGTGATTTTCATGTTCAGATGTATCAATTAAAGTCCAGGTCAGTGATATTAGATAGATATCCCTTGAATTCTTTGAGAAGGCATTGTAATTTGGTTTTACCAACGATGTAGCCTCTTCTCCCTCATCAACAAGTCCTGATAAATTGCCATCTTTTCCTATTGCATAATAATCATAATATGCCTGTTGCTTTCTTTGTGTAGGCGAAAGATTAGCTAATTCTTTTTTAAGAGAACTTACTAGATCTTCCGGTTTATTACTTTCACTTTCATTCAAATCCTTTTTGAAACTCTCCATCTCTTTTTTATACTCAGCGGCTGCTTCTTTATCAACCTTCAGGAGTTCCTGATAGGCTTTCCCCACTTCGTCAGAGATTTCTCCAGAAGATTTAGCCGTGCCATATTCTTTTTGTTTTTCTACTTCCGATTTTATTAGTGCCGTCAGATATTCTTCTCTCGAAACAGGCAAAAAGAGTGGTGCGGTACCTTTATAAATCATTACCTTTTCGTCGTCTATCAACTTATAAATCGGATAACCCATGAAATCGCCCACTTTAACAGGAGCCAAATAAATATCAGTGTATTTAATTAGTGAATTCCATGTCGCTTTTATATCATTAAGGTAAATTTTCATGTTGCTTCCCAAATCAGAAAAAATGGTTTGATTATCTAACCAATAAGGGCTTAAACTGACCTCAAGGGAGCTATTTTTTCCATCACTATATGCATCCACCTTATATCCCTGAGGCTTACTGATTATTTCCGAAGACTGCAGGATATTGAATATCTTTTGACAATTCACATCATTTTTTGCAATCCGGTTAACTACTTTGCCTTTCATGTAGGGCAAAAAAGTCCGTTCATCAATGGTTACGGGTTTATTCGAATATTCCTGCCCAAAAGCTATTGTTTGGCATAAGATTGTAAGAAAAAGAATAAGATGTTTTTTCATAAGAATTATGATCCATTTTTTCGTTAAAGATTTTTCCGGTCAGTATTTAACAATGGCACATCATCAAACACAGCTGATAGTTCCTCTAAATAGCCCAAGACAAAGCCAAGTGAAGACTCATACTCTGTTTTAAAATTATATCCCGGATAAATAATTCTCATATTCTCATCAGATAATTTATCAGACTCCATGCCTAATTCTATCAATCTTGGAAGCTGGCTATAATAGTATTTCAAATGATTCTTACGGGCCATCGACATTTCTTGGCATTTCTCCTGTTTTACCACATTTATTTTATCCGTAATGAGTTTTGTATTTTTCCCTGAATTTATGGCTGCTTTTTGCTGATCATAGAGGGGATCTAAAATCTCAGCATATTTTACTTCTATTGGTCCGGTCTCTTCAATATATGACGTTGCAATTTTATCAATAATAGCATTTACTTCTTTTTGAATAGATTCAATCCTTTCATTAATCTCAATGGCTCTTTCGCTAATAGCAGGATCTTTCATTTCTGCAGCTGCTGCATTAAGTTCTTTTTCATCGACTTGGTTCTCTTCTATCATTTTTAGAACTTTATCCGCTTTTGTAGCTAAGTCATTACGTGGTTTTGCATTGGCTTGGGCTTTCTCTTTTGCCTCCTTTTCATCTACGAGCAGGATCGTTATTTCAGTTTTCAACGCATACATTTTGCTTCCCCAGTTTGTTTGAGTTTCATCACTTGCTCCACAAATATTTTCAGGGATAGCCGGCAATTTTGATAAGTATTTCTCGGCAGCGCTTTGCGAAAATACATTTACAGAAATCATTGACAAAGCTATAACAATAAGGGTGTTTTTTATTTTCTTCATCTGTTTGTTATTTTATTTTTATTCCCATCTTGTCTTAAATGGAGGAACGAATACTCCCGAATAACCTCCATAATATCCAAGTACAAAAAGCGCATTAACAATAGCCAAGCTGGGATAAAATGTTCCCTTTGGAAAATCAGCTAGTAAAAGAGTGTCAGCTTTTTTGGTCTTCTGTGCAAAGTTCTCGATGAGTTTTTTTACATACTGAATTTCCTTTGTCATTAATTCAGCATTTTTTTGTGCGTAAATACACTGAATATCATATTCCTTCCTGTCTAATCGGTTTATTTCAGCATTCATTTGTTCCAACGTACCACTTTTTTCTTGTACTTTGTCCATTTCTCGGCTTACAGCCCTTCTCTTATCCAGCTCTTCCTCAAACAGAGCGGTGCGTTGTTCCCGGATTTGTAAGATTACCGGGTCATTGATGGACACATTCGTATGCAATTCATCCAATTCCCGAAAAATCTCCTGCCAATCAAACATATCCTGCTGCCTAGATTTTTCCAGTGTAGTACTCGGATGCTTGAACTCTTTCGCTAATGTTTCAAAATAGCTTTTCAAAGAATCTATTTTTGCTGCATAAGCTTCTTTTTCTTCTTCAGTAACACCAGTGATTTTTGAAGGAGTTTCCGGCATCTTACCCAACAGATAGGACTGCTCATAAACTTGTGCCATTATAGCCTGTGTATTAAGCAATAATGACATCAAAACACATGTATAAATCAAATTTCTCATAGCAGAATTTATTTTATTCTTTAGGCATCAGTGTCAATTTAGCATGAATGGTTATCTCTATTTCCTTGTAATCTTTTTTGATGTATTTACCAGAGACATTGATAGTATAAGAGCCTACAGGGTTAAGAAGATATTCTTCCAATACCTTACTGTTTGGAATGGATAAAGGTATGATAACTTCATTTGCTTCAGTACCATTAACCCCAATGGTTGAGGTCATTCCTCCTGCCGGCAGTTCTGATTTTGAATTGTATTCTTCTTCGAAATCTTTTAATTCGTCGCAAGGATAATCTCTTTTCTGTCCGCTGATTTTTCCGGTGGTTTTGTATTTCCCGAATAACAGTCGTACATTACTACCGTGTATTGTCAGACAATAACGTGGAGATAATGAACTGATGGTCAAATTGTCGGTTTCAACACCTCTTTCAAGTGAAATGGTTATTAGAATATCCTGACCATTGCTGGTCCCTTTTATTCTTTCGGAACGGGTTAATACCCATTTGTCCTCACATTTTCCATACACATCAGAAGTAGCTTCACTTTTAACCATGCCTGGCATACCATTGACATCTATCGGCGTTTTACCGATTGCTATCTCAAATTTATCCGTTTCAGATAAAGCTCTTGCTAGTACCTCTTTGCTTTTGTTTATTTGTTTAATTCGTTCATCTAAAATAGTGATGTTCAGCGGTGACGTCGCAAAACTTTCCGAAAAGGATTTCTCCGTATCAGGTTTAGAGATGGTGGGGGTACCAGATTTGGTAACTTCTGTAATTTCGATTTCTCCGACTAACTCGGTTATCTTTTTCTTAGCTTCAACCGGTCCAGCAGCTTCATGTTTTACAATCGTATTCTGGCAATTTTCCCCGAAAACATTGAATTGAATAACAAGGAAAATTGCCAAAGTACAGATTTTAAGAATATTAGTTTTCATCTCCTAAAAGGTTTTGCTTTTTGACTCCACATTAATGGGAAATAAACACGCGGCTCGTTATCAACATCCACCCATCCAGTGGATTCTTTTATTATAGTACCATATTGAGGGGATGCTAAGGAAGAAATAATTAATGATATGCGTATCTTGCTCAAAGGTTTCTTTTATCTTGAAACAATTGGAGAATGTACCAGCAGTAACCATAACATCTTCGGTTAGAGATAAAAATTCGCGTGTTATTTTCCCTAAATCTTCAACGGGGCACTCCATTTTTCCGATCCTTTTTCCTCTTTTATAAAGAATAGGAAAACAAAAATTTGTAGCAGAAACCGTTTCATCTGCAACAAGTCCTTGTTGGAATACCAACTAAAACATCTGTTTGCTTAATCTTAATTTACATTTTTACGAATTCCACTCTCCGGTTTTTAGCTCTGCCTTCGGATGTATCATTCTTATCAATCGGTTTGTTCATTCCATGTCCTTTGAAGGATAGACGGCTGCCATCGATGCCCAATTGTACTAATTGGTCACGAACGGCTTTAGCACGTGCTTCAGAAAGTGTTTGGTTGGAAGTGGCATTGCCTGTATTGTCGGTATGACCTTCAACAGAAAACTTTAGTTCTGGATGATTCTTCATAATGGAGAGAATCTCGTTTATCGTCCCCATTGACTCAGGTTTGATAGTGGCTTTGTTTACATCGAACGTGATTCCGTAGGTAATGATTTTCCCGTCAGTCAAAAATTTGTCATACAAAGGAACAGCACCTTTAGCTATACGAATGTTTTTGATATGAAGATTGGCGTCCCCTCGTGCAAAGAATTTTACCTTTGCAGGTTTTTCCTCCATGTTAGGAACATTTGCAACACGCTTGGAATCCATATATATCTTCATAGCTCTTTTGTTGAACGATAGAGCATAATGATGCCAACCTTTGCTGTTATCAAATGTATCTTCACTATTTTTTTCATTAGTATTTTTGTTCCAATTAACTATAAAACGGGTATTGTCTGTCCAAAAATGTGCATCGGCAATGTCCTCATCACTGCTGTTGAGAAATTCCAATGCAGTTTCCTCTTCTACGTTGTTGTCAATAAACACGTCGAACTCGAGCGTAAATGCATCTGGAAGTCTGTACGATTTCTCTTTGAACAGAGGGGTAATGTAAGTGTAACCCACCAACGCTAGCGCATTTTCTCCGTTAATTTGCGCAATTTCGGCATTACCCTCGACCAAATCCCATTTACTTGGAAACTCGCCTTTTTGCTCACCTTTCAGGTCATCTTCAAAAATCACTTCATTGCCTGGAACAAAGTCATACTTTGCATAGGAGGTGTTGACCTTTGTGGATCTTTTTCCAACCAGTGTCTCTGTTGTTTGTTCCGATTCTTCATTTCCTGTTTGCTCGGATTCACTTTTCTTTGATTTGGTACTTTTCTGTCCTGTCTTTTTTACGACATCTTCGGTTTTATCCAAGGCTTTGTCCGTAGCTTCATCGGCTTTATCTTCTATTCGTTGTTCAACCTTTTCAACTACTTTGTCTTTTATTCTGTTTCCAATGTTTTTGAGCCATGACTGCGCATTCGCATTTGCAAAAACAAATGATAGAATGAATGATAACAATAATACACGTTTCATAACTTTAAATTTTTACGATTTTATGACACAAAATTAGTTTGACAAATACTTAGGAATTATTGGCCACCCACAAAAAAGGGTTTATATTTTTTTCTAATCGTTTTTCCAATGAAAAGACCAGGAATGTAGAAATGATTCCAGACACTACGAATGAAGCAAAAGAGGAAAGGCTTTAAGAATGTATCTCTGATTAGAGTAAGACCTGTGAATGGAAGATAAATTTTGATTTTTTACTGATGTTTGTTCAACCGCTGATTCCTGGACCCGCTTTCCGCTAAATCGTTTATACTAGCAGGTTTGTTCATTCCGCAATCTTTTGTCGACCGAATGGTTACAACATATCCTTCAGCTTGGTCTTGATTTCGCAGTAATAGCTTCTGAATGAAAGATTATGCTTAACTTTAAAAAAACTCACTATCAAAAAACGAATAATATTTTATGCAAAATAGAAAATGATGCCTTGCTCAAGAATAAAAATTATCTTTGAAGCAAATATACATAAAAACGTTTTTATATCTTAAAAAGTAAGGTGTTCTTTTGTCTTAATACACGGTTTCAGGACATTTTTTTGCTTAATGATAGCGGTAGGAGTTGTTCCCTCAAACTTCTTAAAAGCTGAGTAAAAAGCCGATCGTGAATGAAACCCACATTCTTTAGCAATGCTTTCAATAGTGTTGTGAGACAAATATTCTGATGTGAGTTTTGTCTTTGCCTTTTCAATTCTTAAGCGGTTGATAAGTTCAAAGAAATTTTTGTTCAGAATGGTATTTATTGATTTTGAAATGTTTTTCTCAGAGATGCTGGTAGCCCGGGACAGACCATTCAACGTTAGATCAGGGTTGGTATAAAATTGGCTCTCATTTAAAAAGCTTATAATTTTTTTTACATAATCATTCATTTGAATCATGTCGGGAACAGCTTTATTACTGATTTCCATTTCAGGCTTTATCAGGTCATTCTCAAATTGGACTTCGGGTATAGGATTTTTAATGCTGTTGTAAACAAGATATACCATAGCTATTGTACTCAAAATAGGAAGAAGCCAAACGTCGGTTCGCGGATTAATAGAATAAGCAATTGCGAAAATAATAAAAACTGAGAACAGCATTATATTAAATTTAAACAGCCATTGGATATGACATAATTCTATTTCAGAATATTTGTTTTGGATTCTTGTTCTTGTTTGTTTGAAAAGCCGAAAAATAAGAAAGAAGTAAACAAATCCCTGAACTATGACCATCAGGCTGTTGATCATCATAGTCCAATGATCCGAGCCATTTATTTCATTGATCATAAAATTTCTTCTACCTTCTGCAGATAGAAAGAAGTAAAAATAGCCAATGGTTAATATGCCGCTAAATACAGCAGGTATAAAATGAAGCCAAATATTTGCAGGAGAGGGGAAATTGTAATTTAATGTTTTTTTTGCGTGTAAAAATAGTAAAGGCATCAACATTACATTAAAAATTGTTGCCAAAGGGAAAAAATATTGGGCTACACTAAATAAACCGATTGAGCGTGTACTATTATATAGATATACAGGGACATTTGTAAGCATGATTATTAAGGCGGCATAACCGCTTGCCTTCTTGCCACGAACCGCAATAAGCAAGACAAACGTCATGACAGTCAAAATGCCTATACAAAGAGCATTAATTGCTACAATGGCTATATGTTCTGATGTATACATTGGATGATGATAAGGTTTATCTTAAAGATGAAATAACAGCTATGTCCGTTCGTGGAATCAACTTTTCCACCATAAATAAATCTGAAAATGGGAAAACATCTAACTGCCTGATAAGCCACGCAGTACCGTCATTGTTTTGATAGAGATCAACAACAAACGTGGTAAGTTCGAGATAGTAGTTTTTTGTTCTGATTTTTTTTCGAATGATACAAATATAAGAAAAAATATTTTAAAATCATTTGAATATCTTTTCAACGAGAAAAAATTTAATTAAAAATTCAATATTACCCCTAAGGGGGGGGATTTGTTTTGAAATATATTTGCATCATCAATTCTGCCATTTCAATTCACCCAATAAATCAATAAAGAAATGATTACTCAAAAGTTATACGTCAGAAAACAGTTATTGCTTGTAGTCCTTTTCGTGCTGTGCTTCGCTGGTACTAATGCTCAGAATTTAGATTCGCAGGAAAACGTGCTGAGGACAAAAGAAATAAAAGTTAAAGATAAAATTCAACTTTATTCCGACCTCGCCGATCTCACATTAAATTAACGCCAAAACGCAATAACCCTACAACACTGTTTTTTAATTTAGAGTCAGTACCTGCCGGATTGACGATGTATTGAATGTCAGGCTGAATAAAGACGTTTCCACCAAACATGAACCTATAGGTAAGCTCAAATGTCGTTTCACTTCCTATTTCGTTATTCATGCCCGAATGTTCGCAGGCAAAACCCAAAACATCATCAGATGATTTTGAAAATAAACCTTTATAGTTTAGTCCGGCACCTACATATAACCAATTTTCATTGATGCTTTTGGGACTTACACTTAGTTGGGTGAAAAGTGATAGTTCTTGATCTGATTGATTTCTATAAATGCGTTGGTCGGCAACAAGATAAAGACCATAGTTGGCTGGCCGATATCCCTTTATTTCCCTATCAGACTCATCCCTCGACGTCATTGAATGACCATTATGGTAGTACGTGCCGAGTTTATAGCACCCACGTGTATTCTCGGAGTAATTATTGTAGCTTAATTCTGAGAAGAAAATGTACCCTTCATTCTTTGATAGTTTCCAATTCAGATTATATTTGTTATTCGGAAATTCATCAGGAATGCCATCAAACAATGCCAGTTTCAAGGTGAGTCCGTTTGTGAAATTGTAATGTAATTGGCCACCGAAAGAGGTTAATGGAAAAATAGGAACGGACATGTTTGTGGCTATTGTCGAATGTACTCCACTGGAACTATTGATAAACAGACATGCCGTCTCGCTCGATAGGAATTCGACGCATAAGTCCTGCAACCCAACCACGAACGAGGCTTTGCCAAAATTTTGTTTGTACCAGAACTCTTGCACGTAAGTCTGATTACCTGCTTCGATGTTGGAAGCCACTTGGTAATCGCCGATGATCGTTTCGGAAGCTTTGCCCCCATGTGTATTTGCCACTCTCAGAAATAGTTCTCCACCCTTCCAAATACCAGCTTGTTCAGTGTCAAAGTCCATAGTGATGTTGGCCATACCCATGTATGTACCCCCACTTTTCATTCCTCCACTGAAGTTGTAAACCGCATCCCCAATGTAGGACGCTCCGAAGTCAAGACAACTACTTTTTATAGTATCATTCGTCTCTTGTGCTTGTACAAAATTACTAAGTGATACTATCAATAATAATGCAACTTTTCTTTTCATTTATGCAATAATATGAACGATTTAGTTGTACAAAAGTACATGTAAACAGGGCAGAAAGACGAAGATTTCGGAAGGTCCCCACCCCAAAATCATCATAATTAGGTATCAAAACAAGAGCTTTCCATGATGTATTGGCACCAAGAAAAGGGTGATAAATGCATCATTCACCCTCAAAAAAAGAACGATTTCGGGTGTCTTTGCGATAGATGCCCAATGGCACCGCGATAGATGCCTAATGGCAGTGCGATTGGTATCCTTTGGCACTGCGTTTAATGCCTAATCGCAACGCGATAGATATCCTTTCGCAGTGCCAAAGGATATCAATCGCGTGTCAAAATATATCTAATGGAATTGTAAGAAGAATGGACCATGTAAGGAATAAACAACTTTCATGGTCAAATGGAAAACATTACTACACCATAAAACACAAAAATCCGCTCTAACCTTCATAGCTAGAGCGGATTCTAAATCATACCTTAATAAGCTTACGCTTTATCGATATGCTATATTGTTATGACTTCCAAATACCGTGAACATTGCAGTGCTCACGAGCATAGAGTGCCTTCTCATCGGTCTTGAACTCAGCCATTGGCTTGTCACTCGGAGTGAGATAGCGACGCAAAACCTCTTTCTCGGTTACCAACTCAATCCACTCTATATAATGAGCCTCGGTCATGGGGTGCTCCACAGAACCAACCATAACGAGATAGCCGCCTTCAATCTCCTGCACAACAGGAACGTGCTTCTCTGTAGCTGCGTCCGTAGTATTCTCCTTTACCAACTCTAAGTCACCTGCAAGTGTACCTTCACCTGCTTCTACAACCTGGACGAGTGCGCCAGTTGCAGCACTCTTATACAATTCGTTTACGTTTGCCATAATATTCTAATGTTATATTTGTTCATTTGCAAATATAGGTTTTATTTTCCATACGTGCAACATTTTAATTGTAAAAATTACATAAAATTATATACTGCCTAATGTTACGAATATTTCAAAACAAATAAATGTCCCTGACATGATCAATTAACACGAGTAAATCACCTCATTTATTCTTCACCCTAGCACGAATAATTATAACTTTTGTCTATGCGATCGTTATGACCCGATGAATTACACTTACATAGTTTCCTATGAAAGCGATGTTACTTCCATATACCTTTTGCCAATCAAACTCATTGAATGGTTCGGTGTTGGTAATGATATTGGTTATTCTTATTGCCCACAACGTGTCCCAGATAGCATCTATCTTGTTGTGTATTTCTCCTGAAAGAAATGTCTAGAATATTAGTTTGCGTAAAAAATGTTTGTGCTATCAATTATTAGTCTGCATAAATTCAGTGAATAATAAAAGTCATTGAAACCTAAAAACCTTCAATTTCAAAGTATGCTACTCCCTATTTTTAGACA